>NZ_JBJNIP010000089.1:0-233380 GCF_056324165.1 Wenzhouxiangella sp. YN9
ACCTTCCGGATGACACCCACCCGATCCAACTCCCTGTGACTCATGGCAATCGTCTCCCGATCCATGGCCCCGCTCCTTGTCAGAACAAAAAGGGGACACTTTAACTTTGTGGAAAGGGGACATTAGTGCTTTGGGCTAACATTGCCCCGCTGTGGGCCATGATCGTTGCTGCCGGTTTGCTGCTGGCTTTGCCAGTAGCAGGCGGCCTGGCGCGCCGCTGGCCGAAGCGGTCAATCCCGCTTCACGCGCTGGCCGGGTTGGCTGCCCCGGCAGTGGCGCTGCTGGTGATGGAGGTGATGCTGCCGGGCACGGTGATTGCTGCGGCGCGCACATGGACGGGCCTGGTGCTGATCAGCCTGCCCGGCGCGCTCGGCGGGTGGCTCTACGTAGTCGTGTTTCAGCGGCAGAATGGCCAGAACTTCCACCAGGCCGCGCAGCGGAATCGGTTTTCGCAGGCCGGCAGCTGACGGGCGTAGCGCTCGGCGCTTGCGGCCACCTGGCGGGCGGTCTGCTTGACTTTCGGCTTGCTGCGCCAGGCGCCGCTCTTGTAGCCGGTTCGCCCCTGATGGTAGGCGATATAGAGGCTATAGGCGTCGTCGCGTGGAATGCCCAGGCGCTGATGGGTGGTGTAGTTGTACCAGCCGATGAAATCGAGCGCGTCGCCCATGTTCGAGCGGCGGGTGAACCAGCCTGAGCGGCCGGTCAGCTCGAGATATTCCTTCCAGGCAGGATTCTGGGCTTGCGCATAACCCGCGGCTGAAGAAGGGCGCCGCCATGGAATGAAACCAAGCAGCCGCGTTCTTTCGGGTCGGGCGCGGGCCCGGAACGAGGATTCGCGCTGCACGATCGCCATCTGGATCGAAATCGGAATGCCCCAGCGCCGCTCACTGGCATGGGCCTTGTCATACCAGCCCGGCTCCTGCTCGAAGATCTCGCAGAGATTGTCCTGGCGCTTGGGTGGCGTGGACGCGCAGCCAGAGAGTATGAGTGCCGAGACGCCAAGCAGCAACAGCCGGGTGAGTGATCGCATGGCGTTGATTCTACCCCGCCCGCTCGGCGGCTTTGTATCATCGCGGTACACTGTTTGCTCATTCAGACGAGATTGACGGATGTTCTGGCAGGCATTGAGTGCAGCACGGGATATCGGCCGCATGCAGGATATTGCATCGGTTCTGATTCGCTACGGGTTCGGGGATGTCGTTCAGCGCATCGGCATGGCCGGGGCCTTGAAGCGGGCCGGCAAGGTTCTTCACTGGAAAGAAGGCGAAGAGCAGGCCGAGCTCAAGCCGGCCGAGCGTGTCCGCCGGGTGCTCGAAGAGCTGGGCCCGACCTTCGTCAAGCTCGGCCAGATACTGGCCACCCGCGTGGACCTGTTCAGTCCGGAATGGCTCGAGGAATTCGGCAAACTCCAGGATCATGCCCCGGCCGTCGAGTGGGAACAGATCCAGGCCCAGCTGACCGAGGATCTCGGTGCGCCGCCGGAGGAGGTTTTCGCCCGGGTGGAGCAAGAGCCACTGGCTGCGGCTTCTCTGGCACAGGTTCATCGGGCCTGGCTTGACGATGGCACGGCGGTGGTGCTCAAGGTCCGGCGTCCCGGCATCCGCAAGACCATCGAGGCAGATCTGCGCCTGCTGCAGCGTCTGGCCGACGGACTGGAGTCGGAAACCAGCGAACTGCGGCATTATCGTCCGCGCCTGCTGGTGCGCCAGTTTGCGCGCTCGTTGCGCCTGGAACTCGACTTTCAGGCCGAGTGCCGCAACGCCGAGCGCATTGCCGAATCCCTGGAGCCGGATTCGGGCATTGTGGTGCCCGAAACCTGGTGGGAATACAGCAGCGAGCGCCTCAATGTCCAGACCTGCCTGGAAGGGATTCCCGGGCGCGACGTCGAGGCGGTTCGCGCCGCCGGTCTGGATACCCACCTGATTGCCCAGCGCGGGACTCATGCGATTCTACTGATGATTCTCGATCAGGGGTTCTTTCACGCCGACCCGCATCCGGGCAATATCATCTACTTGTCCGACAACCGCATCGGCCTGATTGATTTCGGCATGGTCGGGCGGCTGTCGGAGCAGCGCCGCCACGAAGTTGCCGAACTGCTCTACGGCCTGGTCTCGCGCGATGCCGAAACGGCCGCAAGCATTCTCGTGGAGTGGAGCGAGGATGGTGATGTCGACGACACCGAGCTCTACGAGGACGTCGAGGAGTTCATCGACCACTATCACGGTGTGCCGCTCGAGCAGCTTGATCTCACCGCGATGATCGGGGATATCACTGGCGTACTGCGCGAGCACGATCTGGTGCTGCCGCCGGATCTGGTGCTGATGCTCAAGGCCTTCATCACTCTGGAAGGCATGGGTCGGCGACTCGACCCGGAATTCGACATGGCCGGCGAGGCCGCGCCGATCATCGAGGAAGTGCTGCGTCGCCACTATGCGCCGATCAACCTGGCGCGGCGCATGCGCCGAAGCATGTTCCAGACGCTCCGGCTGCTGGGCGACCTGCCGGCCGATCTCAGCCGCCTGTTGCGCAATGCCAGCCGGGGCCGGATTCAGGTACATGTCGATATTCGCGCGCTCAAGGAGGTGAGCAACCAGCTTGACCAGGCGGCCAGCCGGCTGACGCTCGGCATTGTTACTGCCGCGCTCATCATCGGCTCGGCCATCGTGATGAACGTGCAGGGCGCGAGTGACTCGACCAGCCTGACGATCTTCGGAACCCTCGGCTTTATCGGTGCCGCCATCGGCGGCGTGTGGCTGCTGTTTTCGATCTGGCGCTCCGGAAAGGAGTAGCAATTGACGCTCCGACGCAGGTTCGCTAACGTGCAGGCTGGATCTGCCAAAGGGCCGGGGGCCGAGCATGAATCTTGAAAAAATCGTATTTGCGTTCTTCATTCTGCTGGCGCTGACGATCAACTTCGGGTTCTTCATCGGCGAGATGGACAACCCGGCCCACCACAACGCCTATGAGCTGTTTGCGGCCATCATCGTCAGTTTGATCGCGACGGTGATGAAACTCGGCGAGCGCACGCATATCGGCGCGGTGCTGCTGGCTTCCAGCCTGGTGGCCGATCTGCAGCTGCTGGCCGCAGCCGCCGTCTGGGCGGTGGGCGTGCACATCAACGATGCGGGTCTGACGCCGGCCATCATGGCGTCGGTGGTTTCGCTCTCGGGCGGTGCGCTGCTGGCCAACCTGGTGTCGGTGGCGGTAGTGCTGATCGAGACCAGCCGCTTCCGGATCTAGCCGACGTGCGCCACGCGTTGTGAACACGCCGCTGTCTCTGCTTTTCCAGCGCATGCGCCTGCCCTTGGTGGCGCTGGTGGCAGTCTACGGTATTGCCATCCTTGGCTACACCCTGGTGCCCGGCCAGGACGCCAGCGGTGAGCCCTGGCGGATGAGTTTTCTGCACGCCTTCTATGTGGTCAGCTACACCGGCAGCACCATCGGCTTTGGCGAACTGCCCATGGCCTTCAGCGAAGCCCAGCGGATGTGGACGGTGGTGTGCATCTACATGACCGTCTTTGCCTGGCTGTTCGCCATTGGCAGCCTGGTCGGGCTGGTGCGCGATGACGCGTTTCACGAGGCCCTGCTGCGCCGTCGGCTCGAACGCATGATTCGCGCCATTGGCTCGCCTTTTTACCTGGTATGCGGCTACGGTGGTGCTGGCGGCATGCTGGTCGACAACCTGGTCAGAAGCGGGCGTCGCGTGGTGGTGGTGGATCGCTCCCAGGAGGCGATCCGCGAGCTGCAGCTGCGTGATTACGAGACCCTCGTGCCGGGCTTTCATCTGGACGCCTCGGTGCCCGCCAACCTGCTCAAGGCCGGGCTGCAGAGCCGCTGGTGCGCCGGCCTGCTGGCGCTGACCGACAGCGACGAGACCAATCTGAAGATTGCGCTGGCCGGTCGCCTGCTCAATCAGAAGGTCCAGGTGGTTGCCCGCGCCGACTCCAGCCGAACGGCGCGCAACCTGGCCTCCTTCGACACCGGTTTCGTCATCCGGCCGGCCGAGGAGTTTTCGCGCCGGGCCACTCTGGCCATCACCCGTCCGCAAACCAGTCAGCTCTACGCGCGTCTTTCCGAGGCCGGGCAGCGCCAGCGGTGGGATCACGACCCCGACCGGCTCGACGGCACCTGGCTGGTTTGTGGGCAGGATGACTTTGGACGTCTGCTTGCAGATGAACTGCACCGCTGTGGGGTGCAAACGCGTATCGTCGCCGAGGAAAGCGATGAGCGCGACGGGCCTTCAGGCAGTGTTCTCGGCCCCAGCTCCGAGGCGCCGGTGCTCGAGCGCGCTGGCGTGGCACAGGCAACCGGTCTTGTCGCCGCGCACGCCAGCGACGCGGAAAACCTCTCGACCATCATGACTGCGCTGATGATCAACCCCGACCTGCTCGTCATCGCGCGTGAAAATCACCTGCACAACCGTCAGCTCTTTGCCGAAGCCGGCAGTCATCTGGTCTGCTCGGTCAGCGGCATTGTGGCATCAGCCGTGCGACCGGTGCTGGAGGCGACAATAGTGCCGGCGTTTGTTGATCGAGTGCTCGAGCATGACGAGCGCTGGAACGAGCACTGTCTCGCGCAGATTCGCGCGCGCCTCGGCGACGAGCGCCTGCAGTTCTGGTCCAGCCGCGTCAGCGAAAAGCGAACGCCGCCGCTGGCCGAAGTCATCGATGCCGGCCACACGTTCACGGTCGGCATGTTGACGCTCGACCCCCGCAACCGCCGCAAGAAGATGGCTGCCCTGGTTCTGATGATCCTGCGTGAAGATCGAACGATTCTGCTGCCCGACGAGGATGAACCGCTGGCGATGGGCGACCGCATCCTTTTCTGCGGCACACCGCGCTCGGCCGAGCTGATCTGGGCCGTGGCTGTCGACCCTGACGCTGTACACTATCTGCGCACCGGCCAGCCGCGTCTGGCCAGGCACCCGTGGTGGCGTCGGGCCGCTGCACGGTCGCCTGAACCGAGCTCCCATACCTGAAGTGCAAAGAATGGACAGCAGCGAATTTCGTCGTCACGCTCACGAACTGGTCGACTGGATGGCCGACTACCTGGAAACCATCGAGCAACAGCCGGTCAGGGCGCGGGTCTCGCCGGGAGATATTGCCGCCGAACTGCCGACCTCCGGGCCGGAGCAGGGCGAGGGCATGGACGCGATTCTGGCCGATTTTCGCGCGACCATCCTGCCGGGGATGACGCACTGGCAACACCCGATGTTCATGGGCTATTTTCCGGCCAACAGTTCGCACCCTTCCGTACTGGCCGAGATGCTGACCGCCACCCTGGGGGCGCAATGCATGAGCTGGGAGACCTCACCGGCGGCCGCGGAGCTGGAAGGGCGGGTGATGGAGTGGCTGCGCGACTGGCTGGGCCTGCCGGGCGAGTTCGAGGGCGTCATCCAGGACACGGCCTCGACCGCGACGCTGTGTGCGCTCTTGAGCGCGCGCGAACGCGCCACCGGGTTTCAGATCAACCGTCAGGGTTTTTCCGGACAGCGCTTTGCCGTTTACAGCTCGGCCGAGGCGCATTCCTCTATCGAGAAGGATGTCCGCATCGCCGGCTTCGGCTCGGCGGCGCTGCGCAAGATTCCCGTCGACGATGAGCTCGCCATGCAGCCTCAGGCGCTTGCCGAACGCATTGCCGCCGATCGCGCCGAAGGCATCACGCCGCTGTGCGTGGTCGCCGCGCTCGGCACGACCAGCTCGACGGCGATCGATCCGATCGACGCCATCGGCAAGATCTGCAGCGAGCAGGGCCTGTGGCTGCACGTGGATGCGGCCTATGCGGGCACGGTGCTGCTGCTGCCGGAGTTTCGCTGGATGCTCGGCTCGGCCGAGCACGTCGATTCTTTCGTGGTCAATCCGCACAAGTGGATGGCGACCAACTTCGACTGCACCGCCTACTACGTGCGCGACGCCGAATCATTGGTCCGCACCTTCGAAATCCAGCCCGAATATCTCAGGACCCGGGTTGACGACAAGGTGCGCAACTATCGCGACTGGGGCATCCAGCTCGGGCGGCGCATGCGCGCGCTCAAGCTGTGGTTCGTGATGCGCAGCTTCGGCCGCAGCGGCCTGCAGGCCATGCTGCGCCGTCATATCGAGTACGGCCAGTGGCTGGCGGAGATGATCGATGCCGATCCGGCCTTCGAGCGGCTGGCGCCAGCGCCGCTCAACTGCGTGTGCTTTCGCTGGCTGCCGGCCGGTATGGACGACGAGCAGGCCATCGAAGAGGCCAACCAGCGCTTGCTGGCCCGGATCCAGGACAGCGGCAAGCTCTATCTGACCCACACCCGGCTTGGCAGCCGTTATGCACTCAGAATCGTGCCCGGCCAGACGCGCGTGGAGCGCCGCCATGTCGAGGCCGCCTGGGCGCTGGTGCGGCAAGCTGCCGACGGGTTGCCAGCTCGCTGAGTCAGCGCATGGTTTTCAGTGCCCTGGCCCAGCGCGCCATGGCCTCGAGCATGGTCTGCGCGCTTTTTTCGTGCAAATCTGCTGGCACGAAGGTGCCATCCTCGAGGTGGCTGGCAACCATGGGGATCATCACCTGTTGCTTGATGGGCACCATTTCCACGGTGGTCAGAAGGTGTTTGGCCGTTTCGGTCGAACGAATACCGCCCGAGACGCCGCCATAGCTCACGAAGCCGGCCGGCTTGTAATTCCATTCCTTGTACAGGTAATCGACCGCGTTGATGAACGACGGCGGCGCGGTGTAGTTGTATTCCGGCAGCACGAAGATGAAGGCATCCGAGCTATCCACGATCTTCGACCAGCGCCGTGTGTGCTCGTGCTCGTATCGCTGCATGACAGGGTGATTGGGCTCATCCAGCAGCGGCAGGTTGAGCTCCTGCAAATCAACGAATCCGATCTCGAACCCGGCGGGGTTGGCCCGGGCATGGTCGTGGAACCAGTCGGCAACGGTCTTGCCGACCCGGCCCGGGCGCGTGCTGGTGAGAACAATGGTCAGTTTCATCATCTGATTTACCTCTGCAAAAAAAACGGATATTCCTGTTGGTTCTTTAGAGCTCACGGACGGACTTTACGATCCAGGCTCACTTGCCGCGCAGGACTCAAGCGTCTTGCCCGACGTGCCGTCGGCGCTGTGCCGGTAAAGCGTGCCCTGGGAGCCCGGCCCTGAACCCTTTGTCCACCACTCCAGGCCGCCGCCCACGTAGCGGGCGCCGCTGGCCGACACAGCGATCTGCATGCGATAGGTCGTATCTTGATAGTCCACCGTGGCTGAATCCGTGTCGGGGTAGGAAGCGATGATTGTCGTGCCGCTTTCGCATACGTATTCATGAGTCACTGGCACAGCCGCGCTCGATGCCGCTGGCCGGTCACCTTGCCGCTGCGACGTCGCGCATGCGGCAATGAGTAGTGTCGAAGCGAGTGTCAGGGTGGTTGTGAGTTTCATCTAGGTGACTCCTAAATTGGTAACGTGGTTCAACTGACTTGCAAGCGGGGATCGCCGGCCGCATCAGACCGGCCGGCGTCACCCGGGTTCACATCTTTTAGCGCACGGTCATGATTTGGCGCGCAGATGGTCCAGGCTCCATTCGCCGCCGCCGGCTGCAAACAGGTACAGGAACACGAAGGAGTACAGGGCTGCCAGTTCACCACCGTTCAGCAGCGGCCAGAAACCCTGCGGGGTATGCGCCAGGAAATAAGCAAACGCCATCAGGCCTGATAGCACGAAGGCGGTTGGCCGGGTAAACAGTCCAATCAGAATCAGAAAGCCGCCCACCAGTTCGAGCGCGCCGGCAGTCCCGCTGAGCGTGAACAGCTCGAAGGAGCCTCTCTGCTCGCCCGGGTATCCGAGTATTTTGTGCTTCCGTGCAGCATGAACAAAAAGCCGGTCACTGCTCGAAGCAGGCTCAGGATTCGTGGCTGCCAAGTCTGGAAAATGACATTCATTTTAATGCTCCTTGGTTGTTGTCGATTCAAATGGATGGCGGGTCGTTTGATGTGGTTGAGGGGCGGGTGCAGCCGGTCACCAGATCAGGCCATATCGAAAGCCAGAATCTCTGCGGCCCGGCCGGTCATGGTGATGGCGCTTGGCCCTTCAAGCGCGACCCCGTCGCCGGCGGCAAGCGGCCGATCGTCAAGCTGTACTTCGCCGCGCGCGACCTGCAGCCAGCCCTTGCGGCCTTCGACCAGCCGCCAGGTTACGCTGTCGGCCTCATCAAGCACCGCCGCATACAGATCGACATCCTGGTGAATGGTTACCGAGCCCTCGCGGCCGTCGCGTGAGCCGATCAGGCGCAACTGTCCGCGCTTGTCGGCCTCGGTGAAGTGTTTTTGCTCGTAACCGGGCTGCATGCCGTTGCGTTCGGGGATGATCCAGATTTGCAGAAAATGCAGCGGATCGGTCGTCGATGCGTTGTATTCACTGTGGCGCACGCCGGTGCCGGCCGACATGCGCTGCACATCGCCGGGCCGCATCACTGAGCCGTTTCCCATGCTGTCCTTGTGGGCCATTTCCCCGTCCAGCACATAGGAGATGATTTCCATGTCCTTGTGGCCGTGGGTATCGAAACCCCGACCCGGCTGTACCCGGTCTTCGTTGATAACGCGCAGCGGGCCGAAACCCATGAATCGGGGGTCGTAATAGTGGCCGAACGAGAAGGTGTGACGGCTATCGAGCCAGCCAAAACTGGCCCGGCCCCGTTCCTGTGCATGACGTATTGTCAACATGATGATCTCCGCTTGATTGCGCCGTTTGCTGATGACAATATACTGACTTGGCTCTGTATCAGATACAATACGATCATTTAGCCACATACTGTCGCTAAAATAGCGACAATCGGTGGACCTATGAATAAGTTCGAGGGCATGCGGGCGTTCATTCGCGTCGTCGAGGCAGGTGGTTTTGCCGCAGCCGCGCGCGAGATGGGCCTGTCGCGATCGGTGGTCAATCGGGCCGTCATCAATCTCGAGCGTGAGCTCGGTGCGCAGCTGCTGCTGCGCAGCACGCGCCAGGTTACACCGACCGATACGGGGCTCGCTTTTTATGATCGTGCGCGCCAGCTCTTGAGCGATCTCGACGAGGCCTGGTCGGCCGTGAGGTCTTTGCAGGGCAAACCCACAGGCACGTTGCGCGTCAATGCACCGATGTCGTTCGGCACGCTGCATCTATCGCGCGTCATTGCCGAGTACATGGCGCTGTATCCCGAAGTTCATGTCGAGCTCATACTCAACGATCGTTTCGTCGATCCAATAGAGGAAGGTTTCGACGTCACGCTTCGCGTTGGCGAGCCGCAGGCCACCACCAGTCTTGTGACTCGGGAGTTGGTGACCGTCAAGCGCGTGCTTTGCGCCTCTCCGACCTATCTGCAGCGCCAGGGCGAGCCTGCTACGCCAGCCGAGCTCACCGGCCATCGCTGCCTGCACTACGGCTATCTGGACTCCGGAAGCAAATGGCGACTGAACGGGCCAGACGGCCAACAGGCCTATGCTATCCAATGCGTCATGTCAGCCAACAACGCCGAGCCCCTGCGCGACGCCGCGATCAATCACCAGGGCATTGCGATGCTGCCTACCTTTATTGCTGGCGAGGCGCTGCAGACCGGCGAATTACGCACTCTCCTCGTCGACTACCCGCCAACCGACATCACTTTGAGCGCCCTCTACCCGCGACACCGACATCTGTCTACCAAGGTAAGCGCGTTGGTCGAGCTGTTATCCGAGCGTTTCAGCGCTTATCCGTACTGGGATCTGGTGCAGTAGGCCTATTGAAGGCGGCGGGGCAGGCCCGCCGCCTGCTTTTCTTTATTGGCTACCAGATACTCACGCGGTCTTCCGGCGCCAGGTAAAGTTCGGCGTCTGGGCCGATGTCGAAGGCTTCGTACCAGGTATCGAGATTACGCACGATGCCGTTGACGCGATACTCGGCCGGGCTGTGCGGGTCGTTGATCAGGCGATTGCGCAGCGACTCCTCGCTTGCCCAGAGGTTGCGCCAGACCTGAGCCCAGGCCATGAAGAAGCGCTGGTCGCCGGTGAAGCCGTCGAGCACGGGCGCCTTGCCGTCGGAGTGATCGTCAAGGTACATCTTGTAGGCGTGATGGGCGATCGACAGGCCGCCCAGGTCGCCGATGTTCTCGCCAAGCGTCAGCTCACCGTTGATGTTCATGCCTTCGATGGGTTCGAAGCCGTTGTACTGTTCGACGAGCTTGCCCGTTCGCTGCTCGAACTGTTTGCGCGAGTTGTCCGTCCACCAGTTACGCAGCACGCCGTCGGCGTCCGACTTGGAACCCTGGTCATCGAAGCCGTGGCCCATTTCGTGGCCGATGACCGCGCCGATGGCGCCGAAGTTGACTGCCGGGTCGGCATTGGGGTCGAAGAATGGCGGCTGCAGAATGGCGGCAGGAAAGACGATCTCGTTGCGCGTCGAAGAGTAGTAGGCGTTGACCGTCTGCGGCGTCATGCCCCATTCCCATTCGCGCACCGGCTCATCGAGCTTGGCAAGCTGATCGTTCCAGGACCATTCGCCGAGACGATGGCTGTTGCCGATCAGGTCGCCAGCCCCGATGGCGACGTCGGAATAGTCGCGCCACTTCTCCGGATAGCCGATCTTGGGCAGAAAGGCCTCGAGCTTGCGATGGGCTTCCTTGCGGGTCTCATCGTCCATCCAGGCCAGGGTGTCCAGACGCTCGGCAAAGGCGCGGCGCAGATACTCGACCAGCTCCATCATCTGCTCGCGATAGTCGGGCGGGAAATGACGCTTGACGTAGACCTGGCCGACCAGTTCGCCCAGCCGGGAGCTGACGAAATTGATGCCGCGCTTGTCGCGCTCACGCTGTTCCTCCACGCCGCCCAAGCGTTTGTCATAGAGCTCGAAATGGGCCTGCTGGTACTCGCTTGAAAGCAGCGGGGCGTGGTTGTTGATCCAGTGGAAGGCGTGCCATGACGCCCAGTCCTCTGCCGGCGTTTCGGAAAAGACTTGGCTGTTGGCGTAGATGGCGGTATTGGTCGCGACCACCATTTCGCCGATGTCATCCAGGCCGCGTTCGGCCAGAAACGCCTGCCAGGGAAATCCCTGCGCCTGCTCGGCCAGTTCCGCTGGTGTCATCAGGTTGTAGTTGGCCTGGCGATCGCGCGCTTCGACGCGGGTCCAGTGATTTTTGGCCAGCTTCATCTCCAGCGCCAGTACGGCATCGGCGCGAGCATCGGCGTTTTCGACACCGGCGCGCTCGAAGGTCGCGGCGATGTAGTTCCGGTAAGCCTGGCGGTGGGCCGGAAAAGGCTCGCCTTCGCGGGTGTAGTATTCACGATCGGGCAGGCCCAGGCCGCTTTGATAGAGATGGGTCAGGTAACGCTTCGGATTGCCCTGGTCCAGCGTCACGAAGGCGGCGACAATGGATCCGGTGCCCGGGCGGCCCATCCAGCGGGCGGCCGCTTCGCGCGAATCGATGGCGAGCAGCTCATCCAGGTTCTCGCGGATCGGGTCGAGGCCGAGCGCTTCGACCCGGTCGGTATTCATGTAGCTGGCGTAGAGGTCACCGACCTGCTGCGAGGGACTGCCCGGCTGCGGCTGGTTGTCGCCCAGGTCGCTGATGATCTCGTCGACGCGCTCCTCGGAGAGGATGCGCAGCTCGTTGAACGCCCCCCAGCGCGAAAAACCGGGCGGAATCTCGGTCGATTCCAGCCAGCCGGCGTTGACCCAGGTGAAGAAGTCATCGCCCGGCTCGACCGACTGGCTGATGTTGGCAGTGGCGATACCCCATTCGCCCAGCCTGGCGTCGGGCTCGCTGGCAGTGTCGGCCATGAGCGGCAGGGTGCCCGTAGCCATCAGGGCAGTGGCCACGGCGGCCTTCTGGAGTCCATTCATTGAGTTTTTCCCCGTGTGATTCGTTGGTTGCGTGCCGCCCGCCATGGCGGGCGAACAAAAGCAATGACAGTGGCCAGCGTCCGGGGTTCAGCCGGGAAGCATTCGGACGCCGAAAACCGCACCGAGCAGTAGATACATCATGCCGGTGATGAGGCCGATCATGACCAGGTTGATCACCAGGCCGGCGCGCGCCATCTGCGGGATGCCGATCCGGCCGCTGCCGTAGACCACGGCGTTGGGCGGGGTGGCCACCGGCAGCATGAAGGCGCAACTGGCGGCGACGGCAGCCGGCACAGTCAGGATCATCGGATCGAGGCCCATGCCCAGAGCCACTGAGGCCAGGATGGGCAAAAAAGCAGCCGCTGTGGCGGTATTGCTGGTCACCTCGGTCAGAAAAATGGTGAACGTGACCGCCAGCATGATCAAGAACAGGGCATGCACGCCCTCGAGACCGGCGAAAGCCGAGCCAATCCAGCCGGCCAGGCCCGAATCGCTGATGCCGGCGGCCAGACTCAGCCCGCCGCCGAACAGGATCAGAACGTCCCAGGGCAGGCGGGCAGCGTCGTCCCAGGTCAGCAGAAACTGCCAGCGGCGCCAGTCGACGGGCCAGGCAAACAGCAGCAGGCCGCCGAAGACGGCAATGCCGGTGTCAGACAGCCCCGGCAGCCAGGTGTCGATCAGCGGGCGGGTGATCCAGAGCATGGCCGTCAGCGCAAAGATGATCGCAACCTGGCGCTGGGCGCGGTCCATGGGGCCGGAATGAGAGAGCTCGGCATCGATGATCGCCTGACCGCCAGGCAGCTCGGTGAGGCGCAGCGGATAGACGACGCGGGTGAGCAGCACAAAGACGATCGGCAGGCCGGTAATTACCAGCGGCAGGCCGATCAGAAGCCACTGGGCAAAGCCGATGCGGATGCCATGGTTTTCAAGCAGATAGCCGGCCAGCAGCGCGTTGGGCGGGGTGCCGATCAGGGTGCCCAGGCCGCCGATATTGCAGGCGTAGGCCAGCGCCAGCAGCAGTACAAGCCCGAAGCGGCCGTTCTCGTCTCCGGCTTGCGGCCCGCCATGCTCGGCCATGGCGATGATCGACAGCGCAATGGGCAGCATCATCATCGCCGTGGCCGAGTTGGATACCCACATGCTCAAAAAAGCGGCCGCGCTCATGAAGCCGGCGATGATGGCCTGCGGACGAGTGCCGACGCGGCGAATGATCGCCAGTGCCATGCGCCGGTGCAGGCCGGAGCGCTCCATGCCCAGGGCGATGATGAAACCGCCCAGGAACAGATAGATCAGTGGGTTGGCAAAGGGCGTGGTCGCGCCGGCGATATCGGTCACACCCAGCAGCGGAAACAGGACGATGGGCAGCAGGGCCGTGGCCGGAATCGGCAGCGCTTCGCTGATCCACCAGGTGATCATCAGCACGGCCACGGCGGCTACTCGCCAGGCCTCGGGTGCAAGGTTTTCCGGCCCCGGCAGCACCAGCATGAGGACAAAGGCCAGCGGGCCGGCAAGCAGGCCGACCCGCTGTCTGAGGAAGCGCTGCTGCCGGTCTGTCATCGGCTGGAATCCCCCGAGCGCCGCGGCAGGCGTTCGAGAACGCCGGTGAAGATCAGGAGCTGGGCGATCATGTAGGTGGCGATGATGGTCTGAACGGAAAACGGAAAGTCGGCGACAAAGCGCTTGATTCCGATCAGCGCATCGGAAACCACGAACAACAGCGCGCCGATGAAAATGCGACCCGGGCGCGCGCCCACGCCGCTGGCGGCAATGGCCATCAGCGTCAGGGCCGTCACGTAGAAGGTCACGGGCAAGAGGTTCTGGCCAAGCGACGGCATCATCCAGGCCAATATGACAGCGCCGAAGAAAACGACCGGCAGCCACCAGGGCCAGCGATCGAGCGTGTCATGACGGTGGCTGAAGAAGGCAATGCTGTAGGCGATCTGGGTGATCAGAAAGGAGCCCAGGCCGTAGAAGAAGAAGATCCAGACGGCTGGAGGCGAGAAAGAAATCGCCGAACGCGGCGGCAATGAACCCGATCGTCAGGGGCAGCGCGGCCGAGGGCGACAGAACGCGGGCGATCGTCCAGGCGGCAATCAGCATGGGCGCGACCTTGAGCAGCCAGGTACCGGGCAGCGAAGGCAGCCAGAGCGTCAGCCAGTAGGCCGCAGCGATCAAGGCAAACGCAATTCGTGCCGGAACCGCCGTCGGGATTCGAGAGGAAGTCACGTCAGAAAGTCGACAGGCCGGTGCTCTCCATCAGCCGGTATTGCCAGTAGCGCAGGCGTGAGTGGTCGGCGTAGTGCGCGTAGGGCAGGCTGTGGATGCGGTCGGGGTGATTGTTCCAGCGCTCGTCGAAGAAACCGCTGATGGTCTGCATCACCGGATGATCGGCCTCGACGCGCAGCTGGACATCGGTTTCGAGGTTGTAGTTGTCGAGGTTGCGGCGGGTGAAGTTGGCCGACCCGGCCAGAACGAGCGCCGGTCCTTTCGTTGGCCGAAGGACCAGCATCTTGCCGTGGCACTGCTCGCCGCGGGTGTTGCACCAGCGCACCGGCACGCCGGCTTCGTGCAGTTCCCAGGCCACCTGGCGGTTGGGCACGCCGTTCTTTTTGCGCCCGAAGGCGTCCTCGTTGGGGTCGAGCAGCACGCGCAGGTTCGCGCCACGCTCGTGAGCGTTGATCAGCGCCGTGATGATCGGGCGGTGAGAAAGGTAGAACATCAGAAGATCGAGCGAGTCGCCCTGATCGGCATCGTTGATCATGGCCAGGGCGGCATCGCGAATCGCCGCCTCGGTCAGAACGCGAACTTCAGCGGTGGTCGCATCACTTTTCCCGAATGCCAGCGGCGGCCAGTCGGGTTCAGCGCTGGCAGAAAAGCGCACGACGGCGCGCTCGCTTTTGAGCAGGTCGCCCACGGCCGGGCCGTCGAAGGCGAAGGCGATGTTGTCGTGCCGGCTGCTGGCATCGTGCGGGTTGGCGGAGGTGACCAGGGCCTCGGGTCCGTTCTCGCCGTCGACAATGAGCGTCTTGCGGTGGTTGGCCTTGAAATTGAGCAGGGCAAGATAGGTGCGCAGGGTGACGGTACCGTCACCGACCGGGTTGGGCAGCCAGCCGCCGTCGGAATCGTTGCCGAACCATTGGCAGCAGAGGCGCCAGGCCGCCGACCAGGCCGGATTGGGGTCGCGCAGCGTCGTGAGATCGGTCTCGACGACCGCAACGCCGGCGCTCTCGAGTGTCGCGAACAGCGGCTGACGCACGCCGCCGTAGAGATCGTTGAAAGGATCGGTGATCAGCACCGCCTCGAGTGTCGGGTGCGCGCGCTGCTCGCCGGCCAGGGCGTCAACCAGCAGGCTGGAAACCGGCCGGTAGCCGTCGCCCGCTTGCCCGGCGAAGCGGTTGACGAGAAAAAAATCGCTGACGACAAGCGTCTCGGCGCGCCCGATCATGGCGAAGGCCGCATCGAAGATCCGCCGCTCGGTGTACTGTTCGCCCTCGCTGTCGAGCCAGGTCGAATCGGCATGAAAACGCAGCGACGCCGCCGGCCGCCACGGCCCGGCCATGTCCAGCCCCTCGGGCAGCGGCTTGAACACATGCCATGCGGCCGTGGCCAGATAGACAAGCGCCAGCGCCGCGATCGCGGCGAGAACGACACGGGGCCATCTTCGCCGCGCTCGATTCATGTCGGATTCTCCCATGCGTGAGGATTATGGCCGATGTCGCTGCTCCGGGCGAGAGCGGCTAGCGCTTATGTTTACGGCAAGGCGATGACGCCGGTGCCCTGGCCTGGAAACAGGCCGCTGGCCAGGCCCAGACCGAGCAGGGCACGTCCAACCCCATGATTCCTTGTGATTTATTAGCCAATACTGTATACTGATACAGTAGCTTGCCGAGGAAAAAACAATGGCGTCGACGACCCCGATCACTTGCGCCCTGGCCGACCATGAGGTCCGGGCACTCGAGGACCAGATCACCGAGTTGGCCGCGCATATTCATGCCGCCAGCTACCGTTTGCTGACGCTGGTTCGTCGGTTCGACGCATCGGCCGGCTGGGCCGAGCCCGGTCTGCGCTCCTGCGCCCATTGGCTGAACTGGAAATGCGGCATTGGCATGAATGCTGCGCGCGAAAAGGTGCGGGTGGCGCACGCGCTGGAGGATCTTCCGAAGATCAGCGCGTCGTTCTCCAAGGGCGAGATCAGCTATTCCAAGGTGCGCGCGATGACGCGGGTGGCAACGCCGGAAAACGAGGAGTTTCTGCTGATGATCGCGCTGCACGGAACCGCCTCGCACGTGGAGCGGGCGGTGCGGCAGTTTCGGCGGGCCAACCGCAACGAGGCGCTGGAGGCCGAGAACGAGCGGCACGAACGCCGCCGCCTGGTCTGGCACACCGACGAGGACGGTTGCTGGGTGATGCACGGGCGCTTCACGCCGGAACAGGGCGAGCGGATCATGAAGGCGATCGATGCCGCCACGGATGAAATCGCTGAGGAACGCAAGGACGTTTCTGCAGAAACGTCTGCCGAGCCGGATAGGGACAGGCCGATGCCTTGCGCCGTCGAGCAGAAGCGCGCCGATGCGCTGGAGCGGCTGGCCGACGGCTTTCTTTCGGGTAATGGCGGCCCGGTGCACGGCGGCGACCGCTGCACGGTGCATGTCCACACGGACCTCGAGACCCTGCGCGCCGATGGCGAGGGCGCGGAATCCACGCTGGAGATCGGCGGAAGCGTTTCAGCGGAAACGTCCCGGCGCCTGGCTTGTGATTGTGGGGTGGTGCCGTGGAAGGAGTCGACGGGCGGCCGGACGCTGGACGTTGGCCGCAGGACGCGCTCGATTCCGCCGGCGATCCGGCGGGCGTTGCAGCGGCGCGACGGCGGCTGTCGCTTTCCCGGCTGCACGGCGCACAAGTATGTCGACGCCCACCATATCAAGCACTGGGCCGACGGCGGCGAGACGAAGCTCGACAACCTGGTCACCCTGTGCCGGCATCACCACCGCGCGATTCACGAGGGCGGGTTCGATGTGCAAATGGATGGTGACGGTCGGCCGCTTTTCCGTGACCGCCGCGGCCGGCGCATTCCCGACGTGCCTGAAACACGTTTCTGCGGTAACGCCTTTGCTCTGATGACGCAAAACCGCCGCGCTGGCGCTGACGTTTCAGCGGAAACGTGTATTCCCGAGTGGCACGGGGAACGGATGGATGACCAACTGGTGGTGGAGAGCCTGTTCGCGCTCGGCGAGCGGTAGGGCGAATTTCCGCGGCCGCCAATCGGTGGCCGCAAGCCCATGGTCAAGCTGAAGCTTGATCTTCACGACATCTGCCAGCGCTACTGAAGATGGATCTCGACCTCAACGCGCGACCAACCGATCGCTGCTGCGTGCTGGTCCTGATCGGCTGCGATGCCCACGGACGCAAGCATTTCCGGGCCATCGACGAGGTGTTCCGGGAGTCGACCGAAATTTGGCAGGGCGATACCCGCGAATCGACACATCAGGCCTTTGATCGGTTACAGGCGACGTTCGCTGACAAGTACCCCAAAGCAACGATCATCTGTCCTTGGGTCGCGGTCAACTGCCGGCTTTCTACGGCCTCCCGGCAACCCGCTGACAGTTTCAATCTGCCTTCACGGCAAGGCGACGATGCCGGCGCTTTGGGCCAGAAACAGGCCGCTGATCAGGCCCAGGCCGATCAGGGCGGCGGCACTCGATACCGCGGCGGCGCCGCTCGCCGGGCCGAGCGTTGCCGGTTTGTCGTCACCGGCGCGGGCGAAGTACATCGGCGCGATGGCGCGCAGATAGTAGAACAGCGACGCGACCGTATTGAGCACGGCCGCCAGCGCCAGCCAGGTATAGCCGCCGTCGATGGTCGCGATGAACAGCCCCAGCTTGCCAACGAAGCCGATCAGCGGCGGGATGCCGACCAGCGACAGGAAGGCCACGATCAGCGCAGCGGCCATCAGGGGCTGCGTGCGCCCCAGGCCGGCGTAGTCGGGCAGGGCCGTGCGCCCGCGCAGGTGGGCGACGACGGCAAAGGCGGTCAGGTTGGCCAGCGCGTAGGCGGCGAGGAACCAGATCAGGGAAGGCAGCGCGCGGGTGCTCAGATCCGCCACCGCCACGGCCATCAGCGCATAGCCCGATTGCGATACCGACGACCAGCCGATCAGGCGGCGCACGTCGTTCTGCCAAAGCCCCGCGAGGTTGCCCAGCGTCATCGTGGCCACCGACAGCGCGGCGATCAGCGGGCGCAGCATGTCGGTTTCGGGGAAAAGCTGCACCAGCCGGTAGAGCGCCAGCGCCGCGCCGATCTTGGGTACGACGGTCAGAAAGGCGGCTGCCGGCACCGGCGCGCCTTCGGCGACGTCGGGCACCCAGGCGTGGCCCGGCACCGCGCCCAGCTTGAAAGCCAGCCCGGTGACGATCAGGGCCAGCCCGGTCAGCCCCAGCGGCGAGGTGATGGTTGCCTGCTCCAGGGCCGCGTAGTCGCTGGCCCCGATCATGCCCATCACCAGGATCACGCCGATGACCAGCAGCGCGTTGGCCAGCGCGCCGATCAGAAAGTATTTCATGCCCGCCTCGACCGACAGCGCCCAGTCGCGGTGCCAGGCGGTCAGAACGTAGCCGGTGATCGATGACAACAGCACGGCCATGACCAGCTGCATTAGGTCCGCCGCCGCGGCCATGGCCATCGCGCCGAGCGCAGAAAACAGGGCCATGGTGTAGAACTCGCCGTGGCGCCGGTCGGTCTCGAACCAGCGCGGGGCCAGGATCAGACACAGCGCCGTGGCGAGAACGATCATCAGCCGCGCCCACAGGGTGATCCCGTCGAGCGCCCAGACGCCGGAAAAGGTCAGCCGTGTCTCATCGTTGTGCGCCAGCGCCCACGCAGCCGCCACCGCCAGCGCCGCCAGCGCGGGGGCGAGGCACCAGGCCTGCCGGCGCTGGGGCAGCACCATCGCCAGCAGCAGCGCCGCGATGGCCCCGGCGATCAGCGCGATCTCGGGGCCGAGATCAGCAACGGGCATTTCAGCCGCCTCCGAAGGTCAGCGTATTGCCGGCCCCGATCAGATCCAGCAGCCAGGCCGGCCAGACCCCGATGAGTACCACCAGCACCAGCACCGCGGCGAGGATGCCCAGCTCGGGCCAGGTCAGATCCGTGAACTTGTCCAGCGCGGGTGGGCGCTCACCGAAGAACAGGCGCTGCAGCATGCCCAGAAACAGCGCCGCGGTCACGATCAGGCCCAGCAGGCCGATGGCCGCAATCCACGGCCACACGGCAAAGGCGCCGATGAAGATCTGCACTTCGGCGACAAAACCCGCCAGCCCCGGTAGGCCCAGCGAGGCGAAACTCGCCAGCCAGGTCACCGCCATCAGCCGCGGTGCGTTGCCGGCCAGCCCGCCGTAATTGGCCAGGTCGTAATCCTGAGCGCGCGCCCAGAACGCGCCGGCAATCAGAAACAGCGCCCCGGTAATGAGGCCGTGCGCGACCATCTCGACCACCGCGCCGGTCAGCGCCAGCTCGCGCGCCGCCTCGTGGCCGGTCAGCGCCGAGCCGGCAACGGCAATCCCGAGCACGGCGTAGCCCATGTGGTTGACCGAGGTGTAGGCGATGCGCCGCTTCAGGTTCTCCTGCGCGAAGGCGACGATCGAGCCCCACAGAATCGAGATCAGCGCGACAACGGCCAGCGCCAGCGCCCAGGTGGCGAAGGCTTCGCGCATCATCTGCATCGGGATGCGCACCAGGCCGTAGGTGCCCATCTTCAGCAGCACGCCGGCGAGGATGGCCGAGGCCGGCCCCGGCGCGTCCACGTGCGCCGGCGGCAGCCAGGTATGCACCGGGAAAAGCGGTGTCTTGATGGCGAAACCGATGACCAGGCCCAGCAGGATCAGCCCGGCGCGCAGATCCATCCCGGCCACCGCCTGCAGCGCGATGAGCTCGCGCATATCGAAGGTGAGCGGATCGGTCATGAGCACCAGCGCGATGATCGCCAGCAGGATCAGCAGCGAGCCGACCAGGGTGTAGAGAAAGAACTTGAGCGCCGAGCGCTGCGCCTGGCCATGCCCCCAGCGGCCGATCAGGAAATACATGCCCACCAGGCTGAGGTCGAAGAACACATAGAAGACCAGCAGATCGAGGGTCAGAAACAGGCCCAGCGAGGCGCCTTCGAGAAACAGGAACCAGGCGTAGTACTGGCGCGCGTTGACCTTGCGCTCCATCGGCCAGGCGATGGCGGCCAAAAACAACAGCCCGCTCATCAGCGCCAGGGGCAGCGAGACCCCGTCCACGCCCACCCGCCAGGCGACTCCGAGTGCCGGAATCCACGGAATCTCCGTCATCGCCTGAAACCCCTGACCCGGACTGAATCCGATCCAGACGACGACCAGGGCCAGCAGCGACAGCGCGGCCGTGACGATGGCGATGGCGCGCGAGGTTTTGGGCGATACCGGCGCGAAGGCCAGCAGGGCGGCGGCCGCGAAGGGCAGGACAATGGCGAGTGTCAGCATGTCAGAACCTAGCGAAAATCAGAAACAGGATGGCCAGCGCCGTGCCGACCGCAAAGATGGCGTAGTAATGGTGCGACAGCCCGGTTTGCAGCCGCCGCGCATCCGCGCCGCTGCGCCCGGTGATGCGCGCGACACCTTCGGGCAGACCGTCGCTCAGCGTCTCGCCGGGGCCGCCGCCCAGTCGGGCCAGGGCGCGGGTTGCGGCAGCCACCCGCCAGACCGCCGCGTCGAACAGTTCCAGGTCGGCCTGCATCAGCCCCGGCAGCCGGCGCCCGCCGCGCGCGATATACCGCGCAGCTTTCGCAGCGCCGCGCGGGATGGCGTCGAGCGCGACATCGTCCAGCCACGCGGCACCGGCGGCAAGCCGCTCGAAAGGCCGCACGATGCCAGCGTCGATCAGCGCGGGCAGCCCCAGCCAGTCGGCGGCCCGCGTTTGCGGGGCGTCGGCTCGCCGCGCCAGCGTCAGCCCGGCCAGCAGGCCGAGGGCAAGCAAGGCGAGCGAGACGGCGAGTTCCAGCGCGCCCCCTTCGGGCAGGCGTAACGGCAGCAAGGCCTGCACCGGCGGCAGCCACAGCAGGGCCAGCGCGACGCCGGCCAGCGCCAGCGCGCCAAGCGCGGCGGTCTCGAGCCAGTGCGGTCTCGCCCCGGGCGCGGCCTCGCCCGGCCCGTAGGCCAGCCACCAGAAGCGCACGGCATAGGCTGCGCTGAGCGCGCCGGCGACCATGACGGCAATGCCCAGCCAGAGGTTTTGCCCGGTGGCGGCGGCGACGATCTGCTCCTTGCTCCAGGCGGCACCCATGGGCGGTATGGCCGCCAGCGCAAGGGCCGCCAGCGCCGTCAGCCCGGCAACCCCGGGCAGGGAGCGCATGAAACCCATCTGGTCCAGGCGAAAGCTGCCCCCCGCCTTGCCGGCAATCCCGGCGGCCATGAAAAGTGACGCCTTGAACCCGGCATGAGCAATCAGATAGACAAGCGCGATACCGGGATAACCTGTACCGACCGCCACAAACATCAGCCCCAGTTGTGCGGAAGTCGAGGCGGCCAGCAGCTTTTTCGCCTGGCCCTGTATCACCGCCACGGCGCCGCCGGCCAGCGCGGTGAAAAGACCGAGTGCAGTTACTATTGCGCTCCAGCCCGGCACAGGCGCAAACCAGGAATGCAGCCGGGCGAGCAGATAAGCCCCCGCGGCTACCATGGTGGCGGCATGCAGCAGAGCCGAGACTGACGACGGGCCGTCCATCGCGCGAAACAGCCACGGCGCGAACGGCCCCTGGCCGGCCTTGGCGCCGGCGGCGGCGAGCACGCCGAAGGCGGCCAGCGCCAGGGGCGCGCCCTCGAGCTGCCCCAGCGCGGCATAGTCGAGCGTACCCGTTCCGCTCCAGGTCGCCATGAGCGCAAGGTACAGCCCCAGATCGCCCAGCCTTGTCGTCACGAAGGCGTAGCGGCCCGAGGCCGGGTTGGCGCCGTCGCGCCAGTGATGTCCGATCAGCGCCCAGGAACAAAAGCCCATGATCTCCCAGCCGATCAGCAGCGACAGCAGATCACCGGCCGTAATCGCCAGCTCCATCGCGCCGCAGAAGACCAGCATCAGGCCCAGAAGCCGGGCCAGCCCGCGTTTGTCCTCATGCGCGGCGGCGAAAACCAGAACGGCCAGCGTGATTGCCGCAACGGTGATCGCGACCGCGGCGGAAAGCGGGGCGAGCGCAAGGCGCAGTTCCAACCCTGAGCCCCAGGCAAATGCGCCGTGCCAGCCCTGTGCGGCGGCCAGCACCGCCAGCGCGAGCGTCACCGCTGCCGCCCCACCTGCCGCCAGCCCGAGGCGCACACGGCCGCTGTCGCCCATGGCCAGGATCGTCAGCCCGGCCAGTATGGGAAAGAGAGGAAGCGTCCAGAGCATCAGTGTTTCAGGGTCGTCAAGCCTTCAGTTACATCAGCCTGGCGCTTGCGATAGACCGCGACCACCAGGGCGAAGCCCACGGCCATCTCGACGGCCATCACGGCCATGACAATAATCGCCAGAAGCTGCCCCTCGGGCATGCCGCCCAGAGAGAACGACCAGAAGCCGATGATCGCCAGGATCGCGCCGTTGAGCATCAGCTCCAGCCCCATCATCAGCATGACGAAGCTTTGCTGCGACAGCGCGCCATAAAAGCCGATGCCGATCAGAGCGGCGGCTACAATCAGGACCGAAGTCAGCGTCATCTCAATGCCCTCAGTGATGTCCGTGGTGGTGATGGTGATCGCCGTGCTTGTCCGGCTTGCGCCCCGCCGGTTCGCCGCCGGGATGCAGGCCGGGCGGCCGGGATCCGGCGTCGGAGCCGCCATACCGGCCCGAGTGTGCCGACAGCACGACCGCGCCGATCATGGCGGAAAGCAGCGTGACGCCGGCGGTTTCGAAGATCAGCATCGACGGCCCCAGCAGCTCGTGCCCCAGCGCGCGCACCACCTCGGCATCGGCCGGAACAGGCTGCGCGGGCAAATCCGACAGCAGCACCGCCAGCACCAGCCCGGCAAAGGCGGCGATCCCTGCGGCCACGGCAAAGCGGTGCTGATGCACCATCGACATCGGATTGAGCCCGGCCGGATTCATCATGAACATGACCATGAACAGCGCCATGACCATCATCTCGACGGCCATCATGAAGATCGTGGCAATGCCGATATAGGGCGCGGCCAGCAGCACCGCGATCAGCCCGACGGCGATGAACGACACCATGAGCTGGAACGATGCGCGCACCATCGAGTCGACCCGAAACACCCGCCAGCCGGACCAGATCGCCAGCGCGGAAAACAAAAGAAACAGCGCGTCGGTCACGGCAACACCTCCAGACCCACCAGAGCCAGGTTGGCAAACGACAGCGGCAGCAGCACCACCCACAGAAAGGTCAGCATCCGCGCCGGCGGCATGCGCGCAAACCAGCGCCCGGCGGCCACGGTGGCGGCCATTACCGCCACCGTCTTGAGCAGCAGCCAGATTGGTCCCGGCAGCCCCGGACCCAGATAGCCGCCCAGGAATGCCGTTGCCGCCATTGCCGAAAATGCCACCAGCATCGCCAGGCGTGCGATTTGCCACAGTGCCAATGCCGGCCCGCTTTCCTCAGCCGTTGTGCCGCCGGCAAGCTCGGCCCCGTCGGCGTAGTCGAACGGCCCGCGCAGCGTGATCGCCAGGCCCAGGGCCATGAACAGCGGCAGGCCCAGCGGCTGGCGGACCACGTTCCACAAGCCGCGCTGCGCCTCGACCACCTCGACCACCGACAGCGACTGGGCGGGCAGCGCCGCGGCGATCAGCACGAACATCGACAGCAGCATGGCCGGCAGGCCGATGGCGACATAGCGATAGGCCCCAATCAAGGGCAGCGGCGAATTGGGCGACCAGCCGTGCAGAAACACGACCACGATGGTGAGGGCCTCGCAGGCGCCCCACAGGACCAGGCCGGTGGACAGCTCGCTGGCCACTACACCCTCGGCCAGCGGCACCACCGACAGCCCGACCAGCGCCAGCGCCAGATACCAGCCCGGCGCCAGCAGACGATTGAGGGCATCGGGCGCTTCGGTCGGCGTATTCGGGCGCAGCATCAGCGCCGCGCCGTTGCGCAGCGGGCCGATGACCGTCGCACCGCGCCCGCTGCCGACGCGGTCGAAGATCGCTGCCGCCCAGATCAGCGGGGGCAGGGCGATGAATAGCGACAGGGCTGCGAGGATCATGTGGTCGCCTCTCCCATGCAGATCGCGCGCAGACGCGAGGGCTGGAAGCTGGCCAGCCACAGCATCGCCTCGGTCCATTCCAGGCCTGGCAGCACTTCGGACGGTGAAGCAGGATCCTCTGCAACTCTTTCGCCGCGCAGCCATGCGGCCAGCCGTCGGTGCGTGCCTGATCCCGCAGGCAGGGCCAGCAGCGCGCCGCGCGAACGCGCCCGCTTCAATTCGATGCCCATCAGCCGCAGCATTCGCGCGGCACACAAGTCAGGCGCGTCGTCTGCCGATTCCTGCTCGAAGGGCGGCGAGGCAACGTGAGCCGAGACGATCACGTCGCCCTGCAGGCTCAGGTCCAATGTCAGCCCCGGCGGCAGCATCGGCAGAAACGGGCCGAAGCGCGCGTCGTAGATATCGAGCGCCAGCCCGTCGCGAATATCGTCGACGGTCATCGCCATCGGCCGGCCGTACGGGCTGCCGCCCATCATGCCCTGACCGCCCTGGCCGTGCGGCCCGATACCCTGCCAGGGATGCGGCGGCAGGTTCGGGCGCAGAACGGGTTCGTCGGCCTGTGCCGCCTGGCGGATGGCGGCCAGCGGATCCTCATCGCTCACGCTGCGGCCGCGCGAGAACAGGGGCGAGGCCTGCCACCACACCGTGCCGCGCGGGGCGGGAAGCTGGGTGTGCAGCCGCTCCAGTGCGCGCCGATGACGCGGGTCGAGTTCACCTGCGACCAAAAGCACGCGGGCGTGGCGCGGCGACTCGACCAGCCGGATACCCGGTCTGTTTCGTAGCGACTCGACCCGGGCGAGGCCCTGCGTGCCGATGGCCGGGAAAACCGGAATCTCGGCGCCGCGCGCCAGTGCCGAAAGCAGGCTCATTGCCACCGGAACACCCCCTCGCGCCAGCCGTAAAGAATACCGACCGAAAGGATTGCGAGAAACATGCCCATCTCGGCCAGGGCCAGAAAACCGGTTTCCACATAGACCACCGCCCACGGATACATGAACATCATCTCCATCTCGAAGGCGATGAATAGCAGGGTCATCGGGTAGTAGCGAACGTGAAAGCGCTGCCAGGCGTGGGTCCGCGCCGTGCCGCCGCCAAGAAACGGCGCGCGCGCAGGCCAGCTTGCATCGGCCCGCGGGCCGACCCGCTGCAGCGCGACGGCCAGGCCGACGGCAAACAGCGCAAGAATGATCGGCATGGCGATCTGAATCATCGGTCCTTGCCTCGCGATTTTCGCGGTCTGGACAGGCTCATTCAGGCATCTTCCAGAACTTGGCCGGCTTTACGCGGTCAAGACGCCTGCGACAACGCGGCCTGCAGCGAGCCTGCATGACCGTCCTTTTTTGCAAGATAGCGAGGTGTCTCATGACGAGTCAACAATTCAGTTTTGGCAAGACGGTCGAAATGGGCTTTGAAGACGCGATCGAGGCGGTAACCGTAGCGCTCGAGGATCAGGGCTTTGGCGTACTGACCGAGATCGACGTGCAGGCGACGCTGAAAAAGAAGCTGGATGAGGACACCCGTCCCTACCGCATTCTCGGCGCCTGCAATCCTTCGCTGGCGCACCGGGCACTGACAGCCGAACCGCGGATCGGGGTATTGCTGCCCTGCAACGTCGTCGTCCGACAGCAGGAAGACCAGACCATGCGCGTGGACTTCATGGATCCGCAATCGGTACTCGAGCTGGTGGACAATCCCGCCGTCCATGAACTTGCGGCCGAGGTGCGCGAGCGAATGGTTCAGGCATGTGAGGCCATCTGAACGCTTTTCCGGCGGCGTGTCTATCAAGTCGCGCCGCCGGGAATATGAACCGGCATTCACGCCTGGCGTGCTGCCTTTTTACTGTTCGAGATCATCCCGCTTCTGTCGATACTCTTCGCGATCGATTTCGCCTTTTGCGTAGCGATCCTTCAGCGTTTCGAGCGCGCTCTTTCCGGACTCGCGTCGGTTCTGATCACTTGTCGACAGCCAGCGGATGATTGCAATAATGCCGATGATGATCAGCGCCCAGAAAAGTAGCATGAAAATCCAGCCGATCCCCATCCATCCATGTGATCCCATCCATTCCATTGATTCGTTCTCCTGTTGGTAAGCGCCAGGGTTTCGTAAGGCATCGAGAGAGAAAGCGCACAGGCTGCGCGTCCGTTCGTGCGTGATGCGCGGCCTGTGCGCGCCGATCGATCACTCAGTTCTTGCCGCCGGGTTTGCCTTGCTGCATCTGCATGCGGGCATCCATCTGCTCCATCATGCCTTGCATCATTTCCGAGTGCATCTTCATCATTTGCTGGCAGCGCTCGCCATCCATATTCTGGCGCATGCCGCCATGACGCATTCCCATGCCACTCATTTGACCCATGGCATCGCGCATCTGGTGCATGTGCTTCTGCATCAGGCGTTGCCGTTCGGCGGGGTCTTGCGTGCCCTGGATTTTCTTCATGGTCTGGCGCATGGCCTGCATGCGTTTCTGCATGGCGTCGTGGTTCATCATGTCACCTTCACCCATCATGCCTTCCTGCATGCCCATTTTTTGCGCTTTTTGGCTCTTCCCTTCGTGGTGTTGTTGATTGGCCATGGCGAGCGGCACAGCGAGAGTCATCGCGAGGATCGTGATCGTAATAAGCTTTTTCATGGTTGCTCTCCTATTGATCGAGCGTGAGTTGACGGATGCTGTCCTGTGGATTTCAGCATTTGTTCGCACCCTCTTGGATATGACAAGGGTGGACGGGTGCGTGTTCCTTGCCCTTGCTCATCTTCCGTGTCAGCCAGAAACCTGCGGCAAGCAGTAAAGCGCCGCCGTAGATCGTGCGATCTCCAGGCACCTCGGAGAAGATCAGCCAGCCGAAGGTCGCGGCGACCACGGGGGAGACGATGATGTCGACCAGCGAATAAACGTTTGCGCTGATCGACTTGAGTACGATGGAAATTCCGAAATAGGCGAAGCCGGTGGAGATCACGCCCAGGCCCAGGGCCCAGGTGAGGACGGGCAGGGCGACACCGCCGAGATCCGGGTAGTGAATGGTTTCGAACGGCGCCCCCGGCCCGGAAAGTAGTAGTGATGGTGAGAGCACAAGCGCTGAAGCCAGCAGGGACCATGCGATATCGTTGCCGGTTTCGGTCATGCCCTCGTGGCGCATGTAGGTGATCATCGCGGCATAGATGGCGCCTGTCGACAAGGCCACCAGGTTGCCCAGAAGATAGCCGCCTCCCAGCGGATTGGCGAGCACGATGCCGATCATGGCCAGGCCGAAAATAAGGATGTAGGACGGTTTGGCTTTTTCGCCCAGAAAGGCCCACGAGAAGATGAAAACGAAGAACGGGGCGATGCTCCAGAAGATGACGGCGTTGGCGATGGGTACCAGCGACATGGCGAAATTGAAGAAGCCGCCCTGGGCCGCAATCAGCATTCCGATGATGACCGTGTCCTTGACGTTGCCGGCCGGGAAGCGTGGCCGTTTTCTGGCTGCCAGCCAGCGTGCGCCGAACAGGAAGATCGCTGCAAAGCTCATGGCATAAAAAGTCAGCGTGTGGATCGGTATTCGCCCGTCGGTAAGCTTGACGAACACGCCGATGGTGGCTTCGGAGACCGTGATGAGCGCCAGCAGTAAAAGGGTCTTCATCAGCTTGCTCCGGGATCTTCGGTCCGGGTGATGTCGATGTCTTCGGCGCCGGATTCATCCAGGCACTGCCGCTCGATCTGCAGCGTCGAGAAGAAGAAGCCGTAATCCGACTTGAGTGTGCGATAAGCGGCTTTCAGGATCGAATCCGGATCGGCTGTTTCCCGAACCCGGAGATGGCCCGAGAATATATGGCGGCCGCTGGTCAATGCCCAGGCGTGAACGTGATGCACGTCCTCGACGCCTTCGAGATTCTCCAGGGCGTCGGTGATATCGGCCAGGTCCACATCGGCGGGCGTGCCTTCCATCAGCAGGTGCATCGAATCCCTGAGAATGCCCCAACTCGCCCACAGCAACACGAAACCGAACGCCATGCCGAGCAGCGGGTCGATCAGGAGAAAGCCGGTGAACTTGATGACCAGCGCGGTGACGATGATCAGCAGGCTGCCGACAAAGGTCTGGATGATGTGCCACAGCGCGCCCTTGACGTTGAGATCGCTCTGGCTCTGCTTCCAGATCAGGGCAAGCGAAATGATCTCGGTGACCAGGCCACCGGCTGCGGCCCACAGCATCGGCCCCGGAGGCAGCTCGATGGGATCGGCCAGGCGCATGGCGGCCATACCAACCACGAACACGGCCATGGCCAGCAGGAAGCCGCCGTTGACCAGCGCGCCGAGCAGCTCCGCCCGATACCAGCCAAAGCTGCGGCTCTCGTCGGCCGGCCGGCGGGCCAGACGGGCCGCCACGATGGCGACCAGCACGCCGCCAACGGCCGAAAAGGTGTGAAAGGCATCGGAGATGACGGCAATCGAGCCGGTCCACAGTCCGATAGCCATTTCGATGACGAAGTAGATGCCGGTCAGCCAGGCGGAGATTGCCAGTCCTCGCCCGCTTTGAGGCATGTGGTCGGCGTGTCCGTGTGCGCTGTGATTCGACATTTCCATGTGCTCCTGTATGCGAATTACATGCGGTGCATTGCTGTCAATTGCCGTGGCTCGTTTACTGCGACCAGCGAAGCGACAGCATCGATCAGGCTTCAGTTGTCAGCTCTCACCATTGGTAATGACTTTCCGGCTTCTGATCCGGATGGCCTTGTCCACCGGTTCGATGGCCACGATGCCGTCGCCCGATTGGCCGGTGTGCGCCGAATCGACGATCAGGTCGGCAATCTCCGCAGCGCGCGAGGTGAAGATTTCCAGGCGCGCGTAGCGGTGCGTCCAGTCGTCACGGAAGTAATTGCGGTAGGCGCCGAAGCCGCGTACGCGGCTGATGGTCAGTCCGCTGACGCCGGCGTTTCTGAGCGCTTCTTCTACCGGCTCCAGAGCGCTGACGCGAATGATGGCTTCGATCTTTCGCATGGGCATCGGTCAGTCCCGCTCGATGGCTTCGTAGTGATTGAACACCGAGGTGGCGCCGTCGTCATCGAAGCGGATCACATCAAAGGCCATGCGCCGGCCGTCGTATTCCATGCCGGGCGAGCCCATCGGCATGCCGGGTACGCTCAGGCCCCGGGCGTCGGGCTGTTCGGCGAGCAGGCGCTTGACGTCTTCGGCCGGCACATGGCCTTCGATGACGTAGTCACCGATCACGGCTGTGTGGCAGGAGGGTAGATCGCGCGGCACGCCAAGCTCGCGCTTGACGCTGCTCATGTCCTGCGTCGGTACCTCTTCGACCGTGAAGCCGTTGGCGCGCATGTGCTCGGTCCACTTGCCGCAGCAGCCGCAGTTGGGGTCGTGGTAGACCGTCATCTCCTTTGTCATCGATGCCGAATCGGCCGATGCATCGCTGCCCGGTGTTTGGGCCTGGCAGGCGGAGATCAGAAAGGCGCCGGCAATCAGCGCGCCGGTGAAAAGAATGCGATTAATGGTCATGGTCGTTGTCTCCTTGGGTATGTGACTTGGGGGTTTCGTTCTCGTCGTCTGAAAATGGCTGCGAGCTCCAGGCGATCTGGCTGATTCGCCAGCCATCTTCGGTCTCGATCAGGGTGGCGAATTCCGTGCTTTCCAGGTCGATTTTCCGGTCGTCGACCTGACCGCTGAAGCGCGAACGGGTTTCGACTGTGGCTTGACCGTCCGTAACCTGGATGTCGCGCGAGATCGTCTCGATCTCGATCTGCGAAAGAAATTTCATGTCGCTGTCGAGATGGCCGGCGGCGTATTCGTCGATGGACTGGACATGCCCGCCCTCGATGATCGTGGCCTTGGGGTGCAGCCAGGCCAGGGCGGCCTCGCCGCGGCCTTCGATCAGCGCATGGGTGAAGCCGTCGATGGCCTGCTGCGGGGTCTCGGCCATCGGTTCGTGATCCGGATCGGTCCCGCTTGTGAGTTCGCTTGTGGGCTCGGCCTGGTCATGGGAATGCCCGTCGTCGTCGTGGCTGGCATTCTCGGTCAGGCTTTGGTATCTCTCGCTGCTCATATCCGGCAGCGCCTGGACGAAGGCGACCGTGTCCCAGTTTTCCTTGTCGCTGTGGTCGAGGTGACTGGGCATGGCGGTCATCTTCAGGCCGTGCTTGATGGTCCAGAACGCTGCGCGCGGCTCGAGTCGCTTTCGATACAGCGCCGGCGGGGCGGGCTCGAACGCATCGGCCGGTTCCTGTCCGGGCTTGCCGTGGCAGGCGACGCACATGGCATCGTAGTGTGCGGCGCCGGCGGCAACGCGCTCGGGCGAATCGAGATCGTCTGGCACGACCAGGTCGGCTGCGCGCACGGCAACGGATCGCTCTCGGGTGGTCTTGAGCAGCCAGGTGACCGGCGCACTGTGTCCGGAGCCGACGGCAACCGGATACAGTCCGCTCCAGACATAAATGAAGACGCCCAGGGTCGCCAGGATGGCGACGGCAACCAGGGTCTTGATGACGGCGGGGATAGCTTTCATGGTTGGGTTTCCTTGAAGACGTCTTTGATACTACGCTGACCGAGCGGCGACTGATTTCCACAGGTAATAGATCACCGGCACCACCAGCAGGGTCAGCACAGTCACGCTGACCATGCCGCCGACCATGGGTGCGGCAATGCGGCGCATGATTGCCGAGCCGGTGCCGTGGCCAAGCATGATCGGCAACAGCCCGGCGATGATTACGGCCACCGTCATCATGATGGGGCGCACGCGCAGCAGGGCGCCGTCGGTAACCGCCTGCATGACATCTTCCTTGCGGATCGATTGTCCTTCCCCGGCCACCTCACCGTGTTTTTGCGCCAGGGACTGGTCCAGATAGACGATCATCAGCACGCCGATTTCGACGGCCACGCCGGCGAGGGCGATCATGCCCGCGCCGACGGCCACCGACATGTTGTAGCCCAGCAGATAGAGCAGCCAGTAGCTGCCGACCAGCGACAGCGGCAGGGTGCCCAGGATGATCAGTACCGAGATCGGATTGCGGAAGTTCATGAACAGCAGCAGGATGATGATGCCGACCGCCGCCGGCACGACCAGCTTGAGCCGGTCGGCCGCGCGCTGCATGAATTCGTACTGGCCCGACCAGCCCAGGGAATAGCCGGGCGGCAGCTCGACCTGCTCGGCCACCGCTTCCTTCGCACGCTGCACGTAACCGCCGAGATCCGGGTCGTTGACGTCAACGTAGATCCAGCCGTTGAGTCGCGCGTTCTCCGTGCGGATCACCCCGGGCCCGGTCTCGACCTGAAGATTGGCCACGGCCGATAAGGGGATCTGCTCGCCGCGCGGCGTGACGATGGTCAGATCGCGCAACTCCTCGACCGACTCGCGCTTGTAACGCGGGTACCGGATGTTGATCGGGTAACGTTCGAGACCCTCGACGCTCTGGCTGATCGTCATGCCGCCCACGGCCGAGCGCACGATCTCGTGCACGTCGCGGATGTTGAGCCCGAAGCGGGCCGCCTGCTCGCGCTGGACGTCGATGGTGACGTAGCGCCCGCCGGTGACCCGGTCGGCGTAGACCGACGCCGTGCCCGAAACGTTTTCGATGACGCGCTCGATGTCCGAGCCAATCCGGTTGATGACCTCCAGATCGGGCCCGGCGACCTTGACGCCGACCGGAGTCTTGATGCCGGTGGCCAGCATGTCGATGCGGTTCTTGATCGGCATGATCCAGGTATTGGTCAGGCTGGGAACCTGCACCAGGGAATCCAGCTCGGCCTTCAGTTTGTCCATGGTCATGCCGTCGCGCCATTCGGACCGGGGCTTGAGCCGGATGGTGGTTTCGACCATGGTCAGGGGTGCCGGATCGGTGGCCGTGTCGGCGCGTCCGGCCTTGGCGTAGGCGGTCTCGACTTCGGGCACCGACATGATCAGGCGGTTGGTCTGGCCCAGGATTTCGGTCATCTTGCCGGCTGAAGCCGCCGGATAGGCGCTGGGCATGTAGAGCAGGTCGCCTTCATCGAGTTCGGGCATGAACTCGCTTCCCAGGCGGCTGTAGGGCAGCCAGGCGCTGGCCAGGATGGCGAGCGTGATGACCACGGTCAGGATCGGGAAGCGAAGCGCTGCCGCCAGAACCGGTCGGTAGATCCAGGTCAAGAAGCGGTTGAGCGGGTTCTTGTGCTCCGGCGTGATGTGGCCGCGGATCAGATAGCCCATCAGCACCGGCACCAGGGTGATCGCCAGGCCGGCCGCCGCCGCCATGGCGTAGGTCTTGGTAAAGGCCAGGGGCTTGAACATGCGCCCTTCCTGAGCCTCGAGCGCGAAGATCGGCACGAAGCTCAGGGCGATGATCAACAGCGCGAAAAACAGCGCCGGACCGACCTCCACGGCCGCGTCGGCCAGCGCGTTCCAGCGGGCTTCGCCTTCCAGCGAGTCGCCGTGTCTTTCCAGATGCTTGTGGTAGTTCTCGATCATGACGATGGCGGCGTCCACCATCGCACCAATGGCAATCGCGATGCCGCCCAGGGACATGATGTTGGCGTTGATGCCCTGGATCTGCATGATGATCAACGCCGAGAGAATGCCGAGCGGCAGGCTGAGCACGATGACCAGCGACGAGCGGAAGTGGAATAGGAAGAGCAGGCACACCAGGGCGACGACGATGAACTCCTCGATCAGCTTCTCGGTGAGCGTGTCCACGGCCCGGCCGATGAGTGAGGACCGGTCGTAAGTCTCCACGATCTCGACGCCTTCTGGCAGGCTTTTCTTGAGCTCTTCGAGCTTGTCCTTGACCCGCTCGATGGTGGCCATGGCGTTCTCGCCGAAGCGCATCACGATCACGCCGCCGACCGCTTCGCCTTCGCCATTGAGCTCGCCGATGCCGCGCCTCAGATCCGGCCCGAACTGGACACGGGCGATATCGCGGATACGGATCGGTACGCCGTCTTCGGTGGTGCGCACCGGGATGGCCTCGAGATCCTCGAGTGAATCGACATAGCCGGTGGCGCGGATCATGTATTCGGCCTCGGCCATCTCGATGACGCGCCCGCCGGTTTCCATATTGCCGCTGCGGATCGCTTCGCTGACCTTCGACAGGGGAATGTTGTAGGCCCGAAGCTTGTCGGGGTCGACGACCACCTGGTACTGGCGCACCATGCCGCCGATGGCGGCGACCTCCGAGACGCCTTCGACGGTCTGCAGCTCGAACTTCAGAAACCAGTCCTGCAGCGAGCGCAGCTCGGCCAGGTCGTGATCGCCGCTTCGATCGACCAGGGCATACTGATAGACCCAGCCGACGCCGGTGGCGTCCGGGCCGAGCGCGGGTCGGGCCTCGGGCGGCAGGGTGGGCGCGACCTGGCTCAAGTACTCGAGCACGCGCGAGCGGGCCCAGTACAGATCGGTATCGTCTTCGAAGATGACGTAGACGAACGAGTCGTTGAAGAAGGAGTAGCCGCGCACCGTCTTTGCGCCCGGCACCGAGAGCATCGCCGTGGTCAGCGGGTAGGTGACCTGATCCTCGACCACCTGCGGCGCCTGACCCGGATAGGTGGTCTTGACGATCACCTGGACATCCGACAGATCGGGGATGGCGTCCAGGGGCGTTCGGAACATGGCGATGGTGCCCCAGGCGGCGAGCAGGGCGGCGAGCATCAGCACCAGGAAGCGGTTCCTGATCGACCAGCGAATGATGGCTGCGATCATTGCCGGCCTCCCGTGATGTCATCTTCGGCATCGACATGGATCATGGCCTCGTGGTCGATTGCTTCCTCATCCATGCCTTCGTGGTTCATGTCGCCGTGGTTCATGGCTTCGTGATCCATATCCCCGTGGTCCATGTCCTCGTGGTCCATGTCCTCGTGATTCATGGCTTCGTGGTCCATGCCATGTTCCATTTCGCCGTGATCCATATCACCGTGACCATCGCTCTCGCCGATCATGCGCAGCAGGCTGGCGTCGACGCTGGCTTCGGAATCGATCAGGAACTGTCCGGATACGACAATTCGCTCGTCTTCATCGAGCCCGGCGACAATCTCGGTCATGCCGTCGACCTCGAGGCCGGTTTCGACCCTGGCCGGACGAAAGCGGCCGTCGCCAAGCGCCAGGATCACGCGCTTGCCGTCGCCGGTGCGGATGATCGATTGTGTGGGCACGGCCAGGGCCTCGCGGTGCGGCGCGGCGGCAATTTCGACGCTGGCGTACATATTGGGCTTGAGCGCCAGGTCGGGATTGTCGAAGGCCAGGCGCACGCGGCCGGTGCGGGTCTCGGCGCGCATGGTAGGATAGACATAGTCGACTTCACCGTCCCACTCGCGATCGGTGGCGGAGAAGGGCAGGGTCATGGTCGCTGTCTGCCCGGTGTCGACCCAGGCGATCTGACCCTCGAACAGGTCGACTTCCACCCAGACCCGGGTCAGATCGGCAATGCTGATGATGGTGTTGCCCGGCTGCACGTACATGCCCTGGCGAACGTTGAGTTCGATCACGTAGCCGTCGCTGGGCGCCTGCACCGTGAATCGTCGCGTCGAGCTGCCGCGCTGGCCAAGCGCCTCGATCTGCCTGTCGCTCATCCCCAGGGCGACCAGCCGGATGCGCGCGGCGCGCAGCAGCGACTGGTTGCCCATGCGGCTGGCCTGCAGGTACTCCTCCTGGGCGCTGACCAGCGCCGGCGAATAGATTTCGAACAGGGGGTCTCCGGCGCTGACGCGATCACCCTGCGTCTTGATATGCAGTTCCTCGATCCAGCCTTCGGTGCGCACGTGCACGTGCGAAATGCGCCCGCCATCGGCTGTCACCAGGCCGACAGCTTCTACTTGACGGTTCAGGTCGCGGCGCTCGACCGGCGCGGTTTTGACGCCGATGTTGTTGATGACCGCCGGATTGATCCGGATCGAAGGCTCGCTGTCGGCGGCCTGTCCGGCCTCGTCGGCGTAGACCGGCACCAGGTCCATGCCCATCGGCGACTTGCCGGGCTCGTCGCGCCGATAGTTGGGGTCCATGGGCGCAACCCAGTAGAGAATCTCGCGCTCGGCTTCGCCTGTCTGCCCGGCTTCGCCGTCGCCTTGCCCGGTCAGGAACCAGGCGCCCAGAAACCCGGCCGTGGCGGCCAGCGCGGCGATGATGATGACTTGTACTTTGTTCACGACTGTTCTCCCACCAGATAGGTGACGCGTGCCCAGGCTTTGCCGGCCAGGGCCGTGAGTTCGACTCGTTTAATCTGCGTATCCAGAGCGGCAAGCTGGCTGCGAATCAGCTCGGCGAAATCGGTCTGGCCGTTGGCGTAGGTGGTGACCGATGCCTCGACGGTTTGATCGGCGCGCTGCCCGACGACCTGCTCGTAGAGCGTCTGGCGTTCGCGGTAGCGCCGCCAGTCGGCCAGGGCCTGGTCAAGCTGTTGTCTCAGATTGCGCAATACGGTGTCGCGCTCGAACTGCGCTGCGCGGCTGCGCTGGGCGGCTGCCTGATGGCGCTTGTCCTGGCGTTTGTCGGTAAACAGCGGCACCGACAGGCTCACGCCGATGCTGGCCAGGTCCGGGCGGTCGAACCGCAAGCCATAGCCAGCCTCGACGGCCCATTTCGGCTTGTAGGCTTCCCGCGCCAGCTCGATGCCTTCATCGGCGGCCTCGATCATCGCCTGCCGGGCGCGGGCGGCGGGGTGATCGACCAGGCGCCGCTGCAGCACCTCAAGGCGGGTCGAATCGAGCCCGAACTCGGGTATGGCATCCGGCACCTTGCGAAAGGCTTCGCTGCCGATATAGCGGGCCAGTGTTGCCCGGGCCTGGTCGGCCATACGGCGGTGCTCGGCGATGCGGTCGTCGAGCAACGACAGCTCGAGCTCCGAGCGCAGCAGGCTCTGCGCATTTAGCCTGCCGGTGGCAAAGCGCGACTGTAGCGACTCGATCTGCTCCTCGATCCGATCGCGGCTTTGTTGCAGGATGCCGACGGCGCGCTGCTGCCAGGCCAGTTCCAGCCAGGCTTGTCGTGTGTCCAGGGCAATGCGCCGCAGGGCCTCGTCACTGCGGGCCCGCTGGGCTTGTGCTTCGGCGCGGCGCTGGCGGCCGCGAACGGCCAGCGACCGGCCAGCGGGGAATTCCTGGCGCAGCCCAAGGCGCAGGGGCTGGGTCATACCGTCGCGATCCAGGCTGAAATTGTCGGTCGGGACACTGGCCACCTGGGCCGTGATCATCGGGTCGGGCAGTTGGGCGTCGGCCACGGCCTCGTTGTCGAGCGCCCGGGCGCGCGCGGCGAACCGCACCGCCTCGGGGTCGGAAGCTGCCGTGGCCATGGCGACAGCTTGATCCATGGTCAGAACGGCGGTGCGCCGGGCCTTTTCCGGCGCCGGCTCGCTCTCAGAGTCGTCGGCCAGAGCCGCGGCTGCGGGCAGTGCCAGCGCGGCGAAGATGCACAGCCACGGCCATGCACGAATGCCGGCGCTTGGCGCGCGGCTGAATATGCCATCGGGCATGATGAACCTCGTAGTGTCGTTTACGAAACTTCACGGAAAAGCGCGGCCGGCGACGGCCTGGTCGCAGGCGGTCGGCTTCTCAAAAAGAACGGACGAGCTTGAGGTTCAGGCCCGGGGCGGGCGCTTTGGCGGGCTGGAGTGGTTGTGCGGGGACGGTGCGGCGAACGCCACCGGCGGGCAGGTGGCGGACGGCCAGACGCTCGAGTGCGCGCGCACGGGTACGGCCAGGCCGGCGGCTAGGCACAGATGATTGCACGAGGCACTGTCGCAGTCGTCGCTGTCGCCACAGTGATCGCTGCCGGCGCCATGCGTGAGTGCATGATCGGCATCCTGGCTCGGCGCGTGATGGCACTGGCCGAACTGGCTGTCGTGATCCTGCACTGCGGCGCTGGCCGCCATCGTGGTCCCGGCCATCGTCCAGCTCGACAGCCCGCCGCCGAGAAGGGCGAGGGCCAGCAGCGAGCGCAAAGCAATGGCGAGGAACGATTTCACGGGCGGCTACTCTAGCAGCAAGTCAATGGCGACGCATTCATGGACATGGATGTGACCTCGGCTATCGCTTCGAAGTTCCCAAAGATGGCCTTCGATCGACGTCAGTGTCCGATGAGCTGGCGATAGATGGCCGGCAGGGCGCGGCTCAGCGCGGCGGCGCGCGGGACGATGGCGTAGCCGGCGCGGCCGAAGATCAGCGGGAAGTACTGGCGAGCGCGGGTGTCGATGGTCACGCCGAAGACGGTCAGGCCCTTCTGGCGCGCAGCGCGTACGGCCATGCGCGTGTCTTCGATGGCCCAGCGGCCTTCGTAGTGGTCGGTGTCGTTGGGTTTGCCGTCGGTGAGTACCAGCAACAGGCGATGGCCGTTGTCGCGCTTTGCCAGCTCGTCGGTGACCTGGCGGATGGCCGCGCCCATGCGGGTGTAGCGGCCGGGCTCGAGGGCGGCGATGCGCCGCTCGATTCTTGCGCCCATGTCTTCGGAAAAGCGCTTCAGCGGGGTGATTTCCACGCGCTTTCGCCGATGCGAGCTGAAAGTGTTGATGGCCAGTTCGTCGCCGCAGGCGTCGATGCCGTGGGCGAGCACCAGCAGCGCTTCCTTTTCGATATCGAGCACGCGCCGGTCGTCCATCCAGGCGTCGGTCGATAGTGAGGTATCGACCAGAAGGCTGACGGCCAGATCGCGCGACAGATCACGCCAGGAGGTGTAGACGCGGTCGCTGCCGGTGTGACCTGCGGCAATCTCGGCCTGGCGGCGCACCAGGGCGTCGGTGTCGAACTCGTCGCCGTCGAGCTGTCCGCGCAGCATTTCGCGCTTGGGGCGAAGGGCTTCGAACTGGCGGCGAACACGATGGATTTGCCTGCGCATGTCGGCGTCAGGCTGCCAGTCGGGGTCCCTGGTTTTCGGTGTGATGATCTGGATGGCGCAGTAGTCGGGCATCAGGCTGCGGCGGCGGTAGTGCCACTCCGGCTGGGTGTGCTCGGCCAGGACGCGTCCCTCGGCGACCGCTTCGGGCGCGATTTCGAGCTGCATCTTCAGCCGGGTGGCCGCCTTGCGGCGGTGCTTGCTGATGGTCAGCTCTTCGAGCTCGTGGGCCGCCTTGCGCGCGTCTTCCTCGTCATCGTCGTCGACCGCGCGGTTGACGTTGACCATTTCCGCCCAGGAGATGAGTTTCTCGAAGGGGTTGAGCATCAGCGGATCGTCGCGCTCGCTCTGGTCGAGGCGGCGTCGGCGGGCGCGGAACTTCTTTTCGCCCAGTTCCTTGCCGTCACCGCCGGGTTCTTCTTCGTCGTCGTCCGGTTTCTGTTCATCGTCCGCCGTCGGCGGGCGGGCGGGCTCGGCCTGCGGCCACAGCGGTACCGGCAGGGGCGGGCGGTAACCTGACGGCGCGTTGAATTGCGCGATCGCTGCCGGCTGTTCGGTCACCGCCCGATGCATGTTCGCGGCCAGCGGATCGAGCGGGCGGGCATCGTCGAGCAGGTGGCAGATGAGCTGTTCGACGGCCTGCTCGTGTTCGGGCAGGCGGCGGGCAGGCCGCAGTGCCAGCAGCTCGGCGCTCAGGCGCGCGTACGGGGCGCGCCAGCCGGGCAGCTCGTCGAGCAGGGCGCGCGTGGTGGCGGTGGCCTCGGCGATCTCGAGCAGGTCGCGCTGGAGCGGGTCGCTTGTTGTGGCAACCAGGCGGCTGTGCGCCAGGAAGGCCGTCTGCCAGAAGTAGAGCCGGCGGTTGTCTTCCTGCCGGGGATAGAGTGCCTGCACAGCCGGCAGGATCACGTGCTCGCCGTCGAATCGGGCCAGCTCCATGGGCTCGCGCGTCAGGCCCAGGCGCTGGCGCCAGCTCAGGCGGTGGTCCTGCTCGGCGCTGCGCGCGGTGGTCAGCTCGATGCCGGCGCCGCCGCCCAGCGCCCGGAAATAGATCGCCAGCACGTCGCGCAGCGCGTCGAAGGCCACGGCGGCGTCGTCGTGTAGAGGATAGCTGACCGCGCCCGCTGCCCAGCCGTGCCACCAGCGGCCGGCGATTTCCTCGAATTCATACCAGGCGGTCATGGTGGCCGCATCAGAAGCTGTGGGCGAGCAATTCCTCGAGCGCGGCGATCACGTCTTCGTCGTCGCTGAGCGGCTGGATGAGCGTGGCGCGTGCGGCCGTCTCCAGGGCCATGCCGCCGGCGATCAGGCTGGCGCAGTAGACCAGCAGGCGCGTCGAGACGCCTTCTTCCAGGTCCTGGCCCTTGAGCTCGCGGATCTGGCGAGCGAGATTGATCAGGCCGGCGCACAGATCCTTCGACAGGCCGCTTTCGTTGGCCACGATCTCGATTTCAACCTCCGGCGGCGGAAAATCGAAGTTGAGTGCGGCGAAGCGCTGGCGCGTACTCGGCTTGAGGCTTTTCAGCAAATGCTGATAGCCCGGGTTGTAGGAGGCCACCAGCATGAACTCCGGCGGCGCGTGCAGCTCTTCGCCGGTGCGCTCCAGCGGCAGGATGCGGCGGTCGTCGGTCAGCGGGTGCAAGACGACGGTGACGTCCTTGCGCGCCTCGACTACCTCGTCGAGATAGCAGATACCGCCCTCGCGCACTGCGCGCGTGAGCGGGCCATCAACCCATTTCGTCTCACCGCCGGAGAGCAGATAGCGGCCGGTCAGGTCGGCGGCGGCCAGATCGTCGTGGCAGGCGATGGTGTACAGCGGCCGCCCGAGACGAGCGGCCATGTGGGCCACGAAGCGGGTCTTGCCGCAACCTGTCGGCCCCTTGAGCAGCAGTGGCAGGCGGTGTTTGTAGGCCGCCTCAAAAAATGCGCACTCGCCAGCCGTCTCGCGGTACCAGGGCGCATGCTCGGGGGCTTGCCTGGCAGTGGCGACATTACTCATTGGCAACGTCGACATCGGCGGCAATGTGCGGCGCGCCGCGTGGCACTTGTTCGCGCGCGGGTCCCAGGATGGCCCACAGGTAGAGCAGGGCGCCGAGGACCACGACCACGCCGGAGGCAAAGCGCATGACATAGAAGATCGTGATCTGATCCTGGGTTGTCATGTAATTCTCGCCCATGACGCGCTGCAGATGCGTTTGCACCACGCCGGCAAAAGTCAGCGTGAAGGTCATGAAGGACATGCCGGCGGTCATCAGCCAGAAGCTCCACATGTTGCGGATCTGGTTGTAGGGCCGCTTGCCGCGCAGGTGCGGCATGGCGTAGGCGATGATCGCCAGGTTGACCATGACGTAGGCACCGTAGAAGGCCAGGTGACCGTGTGCGGCGGTGATCTGCGTGCCGTGGCTGTAGTAGTTGACCCAGGACATGTTGTGCATCAGCCCCCACACGCCGGCGCCGAAGAAGGCCATCACGGCACAGCCGAGCGTCCACAGGATGGCTGACTTGTTTGGGTGGTTGCGGCTGCCGCGCCAGAACATGTAGAAGGCGAAGGCCACCATGGCGAACAGCGGCACCACTTCGAGCGCCCCGAAGATGTTGCCGATGGGCTGCCAGTAGCCGGGCGTGCCGATCCAGAAATAGTGGTGCCCGGTACCCAGCAGGCCGGCGAACAGCACCAGGCCGACGATGACGTAGAGCCACTTTTCGATGATTTCGCGGTCCACGCCGGTCATCTTGATCAACAGATAGGCCAGCAGTGAAGCCAGGATCAACCCCCATACGCCCTCGACCCAGATATGGACGATGTACCACCAGTAGAGCTTGTCGAGCGACAGGTTGGCCGGGTTGTAGAAGGCGAACAGCCAGAAGACAGCCGCCAGCGACAAGCCGGCGAGCAGAATGGTGGAAATGGCGGTGCGCCGGCCGGGCCACAGGGTGCGCCAGCAGTTGTAGAGAAACATCAAGAAGGCGATGGTGATCAGTACCTTGACCCAGGTCGGCTGCTCGAGAAACTCGCGACCCTCGTGGATGCCGAACTGGTAGCCGATCAGCGCTGCGGCGCCGGCGAAAACGAATAGCGCGAGCTGGAGATAGGCGATGGCCGGGCTGTGCAGTTCGTTTTCAGCCTCTTCAGGCAGAAGATAATAGGTTGCGCCGAAGAAGCCGATCAGCAGCCATACAATCAGCAGGCTGGTGTGGCTCATGCGGATGATATGGAAGGGCATGGCTTCGGCCATGAACTCCGGCCACACGTAAACTGCCCCGGCCATGAGCCCGAAGGTCACCTGGGCGGCAAACAGAATCAGCGCGGTGATAAAGAAAGGGTAGGCGACTTTTTGCGTCTGAAATTTCATTCTTGCTTGTCTCCCTGGTTATCCCGAAATCGTCGGCGGCCAGCCCTGGGTGTCAATGGTGCTCGTCCAGCGGAAAAACTCGACCAGGGCGTCGAGCTCTTCATCACTGAGGTGATCATAAGACGGCATCTGGCGGCGGCCCGGTACCCCAAGGGGCTGCAGGCGAATCCAGGATTTGATGCCCTGGTGCGCTGCTTCGGGGTTTTCGGCCCCGCCGTAGCGCAGCCAGACATTGCCGAGCTCGGGCGCAAAGTAAGCGCCTTCGCCAAGCAGGCTGTGGCAGTTGATGCAGGACTCCTTCTCCCATACGTGCTTGCCCTGACGCACCTCCTCGCTCAGCCCCGCATGGTCGGTCGACTGGGTGACGATGTGATTGTGGCTGTGCACTGTCAGCGCAACAAAGATGATGAAGAAGAGAATGGAGCCGCCCAGAAAGATGTTGCGTGCGGCGTTGCGGCTAAGACCCTCGATCATTGGACCCTCCTCAAGCTCGAACAAGCTAAATTACCATTTATCATGCATCAATTCCACAGCTGCGCGACGGTTGTCCGCAAGATGAGTACGCGGGCGGCGTCAAGCTTGCGCAAGCAGCCCCTGGTATTCGGAATGGCGCTGGATCCAGCGGGCCACGTAGGGGCAGCGCGGCCGGATCTTCAGTCCCTGGCCATCGGCCCAGTCGAGCGCATGTCGGGTCAGCCTGCCGGCAATGCCGCGCCCGCCAACCGCATCGGGTACGCGCACATGATCCATGCTGACGACCCGGCCATTTTCTTCAAGCGAGAACTCGAGTACGCAGCGTTGGCCATCGACGACGGTTTCGAAGGTGCCAGCCTCTGGGTCGAGATGAATTTCCGAATCGTTCATGGCGGTGATCCTGTCAGTAGAGAAAACGGGTGCGGATGGTTTCGGGAATGGCCTCCAGGGCACGGATGATACCGGTCGCATTATGGGTTTCGGCGTCCATCACGACGTAGCCCAGGTCCGGCAGGGTGCGCAGATACTGGGCGGCGAGGTTGACATCGGCCCGGGAAAACACCGAGTTGATTGCCTGCAGCACCCCGGGCTCGTTGCGGTGAATATGGAGAATGCGCCTGGCGGTGTCATGGTCGGGCAGGGCGACCTCCGGAAAGTTGACCGCGCCCATGGTCGAGCCGTTGTCGGAATAGCGCACCAGCTTGCCGGCCACATCAAGAGCGATGTTCTTCTGGGCTTCCCGGGTGGAGCCGCCAATATGTGGTGTCAGAAGAACCTTGTCCATCCCCTTGAGTTCGCTGACAAAAGGCTCGTCCGGGCCGGAAGGCTCGGCGGGGAACACATCAATGGCGGCGCCTGCAAGGTGATCGGATCGCAGCGCGTCCGACAGCGCCGCGATGTCGACCACCTTGCCGCGCGAGGCGTTGATCAGATGGCTGCCGGCGCGCATTGTGGCCAGCTCGCGCTCGCCGATCATGCCGCGGGTCTGCTCGGTGTCGGGCACGTGCAGGCTGACGATGTCGGCCGTTTGCAAAACCTCGCTCAGGCCGCTGGTCTGGCGGGCATTGCCCAGCGGTAGCTTGTCGACGATGTCGTGGAAGATCACGTTCATGCCCAGGCCTTCGGCGAGAATGCCGAGCTGTGAGCCGATATGGCCAAAACCGACGATGCCCAGCGTCTTGCCGCGCACTTCGTGCGAGCCGCGAGCGGTCTTGAGCCATTCACCGCGATGGGCGGCCATGTTCTTCTCGGGAATGCCGCGCATGAGCATGATGATTTCAGCCAGCACCAGCTCGGCTACCGAGCGGGTGTTGGCGTAAGGCGCATTGAACACCGGGATACCGCGACGTCGGGCCGCGGCCAGGTCGACCTGATCGGTGCCGATGCAGAAACAGCCGATGGCGGTAAGCTTGTCGGCGCGATCGAGCAGCTCCTCGGTGACCTGTGTGCGCGAGCGAATGCCCAGAAAGTGGACGCCGGCGAGAGCGTCGGCCAGGCGGTCGGGCGGCATGGCGGCATCTTCGACCTGTAGCTGTTCGTAGCCGGCGGCGCGAATGCTCTCGACCGCCCGCTCGTGGACGCCCTCGAGCAGCAGGAAGCGGATCTTGTTTTTCGGCAGGGAGTGCTTGGATGGCATATTCGTGATTCGATTGCAGGGGTAAAACAGCGATAATAACGCCATGAGTCTATTTGATCCGATCGAATCCCTGTCCGACCCCGAATCGCTGGCCCATTACGGCAGTGACTGGACCCGGTTCTGGCCCGCGCAGCCAGAAGCCGTGGTGTTTCCGCGCAGCACCGAAGAGGTGGTCGAGCTGATTGGCATTGCACGTCGCAAGCGCCTGAAGCTGGTGCCCAGTGGTGGGCGCACGGGCCTTTCCGGCGGCGCTGTGGCTGCTCGGGGCGAAGTGGTGGTTTCGCTCGAGAAAATGCGCCAGCTCATCGACATCGATCCGACCGAGCCGAGCCTGTCTGCTCAGGCCGGCATGCCGGTCGGTGAACTGCAGCGTCGCGCGCTTGAAGCGGGGTTGTGCTATCCAGTCGACTGGGCGGCGGCCGATTCGAGCCAGCTCGGCGGCTCGATCGCCACCAACGCCGGCGGAATTCGCGTGCTCCGATACGGCATGACGCGCGACTGGGTGCGGGGGTTGACCGTGGTTACCGGCACCGGCGAGGTGCTGCATCTCAATCGCGGCCTGGTCAAGAACAACACCGGCTTTGATCTGCGCCACTTGATGATCGGTTCCGAAGGCGCGCTGGGCATCATCACCGAGGCAACCATGGCGCTGACGCAGCCGCCTGTCGAACAATCCGTGTTGCTGGTCGGTTTTACCGGCCTGGCTGCCATCATGCCGTCTTTCGCCGAATTTCGTGCCGGGCTGACCCTGTCGGCATTCGAGTTTTTTGACCGGCGTTCGCTCGACTACGTTGCCGAGACAACCGGCGAGACGTTTCCGCTCGACGGCGAGTGCCCGTATTACGCCGTGGTTGAATTCGACGACCCCGGACAGGCCAGCCAGCAGCGGGCGCTCGAGCTGTTCGAGCGCCTTGCAGAGAGCGGGCACGTTGCCGACGGGACCATCAGCCAGTCGCTGACCCAGGCGGAAGAGCTGTGGCGCTGGCGTGAGGCGATCAGCGAATCGATCAGCGCGCACACGCCCTACAAGAACGACTTGTCGGTGCGCATCCCGCGGGTACCGGAGTTTCTCGCATCACTGCACCAGCTGGTGGCTGAGCACTACCCTGAATTCGAAGTCGTCTGGTTCGGCCACATCGGCGACGGCAACCTGCACATGAATGTGCTGAAGCCGTCGGACTGGTCGGTCGAGGACTTCCGCGTCGCCGTCCGTCGCTTGAGTCCACGTGTATTCGATCTGGTGCAAGAGTTTGACGGCAGCGTCTCGGCCGAACACGGCGTCGGCCTGCTCAAACGCGATGACCTGCACTACAGCCGCTCACAAGCCGAGATCGAACTGATGCGTCAAATCAAGGCGACTTTCGACCCCGACGGCATCCTCAACCCCGGCAAGGTCATTCCTGCTTGAGTTCCGGCGGCTCAGAGCGGCTGGCAGGACAGAACAGCAGCTCGCCGTAAGCCACGCCAGCCGCTGTCCCGGCACGTGGTCTGCGCTGGCCCATTGTGCTGTCCGTCTACTTTCATTTATAATAAAGTGATAGTGGTTCATCTGAATGTGACTGACGTTTGTCACGCGCATTCTTCTTGCGCGTATTGCTGCCCACATCTATCCGGCAGTCGCTTGCAAACCAAAGGGGAACGTTTTGACGACAGACAGATCGGAGCCTTTCGGAGGCTTCCGCTTCTGGGTGATCGGCAATCATCAGAAGTATCTGACCGGGATACCCGAGCATCAGCTTGTGGCTGCGCCCGGGCAGGCGGATATTGCGCTGGTGCTTGCGGATGCAGCAGACGAGGCACGAGCCCATTTCAATCAGCCAGACATTTGCCTGCTGCCACTTCTGGATTTCTCCGGGCGGCCCCAGAGCTTTCCTGAAGCGCTCTGGCATGATGCGGCCCCCAGTTTGCAGTCGCTGGAGCAAGGAGTTGCGGCCGCGGCGCCCGTCGTTCGACGGCTGCGTGAGCTTCCTGATCCGGCAGGGCTTCCGGATCAGGCTGCACTGATCGCTCTGAACTGGGCCTACTCGCGGCAGCGCGAGATTCGCGCATGCTGGCAACCGGAGCAACCGGAAGCCGTTGCCTATCCAGTGCTGGGGGCTGTTGCCCCGGTGCGGGATCAGTTGGAAGAAATGGCGGTGTTGGGTCTGCTGCAACGCAGTCGTTTCGACCTGCTCCACTACTGTCCCGGCTGCAGTGGTTCACGCCTGAACGTACGCGAAGAATGTGTTGCCTGCCGCGGCAGCTACCTGGAAGACAGCGAGCTGATCCACCACTACCGGTGTGCCTACCAGGCGCCGGAGCAGGAGTTCCTTCAGGGCAGCGAGCTGGTTTGCCCGAAGTGCCGCCGCAGACTGCGGCATTACGGCGTTGATTACGACAAGCCGGGCAAAGTCAGTAGTTGCCGCTCGTGCAGGGAATCCAACAGCGACCCGCTGGTCGGGTTTGTCTGCATGGACTGCGAAAAGCATACCGATGGGGAGCAGATGCCTCTGAGAAAGTGGCATCACTTCATCCTGACGCCCGATGGCGTGGCTGCGGCAAGAAGCGGCGCGCTGCCGCGCATGAGCCTGGAAGAGAACGTTGCCGGCCAGCCCGGCGGCTATGCTCTGCGTGATTTCATCGTGCTGTTCCGCTTTCAGCTGGCACAAGCCCGGCGCTATGAACGACCGCTGGCGGCGATGACGCTCACGGTCAACAATATCGACGAGCTGGCGCGGACCGCTGGCCGACAGGATGTTGCGCAGGCCCTGCATCTGTTGGTTGAAATTCTGGCCCGCGGGCTGCGCCAGAGCGATGCACTGGCAGCCCGGGGTCATACGCTGTACGTACTTCTGCCCGAAACTGAATCGAGGTATACCGAGCTGCTGTCGCAGCGTCTGGAAAAGCGTGCCGGTGAGATCATGGCCGTGTATCCGGAGGTGGAAATAAGCCATCTGCACGATGTCGAGCACATGGAGCAACTGCTGGCAGACTTGATCGGGAGCGAAGGCGATGCCGTCTTCGATTGATCTGTTATTCCAGCTGGATCTGTGGGCCTTCGTTCACCTGTTCTGGTTCTACGTGATTTTTGATTTTTCCCGCTACTTTCTGAGCATAGTGGCGGTGCTTCTGGCAGCGCCATGGGCACGTCGCACCGATTCCGGGCACTGCGGCGAGCCGGTCAGCGTCTTGCTTGTAGGTTTCAATGAATCCGCTGCGCTGCGTCGATCGGTTCGTTCCTTGCACGAGCAGACACACGATTCGCTGGAGCTGATCCTGGTCGACGACGGGTCTGTCGACCAGATGCGCAGAACCGGCCTCGAACTGCAAAGTCGAGGGCTTCTGCATCGTGTTATTTCCAGCGGAATCCGTGGCGGCAAGTCCAGCGCCATCAATCTGGGCATGCAGTACGCCAGCCATGAGCTCATCAGCATTGTCGATATTGACACTTCATTCGATCGTGATGCATTTCAGCAGCTGATTGCGCCCATGTCCGATCCGCGCATGGGTGCGGTGTCGGGAAATCTGGGGGTGCGTAACGCCAACGCACGTCTCATGGCTCGCTTCCAGTGCATCGAATACCTGATGAGCATCTCGATTGGTCGCCGGTTTGCTTCCGCACTGGGCATTCTGTCGATTGTATCGGGCGCTTTTGGCGTGTTTCGGCGTAGCGCCATTCGCCAGGTCGGTGGGTGGGATGTCGGGCCCGGCGAGGATGCTGACATCACCGACAAACTGCGGCGATCGGGCTGGCTTATCGAGTTCGCACCGCATGCCTGGTCCATGACCGATGTTCCAGAAACCCTGATGGGGTTTACCCGGCAGCGCTTGCGCTGGAACCGCAGTGTCATCCGCTTCCGGATGCGCAAGTACCGCGGTGCGTTCAATCCCTTATCGGCCGGCTTCTCTTTTGCCAATATGGCGGCAATGACCAATATTCTGTTCTACCAGGTGGTGCTGTCGATCAGCTTTTATATCTATATTGGCTGGCTGTTCTGGACTCTTGGGAGTCATGGCGCACTGCTGATCCTGGGCGCGACCACGATCATCTATATTGCTCAGGGCATTCTGGTTTATCTGATTGCGCATGTGCTCTATCGGCGTCGGGCGCCACTGCGTTATCTGTGGTTCGTGCCCGGTCAAATCCTGTTTTCAACGTTCATTCAGCGCGGCGTACGCATGCTGGCCTACGTCGATGAGCTGATATTCCGCCGTTCCTTCCGTGACCCTTATGTGCCGACCAAGGTACGAGCCGCAACCGATCGATTCTGATGCGCCGTTTACGCAAGCAAATACGACAAGACCGTCTTCACACCGAGTTGCGCAGCAGTCGTGGGCGCGTGGGGCGCTGGATCTATCTCGGGTTGTTGGGGCTGCTGATGATCTGGCTGATCAACCTTTTCGTGGGCGATTTGCTCTACCTTTCGGCAGAAGGCATGGTGACCCGGGAGCGCCAGGCCATCAGCCTCAGCTTTCCTGCCGTGGTCAAGGGGCTTGCGGTACGTGAGGGCAGTCGTGTACGTGCTGGCGAGCTGCTGGCAACGGTGGATTCTTTGCCCGTCATTCAGGATGTGGCCAATCTGTCCGCCCGGCTGGCGGAGTTCCGCGCTCGCCACCAGAAACTGGTTGCCCGCCGGCTGGTAATCGACCAGACGCTGCCCGTTGCCCGCGAGCATGCGCAGGCGATCAAGGATCTGCTTTCATCCAGGGAGGGCGCGTTGCGCGAAGGGCTGACCACCAACCTGACGCTACATGAACTGTTCCAGGCCGATTACGCCAACCGCAGAGAGGTTGCCGAGCTGGTCGCCGAGCGCAATGCTCTCGATGAAGAGGCTGAGGGACTCGACGCCATCATCGCTGACTTTACGGCATCTCTCGAGCGCCTGCGAAAACAGTACGGCCAGGGAGAGGTGCGGGCGCCCGAGCAGGGTATCGTCGCCGATTTGCAGGTCAACGTTGGCAGCAGCACCGAACAGAGCGGACGGCTGATGGATTTGCTGGTGGGTGAACCCCACGTGCTGGCTTATATCCGCCCCGGGGCGCTCTACGAGATCCGCGTGGGTGACCCGGTGACCCTGCAGTATGGCGTGCGAGAGATGGGCGGCACCGTGAGTGAGGTTCTGCCCCTGACCGTTCAGATGCCGGCCGAGTTTCAGCGAGCATTTCAGCCACGCGAGCGCTCGCAGATCATACGTATCCAACTGGGCAACGGGCAGGTGCCACCGGTGTTCACCAAGCTAACGGTGCGTTCGTCCCGCAATTGGCTGGCGCAAGCGAAACGCTTGGCAGGCTCGCTTGTGAACTCGAGCGAGTGAGTGGGGAGTCGGACGCAGCAGACGCCGCAAGGCTTTGCTGTAACGATCGCACGGAAGACAACGAACGCCAAGAAAACAAGGCCTCGGAAACTCTTGCTACGTGCTCCGAGGCCTCGTGGTTTTCGGGTTGACTACGCTTCAATGCCAACCGGTGTTGCTCTAACGCCGGCGGCCAGCGGGCCCGTTGGCCCGCCGTTGCCGCTGTTGCTGCAGATGCCCGGCCGCTCAGGCTTGGGTCGATGGCTGTCTGTCGCCCGCGCGAAACTCGTTCCGGGTCTCGGTCAATCGGCTGACGACAAAGATTGCCAGCAGCGAGAAAACGAAGCCCGGGATGATTTCGTACACGCCGCCGAGCCCGAAGAAGTCCTGATTCCAGCCCGCAGCAATCCAGACAATGATGGTGGCGGCGCCAACGGCCAGCCCGGCCACCGCGCCGGTACCCGACATGCGTGACCAGGTAAGCGAGAGCAGGATCATCGGCCCGAAGGCGGCGCCGAATCCGGCCCAGGCGTGGCTGACCAGCCCGAGAACCTGTGAGTTGGGGTCGCGGGCGATGAACGCGGCCACCAGCCCGACCAGCACCACGCACACGCGGTTGACTGTCACCGTTTCGCGCTCGGTGGCTTCCTTGCGCAGAAACAGGCGGTAGAAGTCCTCGGTCAGTGAGGACGATGCCACCAGCAGCTGGCTGGAAATGGTGCTCATCACCGCGGCCAGCAGGGCGGCATACAGAAACCCGGTGATGAGCGGATGGAACAGCAGGTTGGCCAGCACGATGAAGATCGTTTCCGGGTCACCGATATCCAGGCCGTTGCGGATGGCATAGGCGCGGCCGAAAATGGCCATGGCAATGGCGCCGGTCAGGGAAACGAACATCCACGACATGCCGATATTGCGCGCCGTGGCGACTTCCCTGACGGAGCGCACCGCCATGAAGCGCACGATGATGTGCGGCTGGCCGAAATAGCCCAGGCCCCAGGCCACCGCCGACAGCCAGGCGATGAAGCCCAGGCCGTGTGTCCAGGTGAGATAACCTTCGGCGATGGCAGGATCTGACAATGTTTCCGTTGCCTGCGAGAGTCCGCCGCCACCTTCGCCATAAAGCACGACCAGCGGCATGACGATCAGCGCCAGCATCATGATGCAGCCCTGAACGAAGTCGGTCATGCTCACGGCAAGAAAGCCGCCCAGAGAGGTGTAGCCGAGCACGATGATGAGCGTCAGCCAGATGCCGATCTGATAATCGGTGAGCCCGCTGAATGAAAACACGTCGCTGAAGGCCATATCGAACAGCTTGCCGCCGGCGACCAGCCCCGAGGCGGTGTAGACCGCAAAGAAGATCACGATCACGATCGCCGAAAGTATCCGCAGCGACTGTGCGCGGGTCGGGAAGCGGCTGGAGAGGAACGCCGGAATGGTCAGGGCATTGTCATAGCGTCGGGTCTGCTCGCGCAGACGGGGAGCGACCACGATCCAGTTGATCAGCGCACCGCACCACAGGCCCACACCGATCCAGGCTTCGTGCAGGCCGGAGATGAAGATCGCACCGGGCAGGCCCAGCAGCAACCAGCCGCTCATGTCCGACGCGCCGGCCGACAGCGCGGCCACGGCCGGGTTCAGGTTACGGCCGGCCAGCAGATACTCTTCCGACGACGAGGTCGCCTGGCGCATGGCATAAAAGCCGATGCCGAGCATCAAGATAAAATAGAGTCCCAGGCTGATCCACACGCCGATATCCATGTTGCTCCCTCAAATATTGCGTCAGTTTTCACCTGATTCTGCAACAGAGTGACAGGCGAAAGCAATTCTGCTTGTGACATGGCCGGCAGGTGATCAGGCTTCAACAACCTGGCCGGGTGCACTCTGAATTGTTGCCAAGTTAATGATAATGATAATGATAAAGCCCTGAGCACGGGGCGCTACAACCGTAAAGGGCACCAGAAATGCTCAGGACAACGGAACCACGGAAGACCCGGAAAATCACGGAAAAGAGCTTGGTTCGTGAGTTTCGCATGTAATTCCGGGGCGTCCCGTCCGTGGGTTATCGGTTTTTCCCACTCCCCTTCTTGCCTTGCTTTCTTTGCGGTCAAGGGCTTTTCAAATCAATGCTCAAGCCGCCGCACGTGTCTCCGGCGCCAGGCGCTCGAGGAGTTCCTCGGCCAGGTGGAAGCGGTCTTCGACTTCCTCGAATTCGCCCTTGATGCGCAATCTGTCGTTGGCGGGCAGCTCGAAGGTGTGGGACTCCTTCTGAATCATCTTCAAAAGTTCGCCCATGTCGATATCGGGCCTGGCCTGAAATTCGAGGCGGCCGCCGGCGGGGCCGACCTCGAGCCGTTTCATGCCCAGCTTCTTCGCGCGCAGCCGCAGCTCGGCGGTGGCGAAAAGATTCTTTACCTCGGCCGGCAGCAGGCCGAAGCGGTCGATCATTTCCACCTGCAGGTTGTGGAGCCTTTGGGTCGTGTCGGCTTGACTGATGCGCTTGTATAGCACCAGGCGCTGATGGACGTCGGGCAGATAGCCTTCGGGAATCATGGCCGTGATGTGCATGTCGACCTCGCTGGTGATCGACATCGGCTCGTCGAGATCCGGCTCCTCGCCGCTCTTCAGCGCTTCGACGGCGCGGTTGAGCAGGTCGGAGTAGAGCGAGAAACCGATCGCCTCGATCTGGCCGGACTGGTCTTCGCCCAGCAGTTCGCCGGCGCCGCGGATTTCCAGGTCGTGGCTGGCCAGGGTGAAGCCTGCGCCCAATTCTTCGAGCGACTGGATCGCTTCCAGCCGCTTCTTTGCGTCGCGCGTGAGCGTTTTCCACGGCGGGGAGATCAGGTAGGCGTAGGCGAGGTGGTGTGAGCGCCCAACGCGACCCCTGAGCTGGTGAAGCTGGGCCAGGCCGAACTTGTCGGCGCGGTTGATGATGATGGTGTTGGCCGTGGGTACATCGATGCCGTTTTCGATGATCGTGGAGCACACCAGCAGGTTGATACGGCGCGAGTAGAAGTCGCGCATGGTCTTTTCCATCTCGCCGGGCGGCATCTGTCCGTGCGCCATGCCGATGCGCGCACCGGGAAACATCTCTTCGAGCTCAGCGACCTGGCGCGCCATGGTGCGCACTTCGTTGTGCAGGAAGTAGACTTGTCCGCCGCGCTGGAACTCGCGCGTTACGGCGTCGCGAATCGTGGTCGAGTCCCACTCGGAAACAAAGGTACGAACCGCCAGGCGCCGGGCCGGCGGGGTGGCGATGATCGACATCTCGCGCAGGCCGGCCATCGACATGTTGAGCGTGCGCGGAATGGGCGTGGCGGTCAGCGTCAGCAGGTCGACCTCGGCGCGCAGCGCCTTGAGCCGTTCTTTCTGGCGCACACCGAAACGCTGCTCCTCGTCGACTACCACCAGGCCCAGATCCTTGAAGCGGATGTCTTTCTGCAGCAGGCGGTGGGTGCCGATGACGATGTCGACGGTGCCGTCGCCCAGGCCTTCCAGCGTCTTGCCGGCGGCCGCGCCGGTGCGCGAGAGCAGGCGCACGTTGATCGGCCAGTCGGCAAAGCGGTCGGCGAAATTGCGGTAGTGCTGCTCGGCCAGCAGGGTGGTGGGTGCCAGCATCGCGACCTGGCGGCCGGAGTTGGCGACCACAAAAGCCGCGCGCAGGGCGACTTCAGTCTTGCCGAAGCCGACGTCGCCGCAGACCACGCGGTCCATCGGCTCGCTCGAAGCCAGGTCATCGAGCACCGCGTCGATGGCTTCCTGCTGGTCGTCGGTTTCCTCGTATTCGAAGCCGGCGGCAAAGCGCGCATACAGCCCGCGCTCGATCTCGAAGCTCTGGCCCTGGCGGGCGGCGCGGCGGGCCTGCAGGTTGAGCAGCTCGGCGGCGGCGTCGCGCACCTTTTCGGCGGCCTTGCGGCGGGTGCGCTGCCAGCGCTCGGAGCCGAGCTTGTGCAGGGCCACCAGCTCCGGGTCGACTCCGGTATAGCGGCTGACCAGGTGCAGATCGGTGACCGGCACGTAGAGTTTGTCGCCGCCGGCATACTCCAGGCACAGGTATTCGGCGGTGGTGTCGCCGGCGTCGAGTACTTCCAGCCCCAGGTAGCGGCCGATGCCGTGCTCCAGGTGCACGATCAGCGCGCCGGGCTGCAGGTCAGCCAGGCTCTTGATCATCGATTCGGGGTCCTGGCCGCTGCGGCGCTCGCGCTGAATGGTGCGGGCGTGCCCGGGGAACAGTTCGCTTTCGGTCAGCACGGTGATGCCGCGCTCGCCCAGGCGACAACCGCCCGAGACCGGCATGACGGTCACCGCCAGCGCATCATCGCCGCTGACGAACGCCGACCAGGAATCGAGCGGTCTGGGCGGCAGGCCGCCGGCGCGCAGGGCGTCGTGAATCAACTCGCGGCGGCCGGCTGTGTCGGCAGCAATCAGCACCCGGTCGCGCATGTCGCGAAGCTTGCCCGTGGCCGCTTCGGTGTCGGCATCCAGATCGAGGGTCGGCGCCGGGGCGATCACTTCGGCGGCCGGCTTGCGGCGCGTGACGCGCACAGTGGCATCGGCCTCCATGGTGCGCGCCAGGTCGCCGGCCGGGATGAAAAGCTCGCCGGGGTCGAGTATCGGCCGCTCGATATCGCCGCGGCGCTGCTCGTGCCGATGCTCGATTTCGCGCCAATACTCCTGCGCTGCCTCCACGACGCCGGGCAGAAGCACCAGGCGGTGAGGGCTCGGCAGGTAATCGGTCAGGCTCGCGGTCGAGTCGTAGAACAGCGGCAGGTATTGCTCCAGGCCCTGGCTGTGGTAGCCCTCCCCGACCTCTTGATAGGGCAGGGCGCGCCTCAGGTCGACATCGAAGCGGTTGCGGAAGGCGCGCCGGAAGATCTGGCGGCTGTCCTCGTCGAAAGGGTATTCGCGCGCCGGCAGCATGTCGATGCGATCGATCTTGCCGGTCGAGCGCTGACTTTCGGCATCGAAGGTGCGAAGCGACTCGATTTCATCGTCGAACAGCTCGAGGCGATAAGGCTCCGGGCGCCCCATCGGCCACAGGTCCATGACTGCGCCACGCACGGCGAACTGACCGGGCTGCCAGACCTGCTCGGTCGTCTGGTAGCCGGCCGCGTGCAGCTGGCCGCGAAAAGCGTTGCTGTCGATGCGTTGACCCAGCGCCAGATCCAGGCTCTGGCCCTGCACCCAGGCGACCGGCGGCAGGCGCTGCATCAGCGCGGTGATCGGCGCGATGACCACGCCCGAGTCCATCCCCGGTAGCCGCGCCAGCAGCTCCAAGCGCCGCGAGATCAGGTCGGGGTGGGGCGAGTAGAGATCATAGGGCAGAATCTCCCAGTCCGGAAACAGCTCGGCGGTCACCGATCCGAGCTGATTGATGTCGTCGCGCAGGCTGCGTGCAGCATAACCGTCGGCTACTGCAACCAGCACCGGCCCGCCCTTGCGCGCGGCATAGTTCGAGACGGCGAGCGCCAGCGGCAGGCTTTCGAGCAGTGGCCAGTCGATGCGACCATCGCCGTCGCGGGGCGGATTGAATACGGAGAAACGCTCGGACATGTCATACCGGAGTCTGGAAAACCCGCTATTTTACCAAGCCGCAGCATCGTCGCTCGGTGAAGCGCTGCAGGCGTGAGGGTTTGACCGGAGCGGTGACAATGCCGGCTTCGAGCCGGTAAATGGGCCCGATGCTTGTTGCAAACGGGAAATTCGAGTAAACTACCCGGCTTTGATGTTAGGGGCGATTAGCTCAGTTGGTTAGAGCGCTGTCTTGACATGGCAGAGGTCGCTGGTTCGAATCCAGCATCGCCCACCACCGAATGCTTTCCAGTCCTCCCTGAATCCGCCGCTTTCGGAGCCGTTCGGTGCTCGCAATCCTCATGTGCCATAAAGGCACACTGCGGTTGCTCCGCTCCGCGCGTCACCGAAATCGACGAATTCAGAAAACCCTGGAAAGCATTTCGGTTCGATAGTGGGTTTGAGGTCGATCCGGCGCGTGCTTTCGGGGCCGGAGGGAGTTTGCCACCGGACTTGATTTGCAGGGGGTTACCGCTGATCCAAATGTTCTTTTGCCGCGGTTAGCCTTATGGGGCCTGGTTTGCGCAGCCAAGCTGGCTGCACGGGCAGGGTCGATGCGGGTGGGCGCGCTGAAGGCCTCGCCACTGCGTCGAACTGAAGCGCGCCCACCCGCATCGACCCGGTATCGAAGCCGGGGCTTGCTGCATGGCCGCCAAACCTTCAAATTTGCGGAATTTGCCCCAACCTTCGGGGCTGAGTGACGGTAGAATTCGCAACCATGGTTCAGATTACGCTTCCAGACGGTAGCCGGAAGGATTTCGATCACCCGGTGACAGTACATGAGGTGGCCGCGTCCATTGGCCCGGGCCTGGCCAGGGCGGCGCTCGGCGGTGAGGTCGAGGGTGAGCTGGTGGATGTCGGCTTCAGGATCGATCGCGACGCTGATCTGCGCATCATCACCGCGCGCGATGAAGAGGGCCTGGACATGATCCGGCACTCCACCGCGCATCTGATGGCGCAGGCGGTCAAGCGATTGTTTCCCGAGACCCAGGTCACCATCGGGCCGGTCGTCGATGACGGCTTCTACTACGATTTTGCGCGCGAAGAGCCCTTTCATCCCGAGGATCTCGAGAAGATCGAGAAGGAAATGGCGAAAATCGTCGCCGAGGACCTGGCGGTCGAGCGCTCGGTAATGGGGCGCGATGAGGCGATTGAGTTCTTTCGCGAACAGGGCGAAGAATACAAGGCCCGCATCATCGAAGACATTCCTGCCGAGGAGACGTTGTCGCTGTATCGTCAGGGCGACTTCATCGACCTGTGCCGCGGGCCGCACGTGCCCTCGACCGGAAAGCTTGGTGCTTTCAAGCTGACCAAGCTGGCCGGAGCCTACTGGCGCGGTGACTCCGACAACGAGATGCTGCAGCGCATCTACGGCACGGCCTGGCCGGACAAGAAGCAGCTCAAGGCCTATCTCAAGCGCCTTGAGGAGGCCGAGAAGCGCGACCACCGCAAGCTCGGTGCGCGCCTGGATCTGTATCACATTCAGCCCGAATCGCCCGGCATGGTGTTCTGGCATGACCGTGGCTGGCGCATCTACCTGGCGCTGCAGAATTATATTCGTGAGCGGCTGCGCAAGGCCGATTATCAGGAAATCCACACGCCTTCGATCATCGATCGCAGCCTGTGGGAGAAATCCGGCCACTGGGAAAACTTTGGCGATGACATGTTCATCACCTCGTCGGAAGACCGCGTCTATGCGATCAAGCCGATGAACTGCCCGGCCCATGTGCAAGTCTTCAATCAGGGCCTCAAGAGCTATCGCGACCTGCCGCTGCGCATGGCCGAGTTCGGCTCCTGCCATCGCAACGAGCCCTCGGGCGCGCTCCACGGCTTGATGCGGGTGCGCAATTTCGTGCAGGATGATGCCCATATCTTCTGCACCGAAGACCAGATTCGCGAGGAGGTGCTGGCCTTCAACCAGCTGGTCTTCGAGGTCTACAACGATTTCGGTTTTACCGACGTGGCGGTCAAACTCTCGACGCGCCCGGAAAAGCGGGTTGGCTCCGACGAGGTCTGGGACAAGGCCGAAAAGGCGCTGGCCGACGCCCTCGAGGCGGCCGATATCGAATACGAACTGCAGCCGGGCGAGGGCGCTTTCTACGGCCCCAAGATCGAGTTTTCGCTGACCGACTGCATCGGCCGGGTCTGGCAGTGCGGTACCATGCAGGTCGACTTTTCCATGCCCGGAAGGCTGGGTGCGGAGTACATTGACGAGCACGGCGAACGCCGCGTGCCGGTCATGCTGCACCGCGCAATTCTGGGCTCGATCGAGCGCTTTATCGGCGTGCTGATCGAACACCATGCCGGCGATCTGCCGCTGTGGCTGGCGCCGGTACAGGCGGTGGTGATGAACATCACCGACGCCCAGGCGGATTACGTCCGCGAGCTGACCAACACCCTGAAACAGCAGGGTTTTCGCGTCGAGTCGGACTTGCGCAACGAGAAGATCGGCTATAAAATTCGCGGCCGCACCCTCGAGAAGATTCCGTATCTGCTGGTCGTGGGCGATCGCGAGGTCGAAAATCGCCAGGTGGCGGTACGCTTGCGCGACGGAACCGACCTCGGTGCCATGTCGATCAACGACTTGGTCGCGCGATTGTCCGAAGAGGTGACACGGCGTGGCCCTATCGCCGATAATTGATGATTCACTTGTATTGAGTTCACGAAGGAGCAGCACACATCGCAACAGATAAGAAGACCCGACGCAACGAAGACATCACGGCGCGCGAAATCCGCGTGGTGGGTTCTGACGGTGAACAGATCGGGGTGATGGGAGTCAGGGATGCGTTGGTCCGTGCCGAGGAGGAGGGCATGGACCTTGTTGAAATCGCGCCACAGGCCAGTCCGCCTGTCTGTCGCATCATGGACTGGGGCAAGTACCGCTTCGAGCAGTCCAAGAAGGCACAGATGGCGCGCAAGAAACAGAAGCAGACTCAGCTCAAGGAAGTGAAGTTCCGTCCGGGAACCGATGATCACGACTACAATGTCAAGATGCGCAATCTGCGCCGGTTCATCGAGGAAGGCGACAAGGTCAAGGTTACCCTGCGCTTCCGTGGTCGGGAAATGGCGCATCAGGATCTGGGTCGTGACCTGCTCCAGCGGGTCGAACAGGACATGATCGAAGAAACGGTCGTGGAACAGCGGCCGCGCATGGAAGGCCGGCAGATGGTCATGGTGCTTTCACCAAGAAAGAACACCTGACCGGGCAGGTCTGCCAGAAGCGAACGCTGAAACCGGCGGCAAGCGAAGGCTGCCGCCTACAACTAGCCGGAATGCAGCTCGCACAAGCGTTGCCCGGACGGCCCGGGCGCCGCTGCACGAAGGTAAAACAAATGGAGATAGCACAATGCCGAAGATGAAGAGCAATCGGGGCGCGGCCAAGCGCTTCCGGGCGACGGGTAGCGGGCGCATCAAGCGCAAACGCGCCTTCCATAGCCATATCCTCACCAAGAAGGACCCCAAGCGCAAGCGGCGCCTGCGGTCCAGCACCCTGGTCGATCGCGCGGATGAAAAAGCCGTGCGTCAAATGCTGCCCAAGCTTTAAGGAGAGCGATCATGGCAAGAGTCAAACGAGGTGTCATCGCCCGCCGTCGCCACCGCAAGGTGCTCAGCCGGGCCAAGGGCTATTACGGCGCGCGTCGCAAAACCTACCGCGTAGCCAAACAGGCCGTCATCAAGGCCGGTCAGTACAGCTACCGTGACCGGCGTCAACGCAAGCGCGATTTCCGCAGCCTGTGGATTCAGCGCATCAACGCTGCGGCGCGCCAGCATGGCCTGTCCTACAGCCGTTTCATCAACGGCCTCAAGCGTGCTGAAATCGCCATCGACCGCAAGGTTCTGGCCGACCTCGCCGTGCATGACAAGGCCGCATTCAAGACGCTGGCCGAGAAAGCTCAGTCCAGCCTGGGCTGAGCATGAGCAAGCCGGCATTGCAGAACCTGCTCGAGGACGCCCTCGAGCAGGTCGCCAGCGCCGAGAGCGAGCGCAGCCTGGACGATGTCCGGGTGCGCTTTCTCGGCAAGAAGGGGGCGCTCACCGCACAGCTCAAGACGCTGGGCCAGCTGCCGCCTGAGCAGCGGCGTGAGGCAGGACAACAGATCAATCGTGGCAAGCAGACGCTGGAACAGGCCATTGCCGAACGCGGCGATGTGCTGGCCCGTGAACGCCTTGAAGCCCGCCTGAGCGAAGAAACCATCGACGTCACGCTGCCGGGACGCGCGGTTGATCCTGGCGGAGTTCATCCGGTCAATCGTGCGCTCGATCGTCTGCTCGACATTTTTCAGCGGCTTGGTTTCGAGGTTGCAACCGGGCCGGAGGTCGAGAACGACCATTACAATTTCGAGGCGCTGAACTTTCCGCCTCATCATCCGGCGCGGGCGATGCACGACACGTTCTACTTGCCGGACGGTCACCTGTTGCGCACGCATACCTCGCCGGTGCAGATCCGCGTGATGCAGGAGCGAGGTGCACCGGTGCGCATTGTCGCCCCGGGCCGGGTGTTTCGCTCCGACTCGGATCAGACGCACACGCCGCAGTTTCATCAGGTCGAAGGCCTGCTGGTCGATCGTGGCGTGGCCTTCGCCGATCTGAAAGGGATGCTGTCGGATTTCGTCAACGCGTTCTTCGAAGACGAGCTCGAGATGCGACTGCGGCCCTCCTATTTCCCCTTTACCGAACCCTCGGCCGAGGTCGACGTGCGCTGGCGCCATCCGGACGGCACCACCGGCGACTGGCTGGAAGTGCTCGGCTGCGGCATGGTGCACCCCAATGTTCTGAGCAACTGTGGCGTCGATCCGGAGGAATTCACCGGCTACGCTTTCGGCCTGGGCGTCGAGCGCTTCGCCATGCTGCGTTATCGCGTCGACGACCTGCGCCTGTTTTTTGACAACGACCTGCGTTTCCTGCGTCAGTTTCGCTAGGGCAAATTCCATGAGGGGATCTGCATGAAGATCAGTCATCGCTGGCTCGCTGAATGCGTGGATTCGGGCCTGAGCGCCGAAGAACTGGCCGAGCGTTTCACCCTCGCCGGGCTGGAAGTCGATTCCATCGAGGCCGTGGCTCCACCGCTCGACGGCGTGGTGGTGGCTGAAATCATCGCGGTCGAAGCGCATCCCGACGCCGACCGTCTGCGCGTGTGTCGCGTCATCGGCGACAGTGAAGAACGCACCATTGTCTGTGGCGCGCCCAACGCCCGCGAGGGCCTCAAGGCACCGCTGGCCACGCTCGGCACGAAGCTCCCCGGCGGTTTGAAGATCAAGCCGGCAAAACTGCGCGGTGTCGGTTCAGAAGGCATGTTGTGCTCCGAGCCGGAGCTGGGCCTGGGTGAGGGAGCGGATGGCCTGATGGAGCTGCCCGCCGATGCGCCGGTTGGCCGGGCCTTGTCCGAGTATCTGCAGCTCGACGACCACATTCTGGAAATCGACCTCACGCCCAACCGTGCTGATTGCCTGTCGCTGCGCGGCCTGGCGCGCGAGTTGGCGGCCATCACTGAAACACCGATGCGCATGGCCGACATCGATCCGGTGCCCGCCACCAGCGAGCGCCGTGTGCAGATCGAGCTGCTGGCGCCCGAGGATTGCCCGCGTTATCTGGGGCGGGTCATCGAGGGCGTGAACGTCAATGCGGCAACGCCGCTGTGGATGGTCGAGCGCCTGCGTCGCTCAGGCATCCGCAGCCTTGGCCCGATCATCGACGTGACCAATTATGTGCTTCTCGAGCTGGGTCAGCCGATGCACGCTTTCGATCTCGACCGTATCGTCGACGGTATTCGCGTGCGCCGCGCTGACAGGGGCGAGAAGATCACCCTGCTTGACGGACAGGAGGTCGACCTCGATGCGGACATGCTGGTGATCGCTGACCATCAGCAAGCGCTGGCAATCGCCGGCGTGATGGGCGGCGCCGAGTCGGCAGTGAGTGACGACACTCGCGATATCCTGCTTGAGTCGGCCTGGTTCAATCCGACCACGATCAGCGGCCGGGCCCGTCGCCTGGGAGTGTCGACCGAATCGGCTCATCGTTTCGAGCGCGGCGTTGACCCGCAGCTGCAGCGCCTGGCGACCGAGCGGGCGACCGCGTTGATCCTGGAGATTGCCGGCGGGCGCGCCGGCCCGATCGTCGAGGCGCGCAGTGATGATCAACTGCCCGTGTCCGAGGCGGTCGAGCTGCGCCTGAACCGCCTCAACCAGCTGCTCGAAAGCAAGCTTTCGGGCGCTGAGGTGCGCGCCATTCTCGAGCGTCTGGGCATGAGCGTTTCGGAGGACGATGGCGTCTTCCGCGTGGTTGCGCCCAGCGCCCGGCGTGACATCGCGATCGAGGCTGACCTGATCGAAGAAGTCGCCCGCATCCATGGTTACGATCGTTTGCCGATTCGGCACCCGGGCGGCGAGATTATCGTCAAGGCACCCGTGGAGACGCGTACCACCGAGCGCAGCCTGCGCGAGCAGCTGGCCGCGCGCGGTCTGCAGGAAGTGATCGCCTGGAGCTTTGTCAGCCAGGATGAGCTCGATGCCCTGTCCATGGGCGAGGGCGCACAGCCGCTGGCCAATCCGCTCAGCCGCGAGATGGCGGTGCTGCGCACCAGCCTGCTGCCCGGCCTGATCAAGGTCGCTGGCCGTAACCTGCGCCGGCAGATTGCCTCTTTTGGGCTGTTCGAGACCGGCCACTGCTTCCGGCAGACCGGCGGCGAGAATCTGCAAGAAACCTGGCGCCTCGGGTTGTTGCTGACCGGCAATGTTCATCCGGAGCATTTCAGCGATGCACCGCGCTCGGTCGACTTCTTCGACCTCAAGGGGGAAATCGAACACCTGCTGGCGTTCAATGCGATTGCCGGCAAGGTGGCTTTCGAGCGTATCGAGCTGCCTTGGCTGCACCCGGGCCAGGCGGCAGCCTTGCTGATCGATGGCAATCAGGTTGGCTGGCTTGGTCAGCTGCACCCGGGGTTGAACGAGCGCCTCGAACTTGATCAGCCTGTTTTCGTGGCCGAGCTGGACGGCGAGCGGGTGTCTCCGCGCCGTCTGCCCGAACATCGCGACAGCGGCCGCTATCCCGCGGTCCGGCGTGATATCGCCATCGTGGTGGCCGACGAGTTTACTGCCGCGAGCCTGTTGGAGAGCATTCGTGCCTCGGCCGGTGGCCTGCTCGAAGACTGCATCGTGTTCGATCAGTACCGCGGCAAAGGAATTGAATCCGGGTTCAGAAGCCTGGCTATTGGCTTGATTTTGCGCGATGTTTCGCGCACTCTAAAGGACGGCGAGGTCGATGCCCTGCTCAAGACAGTGCTGGCCGATCTCGAGAGTCGCTTCGGTGCCAGATTGAGAGGTTGAAAAGGGGATGTCGTTAACCAAAGCTGATCTGGCTTCCGCGCTGTTCGACGAGGTCGGTCTCAACAAGCGCGAAGCCAAGGAGTTCGTGGATGCCTGGTTCGAGACCATTCGTCAGGCGCTCGAGGATGGCGATAACGTCAAGCTGTCGGGTTTTGGCAACTTTCAGCTGCGCGACAAGAGCCAGAGACCGGGGCGCAACCCGAAGACCGGCGAGGAAATTCCGATTTCCGCGCGACGTGTCGTGACGTTCAAACCCGGACAGAAACTGCGAGCAAGAGTGGAGGCATATGCTGGATCCGCGGAGTAACCAGGAGCTGCCGCCGATACCGGCGAAGCGCTACTTCACCATTGGCGAGGTCAGCGAGCTGTGTGCGGTCAAGCCCCATGTGCTGCGTTACTGGGAGCAGGAGTTTCCCCAGCTCAAGCCGGTCAAGCGCCGCGGCAATCGTCGCTATTATCAGCGTCACGATGTGCTGACGGTGCGTCAGATTCGCAGCCTGCTCCACGAGCAGGGCTTCACCATTCAGGGCGCGCGTCAGCGGCTGGAAGGCGACACCGCGCAGAATGACGTCTTGCGCAGCCAGCAGCTGGTGCGGCAGGTGCGCGTTGAACTGGAGGAAATTCTTCACGTCCTGCGCCGCTAGAACCAATAAGCCATGGAATGCCCGGGAGAGCACGCAATTGCAACGGGAGATGGTTGCAGATGGATGATTCGCGTTTTTCTCAGTGTATTCAGTGTCTTCGGTAGGTTCATCCTTTTGCCCGCAAACCCGTGGCATTTTCTGGTCAATTGAAGGTAAAATAGACGCTTTAACCCCAAGCAGCTTTCGGTCGGAGCGTGGCGCAGCCTGGTAGCGCACCACAATGGGGTTGTGGGGGTCGCGAGTTCGAATCTCGCCGCTCCGACCAATCAAATCAAGTGTTTGCAAGCCCGGCATGCGTCCGGGCTTTTTTTTGTGTCACCGTCGGGGCGCGCGGCGCTCGGGGTCAGATCGGATGGCCCAGCGGTTCAACGGCGCAGCGGTCGGCTGGGTGCGCGGCGGATTTCACGGGCCCTTGATCACCCATGGCGTTCAATGTTGCTTCGCAATACCATCGCCCCCACTTGATGAGTGGAGTCCTTCTACGCACGCAGCAGAGAAATTCATGAAAGATCAATCCAGACTCGCAAATATGCCGGACGTTGCCAGCCATGCCCAGGCGCAGGTCGGAGGAACACTCGACTGGGTGGGCATGAATACCATCGAGATGCCGGTTTTGCTCGATGCCAGTGACGGTCGGCATGTACAGACCACGGCGCGGATCAGTGCCTTTGTGGATCTCGGGCAGGCGGAAAAGCGTGGCATCCACATGTCGCGGCTGTATCTGCACCTGGATCAGGCGCTGGCGGAGCACACCGTCACGCCAGCTCTGCTGCGCCATCTGTTGCGCGACTTTCTTGCCTCCCACGAAGAGCTCAGCTCGCGCGCCATGGTGCGCCTTGATTTCGACTACATGCTGCGGCGTCCGTCGCTGGTCAGCGACAACAGCGGCTGGAAACGTTATCCAATCAGCCTGATCGCCAACCTCAAGGGGCAGGAGTTCGCGCTGGAAATGGCCTTCCAGGTGACCTATTCAAGCACCTGTCCCTGCTCGGCGGCGCTGGCTCGTCAGCTTGTGCAGGATCAGTTCCGCAAGGACTTCGGTGATCGCGAATCGGTGGATGCACAGTCCGTGCTGGAATGGCTCGGCAGCGAAAAGGGCATTGTCGCCACCCCGCACAGCCAGCGCAGCGCGGCCGATATCCGTTTGCAGCTGGCGCCCAGCTTCGAGGCGTTTCCCTTCGTGGAGATGATCGACGCAGTGGAAGATGCGCTCAAGACACCGGTGCAGGCTGCCGTCAAGCGCGAGGACGAGCAGGCATTCGCGCTGCTCAACGGTCAGAACCTCATGTTCTGTGAGGATGCGGCCCGGCGCGTGCAGACCGCGCTGGAGACACAGGATCGGGTCACCGACTTCTGGGCGCGCTGTCGTCATTTCGAGAGCCTGCACCCGCATAACGCGGTGGCGATCACCACCAAGGGTCTTGACGGCGGCTACAAGCCCATTGATGGCCAGCCGTCGGGCTGGCGCAGCGAATAATAGTCAGGGGCGCTCGGCCACCAGCCCGGCCTGCAGCTCGGGCAGGGCAAGGCCCAGCCGAGCCGAGCCCGGATCGGCCCAGCTCTCGGCGAGCACTTCTCCGGTTTCGCCGTCGCTCACGGTCAGGCGCATCAGCAGGGCTTCCTCGGGCTGCGTCAGGCGGTGGTAGGCCAGCTCAAGGACCACGCCCAGCGACATGCTGGCGGCATCCACAGGCTCGGCGGTTGCTCCGGTCTGGACACTGAAGTCCCGCGCCACCCGCCACTGATCGCCTTCGCGCACGCCCAGCCAGCCGCTGAACTGCCGCTGCGGCAAAAAGCGGACAATCCGATCTTCACCCTGCGCGTCTCCGCTGGCCGGATCAATGATGCGATCGGCAATGTCCAGGCTGTGGCCATCAAAGGCGATTTCCTTGAGCAGGCCGACGGTGTTCTCGCCGTCACCGAAGCGGCAGTCTGACGGATCGGTTCTGCCGACCAGGGCGCGCCGGGTCAGATGAAACTGCATGGAGCAGCTGCGACGCTCGGCCGCACCGGCATCCAGCAGGGTGAATCGCCCTTCGAGCCGGTGGTCCATCGCGGCGGGTCTCAATTCCAGCCGATAGCGTCGTGAATGGCTGCCGTCACGGCTGCGCTGATGCAGCGCCAGGGTCAGCTGATCGCCGTCTGAAGAAGCTCTGGGCTCGATCATCAGCGAGCGGGTGGGGAGGCCCTCTTGGGCGACACTGACCCAGTGGCCGGGCAGGCTGCTCCTGATGTATTCGATTGCTGGAGAGCGGGCCGCGGTCTCATCGTCAGCCTTCGGGCGGGGCGCCGTCGTGACGCAGCCACCGAGCGCCAGGGAGAGGACAGCGAGCGCCAGCCAGCGCCGGCACGCGTGTTGACGCCGGGTTTCAGGGCGCTTCGGCATCCGGATTCTCGCTCCAGTCGAGCAGCAGGGCGGGGTCGATACGAATGTCACCGAGGTTCATTCGCCAGTCCAGATGGGGGCCGGTGGCGCGCCCGGTCGCGCCGACTTCGGCGATGACCTGCCCGCGTTCGACAACGTCGCCAACCTCGGAATGCAGCACGCTGAGGTGGAGAAAGGCCGAAACCAGCCCGTGGCCGTGGTCGATGAACAGGGTGGCGCCGGAGAAGTACATGTCCGGATGCGCCAGGGTCACGACCCCCGGCGCGGGGGCATGAACCGGCGTTCCGGTGGGCGCAGCAATGTCGATGCCCCAGTGGGGATTGCGCGGCTGGCCATTGAGAATGCGCTGGCTGCCGTAAACGCCGGTAATCGGGCCGGTCAGGGGCCAGTCGAAGCCGTCAGCCCAATCGCTGCGCTGATCGCGGCGTTCGCGTGCCTGACGGGCAAGGCGAGCGTCGTCGCGGATGCGGCTCAGCACCGCTTCAGGCGGCGTGACCTGCTCCTGCGGCAGGCCATCGATGCGCTGGATATCGAACTCGCGGGGCTCGGGGCTCAGCTCCTGGCTCAGGCGCCTGCCGTCAGGCAGCGTGACTTCGACCGCTGTCGGATCGGTCTGCTCGCGCTCGAAGGCCAGCAGGAACCGACCCTCTCTGCTGGTCATGACGGGCTCGCCGTTCACGCTGGCCGAGCTGCCCGCCGGAGCCTGACCGATCACCAGCCCTCCCTGGACGATTTCACCGGTGAAACTGACCGCCTCATCGCCGGCCGTTCCGGCAGTCGAGACGGACAGCACCGCGACGAAAAAGACGAGGGCCGAGAGATTATGCATTGCCGCCTCCACGGATGGTCAGCGTCTGTCCGGGGCGCAGTATGGCGCCTTCGTTGAGTCCGTTCCAGCGCATCAGCTCGCGAACCGATACGTCATGGCGCCGGGCTATGGTCCACAGCGAGTCGCCTCGCCGAACCGTGTATTCGCGCGTCTGTGCAGTACCGGGCTGGCTCATGTTGACCAGAATGCGGTCGCCGGGACGAATCAGACTCCTGCCGCTGAGCCCGTTCCAGCGCTGCAGCTCGTCGACGGTGACGCCGTAGCGCTGGGCAATGATCCACAGGCTTTCGCCGGGTCGGACCTGGTGCTGAAAGCGCTTGGTCGGCAGCAGCCGCTGCTGCAGGCGTTCCAGCTGCGCGTAGCGCTCGGCATGGGCTGAGTTGGCGGGTGTGCGGCCGTTGTCGGCCAGACGCAGTTTCTGGCCGACTTTGAGGAAATCGCTCTGGAGGTGATTGGCCTCGCGCAGCGCGCGCACCGTCGTGTTGTGCCGGCGGGCCAGGTGCGAGAGCGTGTCACCCCGACGCACCCGGACTTCACGCCACACGATCATGTCTTCGGCATTCAATTCGCCGAGCAGGTCGCGAACCCGGTCGGCGCTTGTGGCCGGCACCATCAGGTGGTGTGGTCCGCCGGGTGGTGTCAGGTGGCCGTTAAGCCCGGGATTGATGGCGACCAGCTCGGCGATGTCGATATCGGCAGCCGCCGACAGGGCGACGATATCCACCGGGCCATCGAGCTCGACGCGCGCGATCTGCGGCCGGTTATCCCACACCGGCAGCTCGAAGCCATAGCGTGCCGGGTCGGCAAACAGGCAGCCCAGGCCGTTGAGCTTGGGGACGTAGCCCAGCGTCTCCCGAGGCAGCGGAAGCGCGTGCCAGTCGGTCGCGCGGCCAGCCCGGCGGTTGCGGGCAATGGCGCGCTGCACCCGGCCCTGACCGCCGTTGTAGGCCGCCAGGGCCAGGTTCCAGTCGCCGAACTTGTTGTTCAGGTATTCCAGGTAGTCCAGCGCCGCACGTGTTGCGGCCCAGACATCGCGCCGGCCGTCGTAGAAGTCGTTGATTTCGATGCCGCGTTCGCGCGCGGTCGCGCTGACGAATTGCCAGGTGCCCGCCGCCCGGCCGTGCGAGTAGGCAAAGGGATCGTAAGCCGACTCGACGATTGGCAGCAGGGCCAGCTCGCCGGGCAGCTGGCGGCGTTCGAGTTCGCCGGCGATGTCGTAGAGCCAGGGTCGGGCCCGGTCAAGCACGCGCTGCATGTAGTCGTCGCGTTCGCCGTACCACCGGGCCCACTGCTGGGCGCGGCTGTCAGCCGGGCATTCGGAAAAATCAAAACGCTCGACCACGCGCGCCCACAGATGCGGCGGGCGGCTGTCATCGGGATGGCGCTCCGGCGCCTTGCCCAGATGCCGGGTGGCTTCCTCGACCACGGCAAAGGGATCCGGCAGGTCGACCGGGTGGCGCTGCCGGTCGGGCTCGCTCTGCATCGCAGCCTGTTCGCTTGTCATGGTCGCGCAGCCGGCCAGCAGCAGCAGCGCCGCGGCGCTCAGCGCCCGCGAGGGCAGGCTCAAGCTGCGTGTGCCGGATGTCGGGTTGCTGGTCTGGTGCCTTGTATGCATGAAGTCGCTCGAACGGACGCAGCGGTCAATTATGCCGCCTCCGGGGTTTGGGTCAAATGTATTGGGCAGGCCGGCGGGCAGGTACAATGATGCGCCATGAATTCCCAATCTTCGCAAATTTCGCGTGAGCGCATCCGTGACGCGCTCGAACAGGCCGGGCGACCGGTCACCCGCCGTCAGCTGTCACACCAGTTCGGGCTTGACAAGCCGCAGTCCGACGAACTGCTCAGACCGGTGCTGATGGAGATGGTTGCATCCGGTGCGCTGTTCAAGAATCGTCGAGCCGCCTACGGCCTGCCGTCGCAGGTGGACATGATTCCCGGGCGCATCAGCGCCCATCCCGACGGTTTCGGCTTCGTCGTTCCCGATGCCGGCGGCGATGATCTTTACCTGGCGCCCAAGGAGATGCGCCAGGTGTTCAACGGCGACCGGGTCATGGCTGCGGTCGTCGGTGTTGATCGCCGCGGCCGCAAGGAAGGCGCGGTCACCCGCGTGCTCGAACGCGCCCACACCCAGGTGGCCGGCCGGCTCCTGATCGAATCCGGCGTGGCCGTGGTCGTGCCCGACGATCCGCGCCTGACCCAGGACATTCTGGTGCCCGCCGAGCGGGTGGGCAAGGCAAGCCCGGGGCAGGTGGTGGTAGTGCGCATCGACAAGCCGCCAACGAAGACGCGCGGCGCCGTGGGCGAGATCATCGCCGTGCTCGGCCACGCCGACGAGCCCGGGATTGCCACCGACATTGCCATCCACAGCTATCAGCTGCCGCTGGGCTTTGCCGAGGAAACGCTGGCCGAAGCGGCGGCGTTTGGCGAAGACGTCGACCCGGAGTCGATTTCCGGGCGTCTCGACCTGCGCGAACTGCCGCTGCTGACCATCGACGGCGCCGATGCCCGCGACCTTGACGATGCCATCTTCGCCGAGCGCCGCGGTGAGGGTTTCCGCCTGCTGGTGGCCATCTCCGACGTCGCTGAGTATGTGCAGCCCGGCGGCTCCCTGGACGACGAGGCTGGTGCTCGCGGCACTTCGGTGTACTTTCCCGACCGCGTCATTCCGATGCTGCCCGAAGCGCTTTCCAACGGCCTGTGTTCGCTCAACCCCGATGTCGATCGGCTCTGTCTGGTCTGCGAAATGCGCATCGATGCCAAAGGCAAGGTCACCTCGAGCCGCTTTCACGAAGCGGTCATGCGCTCACGGGCGCGGCTGACCTACGATCAGGTGCGGCGAATCAAGGAAGCCGGCGATCCGGGCCTGATCGAGCGTTTTGACCATGTCCACGACACCCTTGATGCGCTCTACGACGTCTACCGCCTGCTTTTTCGCCGCCGCCAGCGCCGCGGCGCGCTCGACTTCGACTCGCAGCAGGCCTTTTTCGAGTTCGATACCGAGGGAAGGGTGGCCAACATCCGGCTGCAACAGCGTCACGATGCGCACCGGCTGATCGAGGAGTTCATGATCGCCGCCAACGTCGAGGCGGCCAAATTCGTCGGCAAGAGCAGGCTGCCCCTGCTTTATCGGGTGCACGAACCGCCGCCGTCGGAGAAGCTCGAATCGCTCGAGGAGTTTCTGCGGGTGTCCGGTTTTCAGGTGCGCTGGTCGGAACAGCCCGACCCGCAGCAGTTTGCGGCCATTCAGCGTCAGGCGGCCGACCGGCCCGATGCGCCGCTGATCAATGCCCAGCTGCTCAGAAGCCTGAGCCTGGCTGTCTATCAGCCCGAAAACAAGGGCCATTTCGGGCTGGCTCTGGACAGCTACGCGCATTTCACCGCCCCCATCCGGCGCTATCCGGACCTGCTGCTGCACCGCGCCATCAAGCACCTGTGCCGCAGCACCGGCGGTGACTTTCACTATGATGGCGGGCGCATGGAAGAGCTGGGGCGACACTGCTCGTGGCTGGAGCGCCGCGCCGAGGAGGCATCGCGTGATGTCGAGGAACGGCTCAAGTGTCAGTTCATGCAGCGCCACGTCGGCGAGACATTCGACGGTATCGTCACCGGTGTGACCAGTTTCGGACTGTTTGTCGAAATCGACGGCATGGCGGTCAGCGGCCTGGTCCACGTGACCGCGCTGGCCAACGACTACTACAATTTCGATCCGGTCAGCTCCAGCCTGGTCGGCAAGCGGCGCGGCGTGCGCTATCGCCTGGCAGATCGCGTGCGCGTGGAGGTTACCGCCGTGAGCCTTGAAGAGCGCAAGATCGATTTTCGTCTGCTCGAACAAGACGAGTGACGGGAAACGGACATGAAGCGTGAGCTGGCCATGGGTATCAATGCGGTCGAGGGGCTTGCAGAGCACGCACCCGAGCGCATCGTTCGCGCCTGGATCAAGCCCGGCGGGCAACGGCTGGAACAGCTGGAAGCAACGCTTCAGGCATTTGGTGTGGCGGTCGAGCACAGCGATGAGCGCGCGCTCGATCGCATGGCCGGCAAGGTTCGCCACCAGGGAGTGATCGCGGAGTTCCAGGCGCGTCAGCCCGGCGACGACCAGCGCCTGCAGGAGCTGCTTGAAGGAGTGGATGAGCGGACGCTGTTTCTGGTGCTCGACGGCGTGCAGGATGCAGGCAATCTGGGGGCCTGCCTGCGTACGGCCGCGGCGGCCGGTGCCGCGGCGGTCATCATTCCGCGCAACCGCGCCGTTGGGCTGACGCCGGCGGCGCGCCGTGCGGCAGCCGGCGCGGCCGAGCGCGTCGAGCTGGTCATCGTGACCAACCTGGCGCGCAGTTTGCGCCTGCTGGCCGATCATGGAGTCTGGCGTGTCGGCCTGGCCGCCGACACGGGGCAGAGCCTGTACACCGCCCGCCTTGATTCGGCTCTGGCGCTGGTGCTCGGCGGTGAGGAAAGCGGCCTGCGCCGGCTCACGCGCGAGCACTGTGACGAACTGGTCGAGATTCCCATGCCGGGAGTGGTGGAGAGTCTGAACGTCTCCGTGGCCGCCGGGGTCGCCCTGTTTACCGCCATTGAGCGTAGAACGCGGTGACAACCGGCGGTTGACCGAGGCCATGCAACCGGCTGGTTTCAGCGCTTGTGTCGCTGCTGCTCTCGCGTTTTCCGCGGATCAGGCTGATTGAAAAAGCCGGGACGGTAACCGCCCCGGCTTTCGCAGTTCAGGCCTTTTCAGGGCCGTATTCGCAGCGCGCCTCAGCGCTGGATCATTTCGGTCAGCTTCTGCTGCAGCTCCGGCGAATTCTGAATGGCCATCGCGATCTGGTTGAAGGACTCGACGTCCAGTCCGACGTCTTCGACCGCGCTGGTCATTTCCTCGTTGGCCTGACGCTGCAGCTCACGCGCCTTCTCGGGATCCTCGACTTCCTGCAGGCGCGAGGAGAAGTCCTGCTGGATGCCGGCAATCTCTGATTGCGCCTCGGCAAACTGCTCCAGCTCCTGATCGCTGACATCGATCTGCTGCTGTTGCTGGGCGGGCGGGCTTTGCTGCTGCTGGGCCATGGTGGTGACGCCAAACGTCAGCGCGAGCGCGGCGACGAACAGTTTGATGGTATTGCCGATGTTCATGATTTCACTCCTTAGAATATGACAATGTTTGTGTTGGCAATACCGTATGTGCATGTGCCGTGCCAAATATGTGGGCCAATGAAATCAATGACTTGCAGTTCAGGCGGGTTGTGCGCGCGCCAGTTTGATGTGTCATAATGGCGCATGTGTCCATATTGAAGCCATTCCGGAGCCTGCGTTTGCAGCTGCTGCTGCTGGTCATCGTGCCGCTGGCGGTGCTGAGCATTCTGGTGGTATGGCTGACTTATGAGTCGGTAGAGAACGCCATGGAAAGCCGGCTGGAGAAAGAGATCGAGCTGGTCGCCCGGGCCATGCGCGTACCGGTGGAGCGAGCGCTGCGCCAGGGCGAGCTGGAAAGTATCGAGCAGACTCTGGATGCCGTCTTCGAGATCGGGCGCGTTTATGGCGCTTATGTCTACGACGCCGGCGGGCGCCGGATTGCGGTCGCCGGTGAAGCCCGGCCCGGCCCGCGGGAACAGATCGAAGCCGTCGAGCTTGTTCAGATTGGCGAGGAAATGGGGCGGTATGCGCAGCTGGGAGGCGAAGACGTTTATTCCTATTTCGTGCCGCTGACCGGGCGCACGGGAAGAATCGACGGCCTGCTGCAGGTGGTGCGTCTGGAAAGCGAGATCACGCGCCGCCTGGAGCGAATCCGCAATCAGATCTGGCTGGCCTGGGCGGGTGTGTTGAGCCTGATGCTGGTCATCGCCGTGGTCGGCTATCGGCTCGCGGTCGGGCGGCACGTTGAAAGACTGGTCGATTCCATGGCCCGGGTGGAGTCGGGCGATCGCCGGCATCGCGCAAGCGTGGACGGCCCGACTGAGCTTTCGCGCGTGGCTGCCGCTTTCAATCGCATGCTCGACGGGCTGGACCGTCTCGCCGCACAGCTGGCCGAGCAACGTCGCCAGAGTCGGCGCATGGAGCGGCGCATGCTGGCCCAGAAGAACCTCGCCCGGCTGGGGCAGTTTTCTTCCGGCGTGGCGCACGAGCTGGGGTCGCCGCTGACCGTTATCGACGGCGATACCCGCCGCCTGCAGCGCGAGGAAGGGCTTTCCGGTGACGCGCGTCGGCGTCTGGAGCGGATGCGTCGCCAGGTAGCGCGCACGCGTGAGTTGATTACCCAGCTGATGGAATTTGCCCGCAGCGATCGCACTGAGCCCGAACGCGTTGATCTGTATCGACTGCTGCAGCGCGTGCTCGGCGGTATCCGCCCGGAATGCGAGAGCCGCAGGATTCTGCTCGAAGACCGGATCGAGTCGGCCGGAGTGACGGTCGAAGGCTGGGCCGCAAGGCTGGAACATGCGCTCCTCAACCTGGTGCGCAACGCCGTGCAGGCGGCCGCCACCCGTGTTCGGGTGCGGCTGGAAGCCGACGGTGACGAGCGCGTCATGGTCACCATCGAAGATGATGGACCCGGCGTTCCGCCGGCCCAGCGGGAGCGAATTTTCGAGCCGTTCCAGACCGCCAGACAGGGGCGGGGCGGCACTGGCCTGGGGCTGGCAATCGTGCTCGGCGTGGTTGAAGAGCATGGAGCCAGCATCGACGTTGGCGAAAGCGACGCCCTGGGCGGCAGCCGCATGGTGCTGATTCTTCCCGCGAGGCAGACATGAGTGACAATGCGCGTATTCTGGTGGTCGAAGACGACCGCACGCTGACCGAGCTTCTGGTCGAAGAGCTCGAGGCCGAAGGTTGCATCGTCGATGCTCAGCCGAGCGCCGAGCACGCGCTGGAGATCATCGGCGAGTTCGAGCCGGATCTGGTCGTCAGTGATCTGCAGCTGCCGGGCATGGATGGCCTGGCCCTGATCGAGAAACTCCGCCGTCGGCACGCGCCGCCGGCCGTACTCATGATCAGCGCCTACGGAACGGTCGAACGAGCGGTTGCGGCCCTGCAGGCCGGTGCCGAAAACTTTCTGACCAAGCCGCTGGACATGGATCATTTCACGCTCAGCGTGCGCCGACTGATCGACAATCGCCGCTTGCATGAACAGGTGCAGCGCTTTCGCGACCTGCTCGACACACCATCCTTTCACGGCATGCTCGGCTCCAGTCGCGTGATGCGCGTGCTGTTTGACCGTCTGCGCCAGGTTGCCCGAGCCGACGGGCCGGTTCTGGTCAGCGGGCCGTCGGGCACCGGCAAGGATCTCGTTGCCCGTGCCATCCATGCCGAGAGCGCGCGTGCCGAGAAGCCTTTTCTGGCGGTCAACTGCGCCGGCATTCCGTCCGAGCTGATGGAGTCGGAGTTTTTCGGCCACGCCGAGGGCGCCTTCTCCGGCGCTGACCGCGCCCGTAGCGGTCTGTTCCGGGAGGCCAATGGCGGCACGCTGTTTCTTGATGAAATCGGAGAGATGCCGCTGTCGATGCAGGCCAAGATGTTGCGCGCGCTGCAGGACGGGCGGGTGCGGCCGGTGGGCGCCGAGCGCGAACATCAGGTTGATGTGCGCCTGGTGGCGGCCACCAATCAGGATCTGCACGAGCTGGTGCGCAGCGGCGAGTTTCGAGAGGATCTCTACTATCGCCTCGAGGCCTTCGAGCTGGAGGTTCCCCCGCTGCGTGACCGGGGCGAGGACCTGGAGATGCTGGCCATGCAGTTCGTGGGTCGCTTTGCCGCAGCGCGCGAGCGCCCGGCACGCTCGATCGACAACGAGGCGCTGATGTGCATTCGTGACTACCCCTGGCCGGGCAACGTGCGCGAGCTGAGCAATGCCATGGAGCGCGCGGTCACCTTCTGCGAGGGCCGCGAGATCGGACCTGAGCACTTGCCCGAGCGCGTACGCCGCAGCGCGGGTGCAGCCGAGACAGAGCAGGGTGATATCGTGCAGACGCTGCTTGCACAGGAACAGATGCTGCCCACCATGGAAGCGCTGCGACGCCGCTATGTGCGCCATGTGCTCGAGCGTGTGGCGGGCAACAAGCGGCGCGCTGCTGCCCTGTTGGGCGTCGGTCGCCGCACCCTCTACCGCTGGCTTGAAGATGACTGACTGTTCAGCAGCCGTTGAAGCGAATGCGTTAGAAAGTTGACACGAGTCCTGAAATCCATAAAAACCCGAGGAGAATATTCATGATTCCGATGCGTCGATCCGTCCTGGCTCTGGCCGTGGCCGCTGTCGTTCTTGTTGCCGGATGCGCCACGACGACTGATCCCTGGAGCGGTGAGGAGCGAGCCACCCGCGGAACTCAGGGGGCGGCCATTGGTGCCGGGGTGGGCGCCGTTCTTGGTGCCATCAGCGGCGGTGACCGGCTCCAGCGCGCCGCCATCGGCGCCGGTGTCGGCGCACTCAGCGGCGTGGCCATCGGCAGCTACATGGACCGCCAGGAGGCCGAACTGCGCCGCCAGCTTCGCGGCAGCGGGGTCAGCGTGACTCGTCGCGGCGACGAAATCATTCTCAACATGCCCGGCAATGTCACGTTTGACTTTGACAGTGCCGCCTTGCGCTCGGAGTTCTACCAGGTGCTCAACTCGGTTGCCCTGGTGCTGGAAGAGTACGATCGCACGGTGCTGGTCATCGACGGTCATACCGATTCGACCGGTTCACGCAGCTACAACATGGGGCTGTCGCAGCGTCGGGCAGAGGCCGTTGGCGACTACATGATTGCCCGGAATATCCGGCCGGTTCGCCTGGCCACCTACGGTTACGGCCCCGATTACCCCATTGCCGGCAACGATACCGAGAGCGGTCGTCAGGCCAACCGGCGCGTCGAGCTGACGCTGATGCCGGTGACCAAGCAGTGATTCACGGCAAGGGCTCGGCGGTCATTTCGGTGGCTTTCGAAGACAGGCCGACGTCTTCACGCAGAATGCGGTGGTCGCCGGAAGAAAGTTCTTCATAGCGACCGCTTTTGACGCGCGCCGGCAGAAAAACTGGACCGAAGCGGACGCGCTTGAGGCGCGCAACCTGCGCGCCCACCGCTTCCCAGAGGCGCCGCACCTCGCGATTGCGGCCCTCCATCAGCGCAACGGTATACCAGCTGTGGCTGCCGGTGATCTCGCCGGGCACGATGTCGGTAAAGCGCGCCGGGCCGTCGTCAAGGGTCACGCCATCGCGCAGCTTGCGAAGCTGCTCTTCATCGACGGTTCCGCGAATGCGGCACAGGTACTCGCGGTCAACCTGGCCGGCCGGGTGCATCATGCGGTTGGCGAGCTCGCCGTCGGTGGTCAGGATCAGCAGGCCGGCGGTATTGATATCGAGCCGGCCCACGGCAATCCAGCGTCCCTGTCGGAGTTTTGGCAGGTGGTCGAAGACAGTGCGTCGGCCCTGCGGGTCGCTGCGCGTGGTCAGCTGGCCTTCAGGCTTGTGATAGATCAGGGTGCGATGCTCGGTCGGGCGGGTGCTCACGCGCCAGCGCTTGCCGTCCAGCTCGATCACATTGCCATCCCCGACCGTCTCTCCGAGCGTGGCAACGCGACCGTCGACCTGGATTTCGCCGGCTTCGATACGCGCCTCGAGCTGGCGTCGCGAACCCAGTCCGACGCGCGCGAGAATCTTCTGCAGCCGTTCGCTGCCTGCCGTATCAGCTGTCTGGGTCGGGGTGGCTGTCGCCTTGTCCGACTTGTGGGTCTTCTTTGGCCGGCGTCTGCTGCCGGTCTTGGCTTTCCTGCGCTGACCCGACGTCGTCTCTGACGTCGTCCGGGATCGATGCTGCGTCGTCGCCTGCTTGCGGCGGGGCGCTTTCTTCCCCGGCTTCGATTTGCTCTTCTTCAGCCGCGTCTTTTTCGGTTTGTCGCTTTTCGCTTTGCTCATGGCGTTGATTCTCTGCCTTGAATTCCTCGGGCCCGGATTCCGGACTTTCAAGCGCCAGTTCGGGCTCGAGGTTATCAATGTCCTTGATTTCGGCGAGTGTTGGCAACTCGTCGAGTGATTTGAGGTTGAAATAGTCCAGAAAGGCTCTGGTGGTGCCGATCAGCTCCGGTCTGCCGGGCACGTCGCGGTGTCCGATCACGCGAATCCAGTCGCGCTCCTGCAGTGTACGCAGAATGTTCGAACTGACCGACACGCCGCGAATCTGCTCGATCTCGCCGCGTGTGATCGGCTGCCGGTAGGCAATGATTGCCAGGGTTTCGAGCAGAGCGCGCGAGTAGCGCGGCGGCTTTTCGGCCCACAGCTGCGAGATGATCGGCATCAGTTGCGTACGAATCTGCAGGCGGTAGCCGCTGCCGACTTCCTTGAGTTCGACCGCGCGCCCCTCCAGGTCGGCGTCCAGCGCTGCCAGCGCTTCGCGCAGCGGGCCGTGACCGGGCTGTTCTTCATCGGGAAACAGGCTGTTGAGCTGATTGAGACTCAGCGGGTTGCCGGCGGCCAGCAGGGCGCCTTCGACGATGCGTTTGAGGTAGTCGATATCCATCGGCGTTCTCTTGCGGATTCAGGCCCGGGTTCGGGATGGTGCGCGCAGATAAATGGGGTCGAACAGCTTCTGCTGGACCAGGTCGATGAGGTGTTCGCGCAGCAGCTCCAGCAGGGCCAGAAAGGTCACCACGGCGCCCATGCGCCCCTCTTCGAGATCGAAGCAGCGGTCGAATTCAACGTATTGGTTGTCGGCGACCAGATCGATGATGCGCGACATGCGCTCGCGCACGGAAAGCGGCTCGGCCTGTATCTGATGGTGGGCAAACATCTCGGCGCGCGCCATGACGTCCTTGAGCGCCAGCAGCACCTCGCGCAGGTCCACTTCCGGCGGCAGCTTGACCTTGCCCTGATCCTCGACTTCGGCGCCCGCCACGGCCACGTCGCGTTCCAGTCGGGGCAGCTCTTCGAGATCCTCGGCGGCCTGCTTGAAGCGTTCATACTCCTGCAGGCGACGAATCAGCTCGGCGCGCGGATCCTCTTCTTCATCCTCTTCGGCCTGGGGGCGCGGCAGCAGCATGCGCGATTTAATTTCGGCCAGGATGGCAGCCATCACCAGATATTCAGCGGCCAGTTCCAGGCGCATCTCGGTCATCATCTCGATGTAACCGGTGTACTGGCGAGTGACCTCGGCAATCGGGATATCGAGAATGTCGAGGTTCTGGCGGCGGATCAGGTACAGCAGCAGGTCGAGCGGGCCCTCGAAGGCTTCCAGGAACACTTCGAGCGCATCGGGCGGAATGTAGAGATCGTCCGGCAGCCTCAAAAGCGGCGAGCCCTGCACGATGGCAAAGGGCATCTCCTCCTGACGGGCGCGGGTGTCCGGGGTGGCATTCATGGGATGCAAGTGTAGCGGTTTATGTGCCCGCCGGGTGGTCGGGAGCCGCCCGGCGGGTGATGCAAGGCGGCTGCCGAAAACCGGTGTGGGCCGATACAATGCCCGTCTGCAGTTTGAAAGGAGACCTGAATGCTTTACATGATTGTGGGCCGCGATGCCGACGACAGTCTGTCGCGGCGCGGCGCGGCGCGCTCGGCGCACCTGGCTCGAATCAACGCGCTGCAGGACGAAGGGCGGCTGGTGCTGGCCGGGCCGCTGCCGAAAATCGACGCTGAAGATCCGGGGCCGGCAGGCTTTGCCGGTTCGCTGATCGTTGCCGAGTTCGACAGCCTGGACGCGGCGAAGGGCTGGGCCGACTCAGATCCCTACCTGAGCTGCGGAGCCTGGGAAGGGACAGAGGTTCATCCGTTCAAGCAGGTGGCGCCATGACCGACCGGGTTGCCATGATTCGCGAGCGCCTCGAGGCCGGGCTGGCCCCCGATGAGCTCGATATCGTCGACGAGTCGCATCTGCACATCGGCCATCCCGGCGCCCGCGACGGTCGCGGTCATTTTCGCGTGCGCGTGGTCAGCGATGTGTTTGCGGGGCTGCCGCGCCTGGCGCGGCACCGCCGCGTCTATGCCGCCGTCGGTGACCTCATGACCACCGACATCCACGCACTCAACATTGAAGCGCTGTCTAAAAATGAGACATAGTCTACTGATTTTTATATTGATTTTTCTGATTTCTGGCTGCGAGCAACAGCAGGGAAAGTCAGAGCCTGTCGATGACAATCAGGTCGTGCTGGTCGAGGTCGACGGTCGCCCCGTGACCCTGGACATGCTCGAACGAGCGATGGAGGCGCGTGGCGTCGAAGACGGCGAACACGAACGCATGCGCGAGCTGCTTGACGAGCTGATTCGCGTACAGGCGGTGGCCAATGTCGCGCGCAGCGAGGGTCTGGCCGACAGCCCCGAAGTACAGGCGGAGCTGCGGCTGGCCGAGAGCCAGACCCTGTTTCGCCACTATGTCAATCAGGCCCAGCGCGCTGAACCGCTGGATGAGGAGCAGCTGCGCGCGGCCTACGAGGCGCAGCTGAAGCGCTCCGGCGACCGGCAGTACGATGTCGAAGTCATCGCTTACGCGGATCAGGCCCGGGCGTTGCAGGCCATCGAGCGGATCGAAAGCGGCGATATTGATTATGCGGCGCTCAAGAGCGAGGCTGAAGCGTCCGGACGCCGGGTGGAGCGGCCCGGCTGGATCGATCAAAGCCAGGTGCCGGAGGATTTTGCCGCCCAGCTTGCTGAAACAGGCGCCAATCAGGTGGTTGCCAAGCCGCTCAAGGACAGCCAGGGCTGGTTTCTGGTGCGGGTGAAAGGCCGGCGTGATCTGGAGGTGCCGGCGTTCGAGCAGGTGCGCGAGGGCATTGCCCGATCACTGCTGCAGCAACGGCGTCAGGCGTTGATCCAATCGATCCACGACCAGGCCGAAGTCGAGCCGATGCTGCCGCTCGAAGCCGCCGATGACAAGGGGCCGGATTGAGCGCACAGCATGGCTTCCCGAGCGCGCTTCGAGCCTGACAATCCGGCTGGCCTTTCCCGGGGTACACTAGGGTCTCGGGCGTGCGGACGCAGTCGGTGGATCCTTGCGCCGCCGGCGGGCCGGGGAGTGCATTCTGGATTTCCGCCCGGTTTGACGGCCGTTTTGGCCAGCCTTCTGGCGCCACGAGCGCGTACATTACAACAACTGACTAAAAACACTCTTCCTCGATGCGACTGACCGCAATGAAACTGTCCGGCTTCAAGTCTTTTGTGGAGCCGACCACAATCACGTTTCCCTCCAACCTGATGGGGATTGTCGGACCGAACGGTTGCGGCAAATCCAATATCATCGACGCGGTGCGCTGGGTGATGGGCGAGGCCTCGGCGCGTCAGCTGCGCGGCGAATCCATGAGCGACGTGATCTTTTCGGGCTCGAGCGCGCGCAAGCCGGTGGCCACTGCCACGGTCGAGCTGATTTTTGACAACAGCGATGGCCGCGCCGGCGGAGAATACGCCGACTACAGTGAAATCTCGGTCAAGCGCCAGGTCACGCGTGACGGCCAGTCCAGCTACTGGCTCAACGGCACCAAGTGCCGCAAGAAAGACATCACCAACCTGTTCCTCGGTACCGGCCTGGGGCCGCGCAGCTACGCCATCATCGAGCAGGGGATGATCTCGCAGATCGTCGAGGCGCGTCCGGAAGAGCTGCGCGCCTTTCTCGAAGAGGCCGCCGGCATCTCCCGCTACAAGGAACGCCGCCGCGAAACGGAGAACCGCATTCGGCATACGCGCGAAAACCTCGATCGTTTGAGTGACTTGCGTGATGAGGTCAGCAAGCACCTCGACAAGCTCAAGCGCCAGGCCAACGCCGCCGAGCGCTACAAAAAGCTCAAGGCGCGCTATCGCGACGACGAGGCACGGCTGATGGCGCTGCGCTGGCGCGAGCTCAGCGCGCGCTCGGAAAGCGAGGAAAAGGCGCTGCGCGAAGTGGAAAACCGGCTGCAATCGACCCTGTCGACGCAGCGCACGGCTGAAAAGGAGCTGGAAACCCTGCGACAGGACCAGCACAAGGCGCGCGAAGCGGTGGCCGGGGTTCAGGGCGATCTCTACGAGGTCGGCGGCGAGATTGCCCGCATCGAGCAGGCCATCGAACACCAGCGCGAGATCCGCAAGCGCCAGCAGGCCGAGTACAGCGAAACCGAATCCCAGCTCAACGAGCTCAAACAACATCTCGTGCTCGACAAGGCACAGGTCAAGGAAACCTCCGAACTGCTGGCGCGCCTCAATCCGGAGCTGGAGACCGCGCGCGAGGAAGAGAGCGCCGCTCAGCTCGAGGTCGAGCGCATCGACCCGGCAATGGAAGAATGGCAGCAGCGCTGGCAGGCCCATCAGGAAGGTGCCGGCAGCGCCGCGAGCGAGGCGGAGCTGCTGCGTCAGCGCATCGATCATCTCGATGACCGCATGAACCGTGCCGCTGAGCGACTCAAGGCGCTGGACGAGCAAAGCGGCGACGCGGCACTGGAGCGTCTGTCAGCGGAAAAGGAGGCGCTGTCGGAGCAGATTGGCGACGGCGAGTCGCACCTGGCCGAGATGCGCAAAAAGCTGGAGGGCAAGCGCGGCCGGCTGAATGAGCTGCGCCAGAAAATCGAAACGCTCCGCAACGATCTGGAAGCCGCCCGCGCCCAGCGCCATGAGCGCCAGACGCGCATCGAGTCCTTGCGCCTGCTCAACCGCGGCGATGATGACGGCGACGAGATCGAACGCTGGCTCGACGCACGTGGCCTGGATGGCGAAGCGCGCGTTCTGCGTCAGCTTGCGGTTTCCGATCGCGAATGGAGCCCCGCCGTCGAGGCGGTGCTGGAAGACTGGCTGCAGGCGGTTCGGGTCGACGATGTCACCCGACAACTCGGCGAGGACCTGCCAACGGCCGGGCTGCGGCTGGCCGACGAAAGGCAAACCGCGCCTGTGCCCGGCACGCTGGCGGACAAGGTCGACGGCGCCGGTGCGCTCGCTGCCGTGCTGTCGCGAGTTTACTGCGCGCCGGATCTGGCCGCTGCGCGGGAGCGGCTGAATACGCTCGATGAGCATCACTCGGTGATCACGCCCGAGGGGATCTGGTTGGGTCCGGGCTGGCTGCGGCAGCCGGCCAGGGCCGCCGATGAATCGGGTCTTTTGCAGCGCGAACAGGAGATCCGCGAACTGAGCGAACGGATCGAGACCGATTCCGATCGAATCGAAAACATCGAGACGCAGCTGGCCAGAACCCGCGAAGAGCGCCAGCAGCTGGAAACCGCGATGGCGCAGGAAAACGCTGGCCTTGAAGCGGCGCAGCGCGAGCATGCGCGGCTGCAGGGGCAGCTCAGCAGCCTCGAATCCCGCCGTGAAAATCTGGAGCGTCAGCGTCGCGAGGCGGTGGCAGAAGTCGAAAGGCTCAAGGCCAGACAGACTGAAGACGGCGCGGCAGTGGCCAAGGCGCGCGGCGAGATGGAAGCGGCACTCAAGCGCATGCAGGCATCGGAAGCCGCGCGCGAGCCGCTGCAGCGCGAGCGGCGCGAGCTCGACACCGCCCGCCAGCAGGCCAGGCAGCGTCTCAACGATGCGCGCAGCAAGCGCGAGGCATTGTCGATCAAGGCCGAATCCAGCCGCGCTGGTCTGGAATCACTGCGCCAGTCGATCGAGCGCATGGACAATCAGGTCGGCCAGCTGCAGTCACGCTATCTGGAGTTGAGCGAAGCGCTGGCCCAGGGTGATGAGCCGGTGGCCGCTCAGCAGAAAAAGCGTGACGAGCTGCTCGATCAACGCCTGCAGATCGATGAGCGTCTGCGTGAGGCCCGGGTGGCGCTGGAGTCGCTGGAGGCGAAGTGGCGCGAGCAGGACGAGATCCGGCAAAAGGCTGCCGGCGAGGTCGAGCGCATTCGTTCTGATCAGTCCAGCGGGCAGCTGGCGCTGAAGGAAACCCAGCTCAAGGCGGAACAGCTCGCCGGACGCATCGCTGAACTCGATGCCGACCTGGAGCAGCTGCTCGGCGAGCTGCCTGGCGGCGCCGAAGCCGAGAAATACCAGAACGAGCTCGAAAGCCTGGAGCACCGAATTCGTCGTCTCGAGCCGGTCAACCTGGCTGCCATCGACGAGTACGAAGCCGAATCGGAGCGCAAGGAGTATCTTGACCGTCAGCACCAGGACCTGATCGAGGCCCTGGAGACGCTCGAAAAGGCGATCAATCGCATCGACCGCGATACGCGCACGCGTTTCCGCGAGACTTTCGAGCAGGTCAACCAGAATATGGAAGCACTGTTCCCGCGCCTGTTCGGCGGCGGGCACGGGCATCTGGAAATGGTCGGCGATGACTGGTTGTCGGCCGGGGTGGCCATTCTGGCGCGGCCGCCGGGCAAGCGCATTGCGCGCATTCACATGCTCTCAGGCGGCGAGAAGGCGCTGACGGCGGTAGCGCTGGTGTTTTCGATCTTCAATCTCAATCCGGCGCCGTTCTGTCTGCTCGACGAGGTCGACGCGCCGCTCGATGATGCCAACGTGGGACGTTTTTCCGAAATGGTGCGCGAGATGTCCGAACAGGTGCAGTTCCTTGTGGTAACCCACAACAAGGTCACCATGGAGGTCGCCCATCAGATGCTGGGCGTGACCATGCGCGAGCCCGGTGTATCGCGACTGGTTTCGGTGGATCTCGACCGGGCCGTGGCGTTGGCCCAGGCTTGAACAGGGCAGGGCAGATGGACGGCTTCGGTTACACTCTTTGCATCGCAACGGGCTAAGGTCGAACAAACGTGGATAATCTCCGCCTGATCCTGATTCTGATCGGTCTGGTCGTGCTGGCCGTGATTGTGTTGCTGCACAAGCCGGAAGGCGAGTCGAGGCGCAATCATGCCCGCTGGCGCGGCATGCGGCGCGAGCCGACTCTCGGCGGCGAAGCGGACAACCGGCCTGGCGCGGATAGTGGGTCACCCGCGGCCGACGATGGTCTTGGCGATGGTCGTGGCGATGGTCGCGACGACCGTCATGACCATCGTCATGGCGACAGCAGTCAGACCCGCATAAAGAAGAGTGTGCCGCCTGAAAGCACCCGCGAACCCGGGCTTGGCAGCCGCATCGACCAAACGGCCGCCGACGAAGAAGCGAAACCGCGCGAGACGCCCGACAAGATCGTTTATCTGTATATCTGCAGGCACGGCGAGCAGCGCATCAGTGGTTCGGAATTGCTGGATGCCGCCATCAAGGCCGGCCTGAACTTCGGCGAGATGAACATCTTTCACCGCCGTCATGAAGGCGCCACCAAGCCGGTCTTTTCGATGGCCAACCTGACGCCCCCGGGCCATTTCGATGCCTCGCAGTGGAATGTCTTCGATACGCCGGGCGTGACGCTTTTCCTGACGCTGCCGGCGCCGGTCAGCGCGCTCGATGCCTGGGACGCCATGCTGGCCACCGCCGAGCGCATCAGCAAGCTGCTCGGAGCCGACGTGCTCGATGACAGCAAGTGCCTGCTCACACGCCAGCGAATCGCCCAGATTCGCGAAGAGATGCGCGAGTACGACCGCCAGTCGGGCACCATCAAGCCACAGTAGGGCGCCGCACATGACAAAACGGCATGCCGGTACGGTCGCAGAGCACATCGCGTCCCTGCGCGAGCAGTTGCGTGAGCACAATTATCGCTACTACGTGCTCGACGATCCCGTCGTTTCCGATGCCGAGTACGATCGCTTGCTGCGCGAGCTGCAGGAGCTCGAGTCCGAGCACCCGGAGCTGATCACCGAAGACTCGCCCACCCGGCGTGTCGGCGCCGAGCCGGCCGCGGGGTTCGAGACGGTCGAACACCGTATTCCGATGCTCTCGCTGGGCAACGCCTTCAGCGAAGAGGAGGTGGCCGAATTCGACCGGCGGGTGCGCGAGCAGCTCGATATCGAACAAGTGGCCTACAGCGTCGAGCCCAAGCTCGACGGCGTGGCCATTGCGCTGCGCTACGAGCGTGGTCGCCTGAGCCTGGCAGCCACTCGGGGTGATGGCCGCAGCGGCGAGAATGTGACCGCCAACGTGCGCACGATTCGCGCCGTGCCCCTGAAGCTGCGCGGCGACAATATTCCCGATAATCTGGAAGTGCGCGGCGAGATCTTCATGACCCGTTCGGGATTTTCCGAGCTCAACGAGGGCCTGGCCGATAGCGGCGAGAAAACCTTCGTCAACCCGCGCAACGCGGCTTCGGGCAGCCTGCGTCAGCTCGATTCGGAGGTTACTGCGCGTCGGCCGCTGCATTTTTTCTGTTACCAGGCGGCCACCACGGACGGTTTTCCGGAGTGCCACTCCGAAACTCTGGCCCGCCTGCGTGAAATGGGCCTGCCGGTCAGCCCCGAGGCGCGGACCGCGCAGGGGCTCGAGGGCCTGCTCGACTACTATCGACAGATCGGCAAGCGTCGTGATGCGCTCGATTACGATATCGACGGCGTGGTCTACAAGGTGGATGATTTCGATCAGCAGCGGGAGCTCGGCTTTGTCTCGCGCGCTCCGCGCTGGGCGATAGCGCACAAGTTTCCCGCACAGGAAGAAACCACCCGGCTCGTGAGTATCGAGGTACAGGTCGGCCGCACTGGTGCGCTCACACCCGTGGCCCGGCTCGAGCCGGTGTTCGTCGGCGGGGTGACGGTCACCAACGCCACGCTGCACAACCTCGATGAGGTCCGCCGCAAGGACGTGCGCCCGGACGATTGGGTGGTGGTGCGCCGGGCCGGCGACGTGATTCCCGAAATCGTGCGTTCGATTCCCGAGCGGCGCGAGGGTGAACCCGAACAATGGCAGATGCCCGAGCGCTGTCCGGAATGTGATTCGGCCGTCGAGCAGGTCGAAGGCGAAGCCGTGACGCGTTGCACCGGCGGCCTGGTCTGTCCGGCCCAGCGCAAACGCGCGCTCGAGCACTTTGCCAGCAGAACGGCTATGGATATTGATGGCCTGGGCGAGAAGGTGATTGCGCAGCTGGTCGAGCGCAACCTGGTGCACAGTCCGGCCGACCTCTACCGCCTGGACCGAGAAACCCTGGCGGGCCTGGAGCGCATGGGCGAGAAATCGGCCGATAATCTGCTCCAGGCGCTGGAGAGCAGCAAGCAGGTGACCCTGGGGCGGCTTTTGTTTGCGCTCGGCATTCGCGAGGTTGGCGCGGTGACCGCGCAGGCGCTGGCGCGGCATTTCGGCAGCCTCGACAAGCTGGCGGCAGCCGGAGTGGCGGATCTCGAGGCCGTGCGCGATGTCGGCCCCGTCGTAGCCCGTCACGTGCACGCATTCTTCGATGAAGCGCACAACCGTGAAGTCATCGAGGAACTGCTCGAGGCCGGCGTCAGCTATGAACCGGAAGAGCCAGCGATTGACGCAGACACGCTGCCGCTGGCGGAATGCACATATGTTCTGACGGGTTCACTTTCGGGCCTGACCCGATCACAGGCAAAAAAGCGTCTGGAAGCGCTTGGCGCGCGGGTGACCGGCAGCGTTTCAAAAAACACGACGGCCGTTATCGCCGGCGACAGCCCCGGCTCGAAGCTCGACCGGGCCGAAAAGCTCGGCATTGAAGTACTGGATGAAGGGGCGCTGGAGCGATTGCTGGCCGAACATGAGCGCTGAGCCAGCTCTGGATTTGCTTCTAGTCAAGTCGTGCCGGCATCCTGTCGTTCACAATTGAAATAGAGGACAATCAATGATCATCGATTCAGGAGGAAAGAAATGAGTCACCCCGTCAAGGAAATCCTGGTGCCGGTCGACGGCTCCGAGAACGCCAATCGCGCCGTGAAATTCGCCGCCAGCATGGCATCGGCGCTGCAGGTGCCGATGCGTCTGTTCTACGTTTTTCCGGCCGCTTCGGTGGAGGTCATCGGCATGGCCGGCATGTCGCGCAACGATATCGACCGGGCCGCCCAGGCCGCGGCTCAGCGTGCTTTCGACAGCACGCGGGAAGCGCTTGGAGATGCAGCTCCAAAGGAGCTTGAGGAAGAAACCTCCATTGGCGATCCGGCCGAGGAAGTTGTGCGCTATACCGAAGACGACCCCGGTGTGATGGTCATCATGGGCCGCCGCGGCCTGTCGCGCATGAAAAGCCTGGTGCTCGGCAGCGTCAGCGACAAGGTCAGCCGCCACGCCAGGAGCCCGGTGACCATTATTACCTGAGCGGGCTTGCATTGTGGTTTCGGTGCCTCCGCCGGGGGGGAGCGCCCCTGGCGGAGGGCATGAAACTCCAAATTTCAAGCACCAAACAAAGCCTGCGTAGGTCGGCGTTACATCGCCGACGGACGACATGTCAAAACCTCCACGGCGCGCTACGCGTATTTTCGGCGCTCACTGCTCCCCGATGGCTCATCAACAAAAATCCCGTGAGCGGCTGTCGAGTTCGGCCAGCCATGCATCAAGGCTGTCGATGCGCTCGGCCACCAGGTGGCACACGCCTTCGGCGCTCTGAAGCCGGCCGTATACGCGCAGGATGCGCCCGCCGAGCACTTCGCGGCGGTAGCGCTCGAGCAGTTTCGGCCACACCACCACGTTGACGATGCCGGTCTCGTCTTCCAGCGACAGAAAGACCACGCCCGAGGCCGTGCCCGGGCGCTGACGGTGCGTGACCACGCCGGCGGCGGCAATGCGGCGACCGTCGCCGTGGCGGGGCAGGGCGCTTGCGTGCAGCACCCGTCGGCCCAGCCGGTGCCGCAGCAGTTTTATCGGATGATGCTCCAGGCTCAGGCCCAGGCTGGCGTAGTCGTCGATCAGCTCTTCGCGGGCTTTCGGCACGGACAGCCGTACCGGCTGCTCGCGGATCTCGGCGCCGGCCAGCAGATCGCCCTGGCGCTGCGCGCCGAGCGCGGCCCAGCGCGCCCGATGACGATGTCCGGTCAAGCCCTTGAGCGCGCCGGCGTCGGCCAGTTTCCGCAAAGCATTTTGATCGAGCCCGGCACGCTCGGCCAGGTCGTCGATGTCGCCAAACGGCTGTTGCGAGCGCGCATCAACGATCCGCCCGACGACGTCTTCGCGCAGGCCCTTGATCATGCGCAGACCAAGGCGGATCGCAGGTTGGCTGGTTGGCGGGTTTACTGGTTGGCTTGTTTTCCGGTTGTTTTCTTTTTTGTTTCGATCATCCGAATTTGTTTGCGATTGGGTATTTGATATTTGGTGCTTGCTTTCAGCTTGTCCGTCGGCGATGTAACGCCGACCTGCGCGGCCATTGGCAAGGTCTGAATGCCATCCGCTGTAGCGCACATCCACCGGCAGAACCCGCACGCCATGGCGCTTGGCGTCGTTGATGATCTGGGCAGGGGCGTAGAAGCCCATCGGTTGGCTGTTGAGCAGCGCGCAGGCGAAGGCGGCCGGATGATGGCACTTCAGCCAGGATGAGATGTAGGTCAGCAGGGCGAAGCTGGCCGCGTGTGATTCAGGAAAACCGTACTCGCCGAAGCCGCAGATCTGTTTGTAGATGCGCTCGGCGAAGTCGATGGAGTAGCCGCGTTCGCGCATGCCCGTCATGAGCCGTTCGCGAAACGGCTCCAGGCCGCCGCGCCGCCGCCAGGCCGCCATCGCTCGCCTGAGCTGATCGGCCTCACCGGCGCTGAAGCCGGCGGCGACCATGGCGATCTGCATGACCTGCTCCTGGAAGATGGGCACGCCCAGGGTGCGCTCGAGCACGCGCTTGAGCTCCGGGCTTGGATAGCTCACTGCAGCGGGATTGCGGCGCCGCTCGAGGTAGGGATGAACCATGTCGCCCTGGATCGGGCCGGGCCGCACGATCGCCACTTCGATGACCAGATCGTAAAAGCAGCGCGGCTTGAGCCGGGGCAGCATCGCCATCTGCGCACGCGACTCGACCTGGAATACCCCCACCGCATCGCCGCGGCAGAGCATTTCGTAGGTGGCAGCGTCTTCGCGCGGAATGGTGGCGAGCGTCAGCTCGCGGGGGCTGCCCGGGGCCGGAGTGTGGCTCGCGCAGGTCGTGGCTACATCCGCGACGGACGAGGTTTCGGGTCTGTTCACGCATGGCGATGCATGTTCAAGAATGGCACATTGCTTATGCCATCTGGCCGGTTTGTCGGCTCTTTCTTTTGTTGGCTGGTTGGCTGGTTTCCTTGCTGCCTGGTTGTTTGTCTCCTTGTTTTGATCATTCGAGTTTATTTGTGATTTGATATTTGTGATTTGGTGCTTGCATTCAGGTTGTCCGTCGGCGATGTAACGCCGACCTACGCGGGTTTCGTTTTGAGCATTCGAGTTTATTTGCGATTCGGTATTTGAGATTTGGTGCTTGCTTCCGTGGTTCCAGGTTTCGGAGCGATTGACCAGATCCATCGCTTTCCGTATCACCGTCAGCATCCCCAGCGCCAGGCAGTCGACCTTGAGCAGGCCCAGGGTTTCCAGATCGTCCTTGTCCCACTGGATGATGGTGCGATCTTCCATGGCAGCGTTTTCCACCGGCACCAGCTCGTGCAGGGGCCGATCGGAGATGACCATGCCGCCGACGTGCTGCGACAGGTGGCGCGGAAAGCCGATCAGGCGAGTGCTCAGTTCCAGGAAATGCTTCGTCAGTGCCGCGTCGGGGTCGAGCCCGCACGCGCGCAGGCGCTCGGGCCAGATTTCAGGCCTGTCCCACCAGGCCAGCGAGGCGGTCAGGCGGTTGACGCGCTCTGGCTCCAGGCCCAGCGCGCGGCCGACGTCCTGCATGGCGCTGCGCGGCCGGTAGCAGATCACGGTAGCGGCCAGGGCGGCGCGCTCGCGGCCGTATTTCTCGTAGACGTACTGCAGGACCTCTTCGCGGCGCTCGTGCTCGAAGTCGACATCGATATCGGGCGGCTCGTTGCGCTCTTTCGATAAAAAACGCTCGAACAGCAGCTGCTGCTCCGACGGGTCGACCTCGGTAATTCCCAAGCAATAGCACACCGCCGAGTTGGCCGCCGAGCCGCGGCCCTGGCAGAGAATACCGCGGCCGCGGGCGAATTCGACCAGGTCGTGCACGGTCAGGAAGAAGGCTTCCACACCCATGTCTTCGATCAGGGCCAGCTCGCGCGCGAGCAGGGCCTGGACTCTTTCGGGAACCACATCACCGTAGCGCTTGCGCGCGCCGGCCAGGGTGAGCCGGCGCAGGTGCTGGATGGGGCTTCCGGGTTCGGGCGCCAGCTCGCGCGGATAACGGTAGTCGAGCTCATCGAGCGAGAAGCGACAGCGCGCGGCCACCCGCCCGGTTTCGGCCAGCCACTCGGCCGGGTAGAGCTTTGCCAGCACGTCGCGCGGGCGCAGGTGCCGCTCGCCGCTGGCGGCCAGCGCCAGGCCGCAGTCGGCGACGGGGCGCCCCAGCTCCAGCGCGGTGAACACGTCGAGCAGGGGCTTGTCGTCGCGGACGGTCAGGCGCACGTCACCGCAGGCCAGTCGGGGGATGCCGTGGCGCCGGCCCAGCGCGTCGAGCTGGTCGAACCAGGCGTGTTCGCCGGGGGCCAGCAGGCGGGTGGCGCCCAGCCAGAGCCGGTTGCCGAAACGTGCCTTGAGCCGGGCGGCATGAATATCATTTGCTGGTTGTGCTGGGGCATGGTTCTGATGCGCGCCTGATCGTCGGCGCGCTTTCCAGATGGCCAGCACGCCGTCGAGCCCGGCTTCCAGGTCTTCGGGCTCGAGCCGGTATGCGCCCTTGCCGGCGCGCCGGCGGGCAGAGGTGATCAGACGGCAGATCTGGCCGTAGGCAGCCCGGGACGGGGCGAGCAGCACCAGGCGGCTGTCGTCTTCGAGGCGGAATTCACTGCCGGTGATCAGCCGCAGGCCGTGTTCGCGGGCGGCCTCGTGGGCGCGCACCACGCCGGCCATGGAGCACTCGTCGGTGATCGCCAGCGCCGAGTAGCCGCACTCGGCGGCGCGCTCGACCAGTGCCTCCGGCCGCGCGGCCGAGCGCCGGAAGCTGAAGGCGCTCAGGGCGTGGAGTTCGGCGTATTCGGGCGCTGATGCGGCTGGAGTGGTCAAAACGGGCTCCGGAAAATCCGTCGATTCGCGGACTTTGAGAAACTGTAAACTTATACAGTATTCTGATTCATCCATCCGGAGTCCGCAATGTCGGCCAAAGCGCGCATTGAACAACTGCTCAACCGCCGTTCCGATCTGTGGCGCGGGCGCGGGCGCGGGCGCCAATCCCTGCCGGTGGCCGCCACCGGCCTGGGCTGGCTCGACCGCGGCCTGCCCGGCGGCGGCTGGCCGCTGGGCCGCCTGACCGAGCTGCAGCCGCGCTTGCCCGGGTGCGGCGAGCTCGGCCTGCTGCTGCCGTTTTTCGCGCGCTGCACACAGCAGGGGCAGCCGGTGGTGCTGGCCGGGCCGACCCTGGTGCCGGGGCCGCAGGCGCTTGCCGGGGCCGGGGTGGTGCTCGAACATCTGATCGTGGTGCGCGCGGTCGACGAGGCGCTGTGGGCGGCCGAGCAGTGCCTGAAAAGCGGGCTGTGCGGCAGCGTTGCGGTGTGGCCTCCGAGCGGCCGCGTCGGAGAAAAAGCCGTGCGCCGCCTGCAGCTGGCCGCCGGAGATGGCCCGGGGCCGGCTTTCGTGATCTATCGCCCCGACCAGACGCCGCCGCCTTCCGTGTCGACCCTGCGTCTGGGGCTTGCGCCCGGGCCTGAAATCGAGGTTCTGCGCAGCCCGGCCGGGCTGGTCGAGTCGAAGCGTCTGGATCCGAAAGCCGGGTCTCCCGTCGACCTGGCGAGCTATCGTCGTCATGCCCGGTCGAGATAGCGCCAGGCGCAGCGAGCTGTGGCTCGGGCTGTACTGCCCGCAGCTGCCGCTGATGGCGGCCTGGCAGTGCGATCGACAGGTGCCGCCGCTGCATGCCGTGCACCGCCATCATCGCGGCCGCCACGTCATCGTGCAGGCCAGCGCGGCCGCCCGCCGGGCCGGGGTCTGCGCGGGCCAGCCCCTGGCCACAGCTCTGGCCGTGGCGCCAGCCCTGCACAGCCGCCCGCGCGATTTACGGGCTGAAACCTCCCTGCTCGAGCAGCTGGCGCTGACCGCCTGGCAGCACAGCAGCCACGTCGTGCAAGTGCCGCCCGACAGCGTGCTGCTCGAGATTGCCGGCAGCCGGCGCCTGTACCGCGGGCTGCGGCCGCTGGTCGAGGCCTTGCGGACAGACCTCGAGCGCCGCGGGCTTGAGGTGCAGCTCGGCTCGGCGCCGGTTGCGGCCACGGCCTGCCTGTTTGCCCGCCACGGCCTGCATGCCGCCGGCATCAACAACATGCGCGAGAAACTGCACGGGCTTTCGCTGACCGCGCTGGCCGCCGACGACAAACAGGCACGGGCGCTGGCCGGCTGTGGGCTAAAATCGGTGGCCGAGCTTCTGCGCCTGCCGGCGCCCGAGCGGGCGCGGCGTTTTGGTCCGGCGCTCGGCCGACACCTGCTCTGTCTGGAAGGGCGCCAGCCCACCGCGCTGGCCGCCTGGCAGCCGCCGCAGACATTCCGGCTGCGTCTGGAACTGCCGGCGGCCAGCAGCGACAGCTCGGCCCTGTTGTTCGTCTTCCGCCGCGCGCTCGAGCGCATGGCGCACTGGCTTGACGTTCGCGATCAGGCGCTTGTGCGCCTGCATATCTCGCTGCATCGCGAGAACGGCGGCGGCAGCATTCCGCTGAGAGTCGGACTGTCGCGCCCGGGCGTGGATGTCGACAGGCTGTTGGAGCTGCTTGCGCTCAAGCTCGAGAATCTCGAGCTGCCGGCGGCCGTGGAAGCCGTGGAGCTGAGCGCTGAGAGCACCGATGAATATTGCCCGCCCCAGGCAGATCTGTGGGGCGGTCATGATGGCTACAACAATCGTCATGACAATCGCGACGACGCCTGGCCGGCGCTGCTGGACCGGCTCAGGGCGCGGCTGGGTGACGACGGTTTGTCCGGCCTGGCGCCGCGGCCCGATCATCGCCCCGAAAAGGCCTGGCGCTGGGTCGAGCCGGGAACGGCGACGCAATGCGAGGATACGCGCCCGCGCCCGACCTGGCTGCTGCCCGTGCCAAAGCCCTGTCGGCGCGAAAATTTGCGGCTGGAGGAAGGGCCCGAGCGCATCGAGGTCGGCTGGTGGGACGGTGCGCGCTGTCAGCGTGATTATTTCATCGCCCGCGACCGTCATGGCCGCCGCGTCTGGGTCTTTCATGAACACCAGTCACCGAGAGGATGGTTCATCCACGGCCTGTTCGAACCCTAGGTTTTGGCTCGGCAGCAGGGACAGTCGCGCATAAGTGGCAGCAATGCTGCTACGCTTTGTGGTTGGTCATGACTCCGCAAGGACACAGGTCCGCCTCATGTCGCAGCATCAGGCATCCGCCGACAACCGGCTCCAGCAGACCATCGAAGAGCTGAAAAAGGCCGAACGCATACAGAAAGCCCTGTTCCAGATTTCCGATCTGGCCGGCGCAAACCTGGACACCGACGATATCCTGCAGCGGCTGCATCAGATCATTGCCGAGCTGATGTATGCCGAGAATTTTTATATTTTTCTCTACAATGCCGACCAGGATACGGTTCGCTTCCGCTATTTTGTCGACGTGGCCACCCAGCCTCCCGATCTGTCGGCCAACATTCCGCTTGAAGATATCAAGCACAGCCTGACCTGGTACGTGATCCGCCTGGGCAAGGCGTTGCGTGGATCAATCAGTGACATCGAGAAGATGATACCCGGGCCGCTCAAGTTTCTGGGCGCTACCACCAATGACTGGCTGGGAGTGCCCATGCTCGACGGCAATCAGGTTCGGGGCATGCTGGTTCTGCAAAGCTACAACCAGGAAAACCGTTACAGCCAGGAAGAGCAGCACCTTCTGAGCTTCGTGGCCAGCCATATTCTGACCATGCTGCAGCGTCGTCAGGCCCACAAGGACCTGGAAGAGGCGGTTGTGGCCCGAACGCGGGAGCTCGCCGAAGCCAATCGATCCCTGCAGGTGGAAGTCGCTCAGCGACGTCGTGGTGAGCGCCTGCAAAGGGCGCTGTTCCATATTGCCGAGCAGGCCAGTGAGGCGGGCCGGGAAAAAGATTTTTTCCAGCTGGTTCATCGTGAAGTGGGGCAGCTGATCTATGCCGAGAATTTCTTCATCGCGCTGCTGGTCGATCAGAATCAGGCTCTGGAGTTCGGCTACTATGCTGACGAGTTCATGCAGCCGCAAGAAAAGCGCCGCCTCAGCGGCGGCTTGACCGAATACGCCCTCAAGCAGGATGGCGGCGTCCTGCTGATGCAAAAAGACACGCTGGCGCTGATCGAGGCAGGCAAGGTCAATCCCCAGGGCCAGGGGGCACTGCCTTGTGCATGGATGGGCGTGCCGCTGCAGTGTGAGGGCAAGACCCTTGGTTTGCTGGCGGTGCAAAGCTACCGCGAAGATCGCCTCTACCAGGAAGGGGATCTTGACCTGCTGCGTTTTGTATCCAACCAGCTGGCCAGCAGCCTGGAGCGCAAGCGCGCATTGACGTCTTTGCGAGAGGCCAAGAACACGCTGGAGCAACGCGTTCTCGAGCGCACTCGAGAACTGTCGAAGGCCAATGAGGCATTGGCTGAGCAGAGCCTGACCGATCCGTTGACGGGGCTGCGTAACCGCCGCTATCTGGTAGAGCAGGCGCCGGCTGATGTTGCTCTGGTTGATCGTTACTATCGCGACCAGAATGCCGCGCCCGGTGAGCAGCTGGGCGAGAATGTCGATCTGCTGTTTCTCATGCTCGATATTGATCACTTCAAACAGATCAACGATCAATATGGGCATTCAGCTGGCGATCGGGTGCTCGAACAGGTTCGCGATATTCTCAACCAGAGTATTCGGGAGTCGGATACGGCCGTGCGCTGGGGTGGAGAGGAGTTCTTGATCATGGCGCGCTTTACCGATGCCTGCTTTGCTCCCCGCCTGGCCGAGCGACTGCGCAGATCCATGGCCGAGTATGAGTTTGACCTGGGCAGGGATCTCACTGTCCGCCTGACTTGCTCGCTCGGCTACGCTCAATACCCGATATTTCCGGCGCGCCCCGGCCACGTGCACTGGGAGGAGGTGATCAACGTGGCGGATCAGTGCCTGTACGCCGCCAAGCGCACCTGGCGGGATGCCTGGGTGGGCGTGCGCTGGGCCGAGTTGCCGCCACCCCGCAGTCTGCCCAAGCGGTTGACGCGCGTATTGCCGGAGCTCATCGAGTCTGGCCATCTGGAAGTGGCCACATCGGGTCCTGACGGCACTCGGATCGAGTGGCCGGATTAGCCGCGGGCCCTGCCGCACTGGGCTCTGGCGGAAACCGGGATGACAGCGCGGCGCGCTGTCATCCCGGCGGGTTTTGAGGGATGCCATAACCACATCAATCGAAGAAGGCCGCTACCTGGACACCGTCAAAAGAGTCAGATTTGGCTTTCAGAAGCAGATAGTGCCAGCCAGTGCCCGGGTTGGAGACGATGAGCGTTTCATCGTTGCCGGGGGCGGTGCCGGCGTTGTCGTAATCTGACGTTCCTGGCCAGCCACCATGTTTCTGATACAGGTCGGCGTCGCCTTCACCGCCGCTCATTTCCAGACGCAGCGTACCGGTGCCTTCAGGTACGTAAATATAGAGCCAGACATCTTCCTGTACCGTGCTGGCGGAAAGCCCGCCGCGCTTGCAGCCGTTTTCCAACTCGCGCTCATCTTCGAGCGTGCATTCACCCACCCCGGGTTCAGGCGGTGGTTCGCTGCCGCCATCGTCATCATCATTGCCGGAGGTATCAAAGCGATCAGCAAAGATGCTGTCGCCACCGCTCGGCGGCGGGTCCACTGGCGGTCCGCCGCAGGCCGAGGTGTCACCGTTGCCGCTGTGAAAGCAGATCAGCCACTCGCGGAATTCGTTGTTGTAGATGTTGCGGACAGGGTCTAGCCAATTACGATATCCCGGGTGGTAATTGCCGGCCCGGGTGATTGTCAACATGGCATCCAGTTCCGCTTCGTGCCGCTCGAACATGAAACGAGTGGCCAAGTAACCCCATTGATAGATGCGCTCCTGGCTGCTGTTGTAGTCGTTGTCGAAAATCTGTCCGAGCGTGAACTTATCAGGATTGGATGCTGAGTTGACGGCACCGACGTTGGTTACCTGGCGGAAGCTCCATGACATGTACTCGGCAAATCCCTCGATGAACCAGATGGCCGATGCCGGGGAACTCATCGGATAGTCAGAAAACATGCCCCACCAGTTGAAGCGGCCGTCCAGATAGTGGATGTATTCATGGGTGAGGTTCCACACATGGAACTCGGGTCGCATCCACTCCGCCTCATAAGCGATGAAGCGAGCCTGGTTATTTGGGTCGGAAGGGTCACCCTCCAGGTACATGCCACCATTGTTGGTATCGTTTCCGAACAAGGTGCCGGAGTAGGTTTCATAGTCGCTACTGGAGTGAAAGATGATCATCTCCAGCGTTTCGTTGTAGTCATCGTCCACCGGCACATGGTTGGTCTGCAGACGTTCGTGAAAAAAGACCTCTTCAGCACTGACTTCAGCGCAAACCTCATCGAGCTGACCGGGGGTCAATGCCTGGCTGCGTACGCGCAGTGTAGGGCTGCAGTCTCGGGCATGTTGTTCGGGCAGAATGAAGTCCTCCAGATCCTCTGCAAAGGTACACAAGGCAAAATATGCGCAGTGCTCGCTATCTTCATAGTCGATGATGCCGGCCATGCGCACATAAACGCCGGTTCCGGGGCCGGTCATGCTGAACTGATCCAGAACGGACTTGACCTTGGGGTGAACCTGGTTGTGGAATGGTTCCGGATAGCCCCAGGCACCCTTGATCAGAAAGCGGGCCAGCTCTCCGGCGGCGTTCTGCAGCATGTACTCACGATCACTGCCCAGGTCCGCGCTCTTGTTGTTGTTGATGAAATCAACCAGGGTGTCCAGAATTCCAGTATTGCCTTGCTGCTGCACGGCCGTGCGAAAATCGGCCAGCTGCTGCCCGCGAAACAGTACGGTAAAGACGTTGTTGACCGCGGCCTCCATGTACCAGAGCCCGTGGTGGGAAGGGCCATAGCGATCGAGGACTCCGCTTATGGTGTCGATCTGAGTGGCGTTTCGCTCAGCACTGTCGATCAGGGTGATCACTTCGGACAGGATTTCGCCGTGAGCATCATTGACGTCCGTGAAGTGGCTGTTGTTCTTGAACGCGTTGAGTGCCTGATCAATGGCTGCATCCAGCGCCGGTCCATAGCTTCCGATCTGGCCGCTGTTGTAAAATTGCACGTAGTATCCCGCGCGCAGATAGAGAACCAGCTGCAGCATGCCACTGCTGTTATTGCCCGGATAGCTTGCCGCGTCGACCGCCATGGCATTGGCGATGCTGATCATCTGGGACTGGGAAAAAATGCCTGCGCCTGTTGCGCCATCGACGCTGAACAGCGAGTTGATGCACCCTGCTGATGCGGCCTTTACGGCGCTGACAAGGGCTGAACCATCAAGGCCGGTGAAATTGCCCACGCCACAGCCGGCGAGTACTTGCGCTGGCCGTGCCGGCGACGGACGATCATAGTCCAGTCGCAGATGCTCACGGGTCGACGGAAGGGGCGGCAACGGAGATTGGTTGCTTGCATGCGGCTGCACGTGCATTACAGGCGGGCGCGCAGATGGGTCGCTGGCAGGCTTCGGACCCTGGTTACTGGCCATTATCACGCGGCCATCGCTGGCCATGCCGGACGATGCCGCCAGAAGTAACAGAGCTGTGGTAATCAGCAAGCCAGAAAAGGCCCGCCGGGTCATGACGCTGGTCAACATGAGTTCTCCCTGGATAAAAATCATCATTCACTCAGCGCTGCAAGAAAGCGCTGATGAAGCTGCATTGATAATTTAACGGTGGAGTATGTTGAGAATCTTGAAAGATAATTCCGACTTGACGTATCAATTTGCACAAACCAGTCTGTTATCGATCTGCAGCACACCGAGTACTGACCAAGTGACATTGATATTCGATTCACCAGCCATGACAAAAGACCGATTCATCGGTCGGGTTACTGGGCATGCATTCGTTCGCGCTCTATTTGATCGGATGCCCGACATGGTCTTTTCAATCAAGGATAGTCGCGGCCGCTATATGCACATGGCCGAGGAGGGGATTCGGCGATTCGGGCTGAGTCAGCCGCTCGAGGTGGTGGGCAAGACCGTTTTTGATCTGTTTCCGGAACCCATGGCCAGACGCTACCATGAGCAAGACCAGCAGCTGTTCAACAATGGAGAACCCATTACCGACAACCTTGATCTCACGATTTATCGGGGTGGAGGTGCCGGCTGGTGCTTGACAACAAAAGAGCCGTTATTTGATGCCGCTGGAGACATCATCGGTCTTGCCTGTCTATCCAAGGATCTGGCCGAGGCGACATCTGCAGCGCTGGTCGATTCGCGCCTGGCCCGTGTTGTTGACGGTTTGCAGGAAACGCCGCCCAGACCACTGACGGTGGAGTCGATGGCTACGGCGGCTGGCTTGTCGGTGCCGCAGTTGAACCGCCGCATGAAAAAGATCTTTCACCTGACAGCCGGGCAGTACATCATCAAGGCGCGCATTGATCGGGCAACGCGACTATTGTCTGACAACGACATGCCGCTTGCTGATATTGCCGCAGAGCTCGGGTTTTCCGACCAGAGCGCGCTGTCGCGACAGTTTCGACAGGTCACGGGAATGACGCCCAGGCAATATCGCCAGCTGGGACGCCAGAACAGCCTCTGAATGCGCCCCTCGCGCGCGATCGGCGAAGGCTGCCGGAGATTGTCGGGTAATTGCTCCGGATCCAGCACCATTGGCCAGGCAGAAAAAAAGGGGCTGCGACAGCGTCGCAGCCCCTTGATTGATCTGGCTCCCCGGGTCGGATTCGAACCAACGACCTAGTGATTAACAGTCACCCGCTCTAACCAGCTGAGCTACCGGGGAATTGTGAAGCCGTGTATTGTGCGCATCCTCGGCGCTGTAGTCAAGCCCCTTTTGGCTTGCGGTCGCGCAGGCGCGTCTGTGCGGGTGAATTTCTGCCTGTCTGGGTATACAATCAAGCGTTTGCCCGGCCAAGGGTGTACTGGCTGGCAAGTCATCGCGCTGGTTCGCCCTGTCCGGGGAGCCAGTCAAGCACCTACGACAGACTGCAGGAGCACGCATGGAGCGCACACTGTCCATCATCAAACCCGATGCCGTAGCCAAGAACGTGATCGGTGAAATCTACAGCCGTTTCGAGCGGGCCGGCCTGAAAATTGCCGCTGCCCGAATGAAGCATCTCTCCCGTGAAGAGGCCGAGGGCTTTTATGCCGTCCATCGCGAGCGGCCGTTTTTCAAGGATCTGGTGGAATTCATGATTTCCGGTCCGGTCATGGTTCAGGTGCTTGAGGGCGAAGACGCCATTGCGCGCAACCGCGAGATCATGGGCGCGACCGACCCGAGCCAGGCTGCTCCCGGCACCATTCGAGCCGACTTTGCCAACAGCATCGACGCCAATGCAGTGCATGGTTCAGACGCCGAAGAAACCGCCAGAGAGGAAATTGCCTTCTTTTTTGGCGCTGATGAGATATACTCGCGCTAATTACCAGCGAAAGCACACAAATGCCCGCAGGGCCTGAAGAAATCACCAATCTCCTCGGTCTCGACCGCGGAGGGCTTGAGCGGTTTTTCGTCGACCTCGGCGAAAAACCCTTCCGCGCGCGCCAGATATTGCAGTGGATCCATCAGCGTGGTGTGAGTGATTTCGAGCAGATGACTGATCTGTCCAAGGCGTTGCGCGAACGCCTGAAAGCCCGTGCGGGAGTGGCCCCGCCCAGGGTGATGCGGGAGCAGCGCTCGGCGGACGGCACGATCAAATGGCTGATGTCGATTGCCGGCGGCAATGCTGTCGAGGCGGTTTACATCCCCGAGACCAGCCGCGGCACCCTGTGCATTTCTTCGCAGGTGGGGTGCATGCTCAACTGCACCTTCTGTTCCACGGCTACCCAGGGGTTCAACCGCAATCTTGATGCGGCGGAGATCATCGGGCAGGTCTGGCTCGCTGCACAACGCTTGCGCGAGATTCACGGCGGGGAGCGGCACGTAACCAATGTGGTGTTCATGGGCATGGGAGAACCCATGCTCAATCTCAACGCGGTTCGTCCCACGCTTTCCCTGTTGCGCGATGATCTGGCCTATGGCCTGGCCTCGCGTCGAGTGACCATCTCCACTGCCGGCGTCATTCCCGGCATCGACGGCCTGGCCGAAGGCGATGAGTTTGCCCTGGCGGTCTCGCTTCATGCGGCCGACAATGATCTGCGCACTCGGCTGGTGCCGCTCAATCGCAAGTATCCGGTTGAAGAGCTGATCGCGGCCTGCAAGCGCTTTGTCAAGGCGCGCCCGCGGCGTTCGGTGACGTTCGAATACACCATGATTGACGGCGTCAATGACCAGCCGGAGCACGCCCGCGCCGTGGTGCGTCTGCTCAGTGTGCTGCCGGCAAAAATCAATCTGATCCCCTTCAATCCGTTTCCCGGCACGCCGTTCGAGTGCTCCTCGGATGAAGCCATCTACGAGTTCCAGAAGATCACTCGTGCCGCCGGCCTGATCACTACCGTGCGCAAGACCCGTGGTGAGGACATCGATGCTGCCTGCGGACAGCTGGTGGGCAAGTTGCTCAGCCCCAGCCAGCGTCGCCAGATCGTTCAGCAGCAGCTGGCCAGTCAGGTAATGGCCGTATGAGTCGCGCGCGCCTGTTTGTGGCCATTGTGACTCTTCTGCTGCTGGCGGTCGGCTGCGCCAGCTCGCAACCACGGCCCGGAACATCCGGGCGGGCCGGCATGGATCGAGTCAGCCCGGTGCGGGCTGCGGACGTCAACACGCGTCTCGGGATCGGCTACTTTCAGCGCGGTGATCTGCAGCTGGCCATGGAGAAGCTCGAACGCGCCGTTGAGCTCGACCCGGCCCATGTGCCTGCCTATGCGACGCTGGGAATGATTCAGGAGCGCCTGGGGCGCGACTCCAGAGCTCGTCGCTACTATCGTGAAGCGGCCCGGCTGGCGCCTGAAGACGGCGCGACCCTCAACAGCTACGCCACCTTCTTGTGCCGGCAGGGCGAGTACAACCAGGCCGACGAGTTTTTTCAGCGCGCCATCAATGATCCCTTTTACGAGACTCGCGAAGTGGCGTACACCAATTCAGGCGCCTGCGCTCGCAGAAACGGGCGCCTGGACTTTGCCGAGGAGCAGCTGCGGCAGGCCCTGGAGGTCAGCGCCGAGTACCCGGATGCGCTGTACCATCTGGCCCAGCTGTTCTTGCAGCAGGGCGATGCTTTTCGGGCGCGCGCCTTTCTTCAGCGCCTGGAGTCGGTATCCGATGCCGATGCCGGAACGCTCGCGCTGGGGCATCGAATCGAACAACGCCTCGGCAACGGGCGGGAGGCGAGCCGCTACTTCGAGCGCCTGGAGGAACGCTTCCCCGATTCGGCCGAGGCGCGAAATATAAGACAGCAGACCAGCCAAGATGACTGAAAACACCAGCGCGAACGAAGACAGGGAGCAAAAGCCTGCCGACAGACGGCAGCGCTATGCGGATATCGGTGCCAGGCTGCGCAAACAGCGTCAGGCGCTGTCGTTAAGCCAGAAGGATATGGCCCGCCGGCTGCGCCTGCCCGGCATCGTGGTCAACGACATCGAAACCGGTCAGATCGAGCAGTTGTCCAGTATCTATCGCCGCGGCTATATCCGCAATTACGCCCAGGCCCTTGATCTGGACCCGGAGGTGCTCCTGGTCGACGCGGGCGAGGACTCACCGCCGGAGCTCAAGGCCGCTTTCCCGGTCGCGCCACAGCGCGAGTGGCAATTTGAGCGATACTTGAAGATTGCCACGTATGCCATTGTTACCGTTGCCATTATTCCACCCCTGGTTTACTTTTTCATTGCCGGCGGCATGCGTATTCTCGAGCGCGACCCGGGCGTTGGCCCGAATTCAGTCGCGGTCCGTTCCGACACTCCATCCGGACACGACCAAAGGGCCGCTGCTGATCACGGGGAAGAATCAGGAAAGCAGGCTGACCGGCGCCGGCCGGCAGCTTCTGCAGGGCACGTGTCGGCTTCCGCGATTCCACTCAAGACCATTCGGCCGGTCAGCGAAACCATCGAAGGGCCGGTTCTTCCGACAGATCTCACGCCAGACCAGCAGATGTCTGCGCCGACAGCTGATGAGGTGGCTGACGGACTGACATCTTTGCACCTTGAGCTGCTCGACGACAGCTGGATCGAGATTCACGATGCCGAGGGCGAACGTCTGGAATATGACCTGTTGCGTAGCGGCCAGACCCGCAGTTACCAAGCGCAGGCGCCTTTTCGGCTGTTGCTGGGGCGCTCGAGTGCGGTCGATTTGCGAATTGACGGTGAAAAAGTGACCTGGGAGGGGCACGAGAGCGGTGATGTGGCCGATATCGCGATTGCCGCCGACGGCAGCGTGGAGCCGCAGCAACCGTAACGCTGCAGAAAGCACGAAACCAGCAAGGCTGGCGCTGTTGCCAGCTCAGGGCGTATCGCCATGACACCAAGCCCGCCGCCGGCGGGCTTGCCGTTTTTGATGGAATTCAAGCGATGAACAACATTCAGTCGATTCGCGGCATGCACGATGTTCTGCCAGAGCACACGCCGCTGTGGCGCTGGCTCGAACAGCGTCTGGCACGGGCATTTGCTGCTTATGATTATCACGAGATTCGCCTGCCCATTCTGGAAAAGGCGGAGGTGTTCACTCGTGCCATTGGCCAGTCCACGGACGTGGTTGAAAAGGAGATGTACGCCTTCGAAGACCGCAATGGCGAACTGCTCAGCCTGCGGCCGGAGGGCACCGCTGGCGTGGTTCGCTCTGCGATTCAGCATGGTTTGTTGCAAACGCCCGGGCGCAAGGTCTGGTATCAAGGGCCGATGTTCCGCCACGAGCGGCCGCAAAAGGGACGGCAAAGGCAATTCCACCAGTTCGGCGCCGAGATGTTCGGCCTGGAGCAGCCGGCGGCCGACGTTGAAGTCATCGCTCTGGGCGAGCGTCTGTGGCGCGAGCTCGGGCTGTCGGATCGAATCCGGCTTGAAATCAACACGCTCGGAGACCGCGAAGATCGCAAGCGCTACCGTCAGAAACTGATCGACTACCTCGAGCCGTTCCGCGAGCGCCTGGACAAGGACAGCCAGCGACGGCTGGACAGCAATCCGCTGCGGATTTTCGACAGCAAGGATGAGCAGACGCAGGCCATCATGGCGGAGGCACCGAAGCTGACCGATGCGCTGGGAGACGAGGCGCGCTCGCACTTTCGCCAGGTCTGCGAGCTGCTCGATCACCTGGGCATCAACTACCGCATCAACACCGGCCTGGTGCGCGGGCTGGACTATTATTGCCGTACCGTGTTCGAGTGGATGACCGATGAGCTGGGCGCCCAGGGCACGGTGTGTGCCGGCGGGCGCTACAACGACCTGGTAGCCATGCAGGGAGGGCGCGATACCCCGGGTATCGGGTTTGCCTTGGGGGTCGAACGGCTGCTGGCGATGCTCACGGCCGCGGGCGTGACCCGAGATCAGCGCGCCGACGTGTTTGTGGTCAGCATGGTCTCTGCGGCCGACATGCTGGTGGTCGCCGAGGAGATCCGCGATCAGCTGCCGGGGCGCGGTGTTGCCGCCGCGTTGTCCGGGGGCAGCATGCGCTCGCAGTTCAAGCGGGCTGACCGCAGCGGGGCCCGCTGGTGCGTCATCCTCGGCGAAGACGAATTTGCTGAAGGCAAGGCGTCCATCAAGGACCTGCGCGGCGAGTCCGGGCAGGAGCTCATCGCGCTGGATGAGCTGGGTAATCGCCTGAATTCTTTGCTTGCCGCCGAGCGGCAGGACTGATTTATCATAGGCGACTGATTTTCTTTCAATGCCTATCGCAAGGAACTGATCGACATGGCCGTAGAGCTTTATGACGAGCACGAGCAGGGCGAGCGCGTTCGCCGCTGGATCAAGGAAAACAGCCCGGCGATTGTGGTTGGCCTGGTTCTCGCCTTTGGCGGTATTTTCGGATTTCGTTACTGGCAGGATCACCGCGCCGAGCAGCAGGTGCTGGGTTCGGAGTACTACCAGGTGGTTCGCCAGCAGATCGAGAATGACGAGCTCGACAAGGCGGAGTCGGAGTTCAAGGCCATGCAGGACGTGGCCGGCAACACCGCCTATGCGGGCCTGACCAGCCTGTACCTGGCCGCTGCTCGGGTCGATAACGGGCGCCTGGGCGCGGCAGCCGAGCTTTATCAGAGCGTTCTCGACAACCGGCGACTGAAGTCGCTGTGGCCCGTTGCTCGCCTGCGGCTGGCCCGCGTGCTCGAGGCGCAGGGAGAATATGAGGATGCCCTGGCGCTGATCGACGGCGAGGCGCCGGACGGTTTTGCCGCAGCCTGGGCTGAAACCCGTGGCGATTTACTGTTCGAACGCGGCATGGTCGATGAAGCCCGGGCAGCGTGGGAGGACGCTGTCGCCCGGCGCACTGCCGATGGCATGAGCGCCAATCTGCTGCAGATCAAGCTTGACGCTGCGACCCGTGGTGGAGATGCTTCGTGACCCGGCAGGGGCGCCTACCGGTACTGATCTTTGCTGTACTGCTGCTTGCTGGCTGCCAGACCATTGGCGGCTGGTTCAGCAGCAAAGATGACCTCGAGCCCGCAGAACTGACCGCTATCGAACAAACGGTACCGGTTGAACGCCTCTGGTCGGTGAACACCGGCAAGGGAATCAACCGTAGCAAGCCCCGGATTCGGCCGGTCATCGAGGATGAGCGCATCTGGGTGGCGGACTACCGCGGCAAGATCACGGCGGTTGACCTGGAAACCGGTCGAATCGAGCGCGAGATAGACCTTGGCCTGCCGATCTCGGCGGGCCCGGCGCTGGCCGATGATCTCATCATGGTCGGCACTTTCGATGGTGAACTCATTGTCATCGATCGCGAATCCGGGCAGATTCGCTGGCGCAAGCAGCTTTCCTCGGAGATTCTCGCTTTGCCGGTGCTGCATGACGGCATTGTCGTCGCACGCGCAATCGACGGCCGCGTATTCGGCCTGGATCGTAGCGATGGCGCTCGCCTGTGGATCTACGATCGCAGCGTGCCCTTGCTGAGCCTGCGTGGCAACAGCGACCCTTTTGCGCGGGCAGGGCAGGTGTTCATCGGCTTCGATGACGGGCTGGTTGCGGCCTTGCGCGTCTCCGATGGCTCGGTTCTCTGGGAGCAGCGCGTGAGCTCGCCGGAGGGCCGCACCGAGCTTGATCGTCTGGCCGACATCGACGGGCCGATGATCGTCGTCGGTACCGAGCTTTATGTCGTGACCTATCACGGTCGTCTGGCCGGGCTGGCGCTTGAGTCCGGGCGCACGCTCTGGGTCAAGGATGTTTCCTCGGCCAGTGGCCTGAGCCTGCGCCGCACTCAGCTTGCGGTGACCGATCGCAAGGACCACCTCTGGCTCATCGATCGACGCAACGGCGCTACGTTGTGGCATGACGAACAGCTTCTGCGGCGCGAGCTGACGCGTCCCGTTTTTCTCTCCGGGCTGGTCACGGTCGGAGACCTTGAAGGACATGTGCACTTTTTCGATGCCGACAGTGGCCAGATCGTGGCGCGGATCAGGGCCGGCAAGAAGGCCTTCGCATCCGCCCCGCTGGTCAAGGGCAACCGGCTGTTCCTGTTTGATGAAGACGGCAAGCTGAGTGCCTGGCGGGTCGGTCGCTAGTGTGTGATCCGGGAGCCTGAAGCAAGTGTCTTTGCTGCCGGTGGTGGCCATAATCGGGCGCCCGAACGTGGGCAAGTCCACGCTTTTCAACGCGCTCACGCGTACTCGGGACGCGCTGGTTGCCGACACGCCCGGCGTCACCCGCGATCGTATCTATGGGCAGGCCAGACTGGACGAGCGCCCGATCATCCTGATCGATACAGGCGGTCTTGACGAGGCTGAAGACGAGATCGAAGCCGGTGCTCAGGCGCAGACTCGCACGGCCATCGACGAAGCCGACCTGGTCATCATGCTGACCGATGCGCGCGCCGGCATCCTGCCGGTGGAGCACGAGATTGCCGGCGATCTGCGCCAGCGCGGCAAACCAGTGGTGCATGCCGTCAACAAGACGGACGGTCTGGATGCTGACATGGCGTTGGCTGAAGCGGCTGAGCTGGGGCTGGGTGAAATCTGCCCGATTGCCGCCAGCCATCGGCGCGGGCTGGAAAGTCTGGCGCGCGCGCTAACGGAGAAATTACCGCCGGCCGTCGACCCGGGCCTGCCCGATGATGATGGCCTCCGGCTGGCTTTGATCGGACGCCCCAACGCCGGAAAATCGACCCTGCTCAATCGGCTGCTCGGGCAGGAACGCGCCTTGACCACGCCGATTGCCGGCACCACCCGGGATCCGGTCCACGCCACGGTCGAGCGTGACGGGGTGCGCTATCACCTGATCGATACTGCCGGCATACGCCGTCGCCGCGGCCAGCATGAAGGCGTTGAGCGCTTCAGCACCATCAAGGCCCTGCAGTCGGTCGATCAGGCGCGTATCGTTTGCCTGGTCTGCGACGCGGTCGAAGGCATTACCGACCAGGATGCCCGCCTGGCGGGCCACGTCATCGACGCCGGCCGCGGCCTGATTGTGGCACTCAACAAATGGGATGCAATCGATGGCGACCGCAGGCGCGCGGTGCTGGTGGAGGTGGCCGAGCGCCTGGGTTTTGCCCGCTTTGCGCCGACGGTCACGATTTCCGCTCTGCACGGCAGCGGTCTGGGCGAATTGACCGACGCCATAGAGCATGTCCATGACGCCGGGGAGCAGGAGTTCTCCACCTCGGCGCTGACGCGCGTCCTGCGCGACGCCGTCAACGCCCACCCACCACCGGCAATACGGAACAAGGTACCGAAGTTGCGCTACGCGCATGGTGGCGGCAAGTTTCCGACTCGCATCGTCATTCACGGCACGCGAACCCGCGGCATTCCGGACCAATACCGCCGTTATCTGATCAATCTGTTCCGCCAGCAATTCGAATTGACCGGCATGCCGGTGCAGCTGATCTTTCGTGAATCGGAAAACCCCTACGCCGGGCGGCGCAACCCGCTGACGCCCCGTCAGCAGGAAAAACGCCGGCGGCTGAAGCAGTTTTCCCGCAAGAAGGGCAAACGCTGAGGCTGCTGTGAAGACCCGCCCGCGGTCGCCTCAGACCCCGCCCAGCTGCTGATTGACATGCCTTGTCAGGCCGGGATCATCGGGCAGTGTTTCGGCGTGAAAACGCTTGACCAGCGCGCCGCGACGGTCGAACAGATACTTGCTGAAGCTGCCGCGCGGCAGAATTGAACTGCCGTGCTCCTGGAGCAGCTCCCGGAACAGCGGATGGGCCTCCGGCCCGCGGGTAGCATAGCGCCGGGTCACGATGAAAGTCGCCGGATAGTTTTCGCGCAGAAAGTGGTCGATCTCGGCTTCTTCCCGCGGCTCTTCCCCAAAGTCGTTGCAGGGAACCGCAACCACCATCAGCCCGTGGCGCCTGAACTGCGTATGCAGCTGCTGCAGGCCCTTGATTTGCGGCGTAAACCGAGCTTCGGTGGCAATGTTGACGATCAAGAAAGGCTGGTTGCGATAGCGCTCGAGATAGATCCGTGCGCCTGAAAGATCCACGAAATGATGGTTGAAGAGATTCACGGCGACCGTCGCTCACTATCGGTTTTCACGCCCATCCTACTTTACAATATCGCGCATGACGAATTCCTCTGCACACACACTCGATGGTCGCGTGGTCGCCGACCGCCTGATCGCCAACGTGGCCGATGCGATCTCGCATCACGTCGAAGGCGGCGGGCGCCGACCCAGCCTGGCCGTGATTCTGGTTGGCGATGACCCGGCCTCGGAGATCTATGTCAATAACAAGATCCGCGCCTGCAAGCGCGCCGGCATGGTGTCGACGGATCATCGCCTGACCCACGGCGTCGGGCGGGGCGAGTTGCTGGCCTTGATCGATGCGCTCAATCGCGATGAGTCCGTGGACGGGATCCTGGTTCAACTGCCTTTGCCCGCTCATCTCGATGAACATGCAGTCACCCGCCGTATTGCCCCGGAAAAGGACGTTGACGGTTTTCACCCGGTCAACATGGGCCGGCTCGCGCTGCGTGATCCGGGGCTGCGTCCCTGTACGCCGCGCGGGGTCATGACGCTGCTCGCGGCCAACGGAATTGATACCAAGGGCATGAATGCGCTGGTGGTAGGTGCTTCCAACATCGTCGGTCGGCCGCTGGCGCTCGAGCTTCTTCTGGCCGGCGCGACAGTGACGGTGGCGCACCGTTTTACCCGCAACCTCGAAGCACTTGTCAGGCGCAGCGAGGTATTGTGCGTGGCGGTGGGCAAGCCCGGCATCGTCAAGCCGGAGTGGATTGCCGACGGTGCGATCGTCATCGATATCGGTATCAATCGCCGGCCCGACGGCAAGCTTCAGGGCGACCTGGACTTCGAGGCGGCTTCGCAGCGAGCCAGCTGGATCACGCCTGTCCCCGGCGGGGTAGGGCCGATGACGGTGGCCACGCTCATGCAGAACACGGTTGAGGCGGCCGGCCTGGTCGTACTGGCGCCCTGATGACTGACGCATCGTGGTCCGGGGCTTGTCGACAGTCGCTCGATTGGCCCGTGGCCGCAGCAAGACCGTTCGTCTGCGCGTCTCGCCAGATCGCGTGAGCCAGCCGGAGCAGGTGTGCCGCCCGCATGACCGCCGGCGCTCGGGGTTTGATCGGCTGGTCACCGCGCTGCTTTTGCTGCTGTTTGCCACGCTGATGGTGTTGGCGGCAACTCAGTTGCTATGGCGCCTGCTCCCCAAGACCGCCGCTGCGCCCTGGCTCGGCTCGTCGATCGCAGCCGTCGTGCTCTGGCTGGTCATGATCGGGGCGATTCAGGCCACCGGGCGCGCGGCTCATGTACGCATTCAGGTGCTTGAGCGCTGGCTGCCGCCAACCGCTGCGACTGCGGCATGGCGGTTGGTACTGGCTCTCACGGCCGTGATCTGTCTGGCGCTGGCGTCGAGCACCACGGGCATGGTTTTCCTGGAGTACGAATTCCTTGGTCGCAGCTTTCCCGGCCTGCCCGCCTGGTTGGTGCTCGCAATCGTGCCCGTAGGGTTCGTGGTCATGGGCCTGCGCTTTCTGGTGCGGGCCGTTGCCGCGCGCAGCTGAGTCCTCGATGCCGCTTTTGATCGGACTTCTTGTCGTGCTGGGCCTGCCCATTTTTGCTGTACTGGCGGCTGCGGCGCTGCTCGGCTATTGGCGGGCCGGGGTCGATCCACTGCTGCTCGGCGTGGATTTTACCCGCGTCGTTGCGCTGCCGGAACTGGCCGCGCTGCCGCTTTTCATTTTTGCCGGCGCGCTGATCGTCCACCGTCGCGACGGCGCCGGGTCAAGCGCTGCGTCGTCGTCGGTTGACAGCGAGGCGGTCGAGCTCGACGCCACGCCTGTGGGTCTGATCGCGCCCGCTCTGGGGCTGGTGATCTATGCGCTCGCTGCCGGCCAGCTGGTACCGCGATTCCGGCTCGAACTGACTGACCTGTATCTTCAGGCGCTCGTTGCCCTGGGGCTTTTCACGCTGCTCAGTGCCGGGCTGGTCGCCATTGGCCGCCGGCCGCTCGGATTGCCCCTGTCCGGCCACCGAGTGAGGCGAGTTTGGCGTGAATGGCTTCCGGAATGGCCGCTGTTGCCAATCGTGGTGGCCGGGTTCTGTTCGGGCTGGCTATCGCTGTTGGATGCGGCGGTGGTGGCGGTTGCCTGGCTGCTGTTTACCCGCGGGCTGCTGCAAGGCAAGCTGACGCTCCGGGAGCTGACAAGGCAGATCGGCGATGCCACGGTCAGAACGGCCGCGCTGTGCCTGCTGCTGGGACTGTCGGTGGCAGCTTGGAGCGCGCTCGACGTGGCCGGAATGACTCAGCACGGCCTTGACGGCCCGGGTTCGACCCTTCAGGGCCTGGTGTTTCTGGCGCTTGTCGTGTCGCTGCTGGCGCTGGTGGGCACGCTCGTGGATGTGCTCACCGGCATGGCCTTGCTGGCGCCGGTTGTCATCCTGCTGGCAGCCGGCGGCGCGAGCCGGATCGACCCGGGCGGGCTGGGGATTCTGTGCGTGCTCGCGCTGCAGCTGGGGCGCGGCCTGGTCGGCGGACAAAAAAGCCGGCCGCAGGGGGCTCCCGAAGCCGCTGTCAAGGCGGAACCCGAGATAACGCAGTGGCCCATCACACTGGTGGTCCTGCTGCTGTGGCTGGCTTGGCTGGTGGCGACCAGCAGCTGACGGGGCGAGCACAACCCGCTGCCCGCGCCGCACGCGGGGTACACTTGAGTGATGTGCTGTTCGCCTGAGCCAATCCGGAACCGCGCGCGTTCTGGCGCGCGCATTCATGCATTGCCGGTCCTGTCCGTGCTTGGACTGTGTCTGCTGCTGGCTGGTTGTCAGCTGCTGCCCATCGAGCGCCGCCAGCCTGGCGAGCCGCCCCGGGCATCGGTGCTTGAACAGTGGGAGCGCGCCGGACAACCGGTGGGCGGGTCGCTGGATGCCGCTCTGGCCTTCCTGCAGGAGGGCAGGGAAAAGCGCGCCCGGCGTCAGCTGCAGCGCTTTCTGGAGGTCGACCCGGATAACGCCGCCGCCCGGCTGGTGCTCGCGCAGATCGACCAGCCGCCGGAAGAAATCCTGGGCTCTTCTTTCGAGCTTGTCGAAGTGCAGCCCAACGACAGCCTTTCGGCCATCGCCGGGCGCCGACTGGGCAATGAGCTGTTGTTTTACTCGCTGGCGCGCCTCAATGACATCACCGTACCGCGCCTGGTGCGGCCAGGGCAGCGAATTCTGGTGCCACGCCGCGAGGCTGATGACGAGGATGAGGCGTCAGAAACCACCGCAAAACCGGCGGTCGCGGCCGCTGCAGTGGCATCATCCGCGCCGGAAAAAACAGCGCCGGATGCCACGGTGAAACGCTTGATCAACAGCGACCGGCATCGGCAGGCTCACGCGCTCTTGCTCAGCCGGGCACGTTCCGGCCAATTGGACCCTGCCGGCCGCCAGGCGCTTGCCGACGTTGCGATCATCCTGGCTGAGCAGGCCTGCCGCCGCGATGCTCCCGATGCGGCAGTCCGGGTGCTCGACGACGCCGCACCCTGGATCGGGGCGCGTGCGGAATCCGGCGAGTTCGCGCGCTGGCGCCGGCATGTGGCGGCCCGTTTGCTGCTGGACGAGGCGGCACAGGCGCTGGCCGACAATGACCAGGACGCGGCAGTGAAGGCGCTGCTGCAAGCGCGTGCCGAAACGGATGATTTGCGTCGGCGACACAAACAGTCGCTGCGCCGGCTCGAAGTCGAACTCAGCGAGTACTATCATGATCTGGCGCTGTCTGCCTGGCGTGATCAGCAAGTCGACAGCGCGGTTTCACTTTGGGAGCGGGTGGTTGACATCAGACCGGATTTCGAGCCGGCGTTGCGCTATCTCGACCGCGCCCGGCGTGCGCAGCAGAAGCTGAAAGCCCTGGAAACCGAAGAAGTGCTCGGCGCGCCGGGCTGAGGGCAGGGCGGCCATCGATCGCTGACCCAGCTGCTACTGCCTGCGTTTGGGCAGCGGCAGGACGTTGTCGTCTTCCGGCGTCGACTCCATTTCAATGGTTTCTTCAAGATCGGGGTCCAGGTCTTCACTCGCCGTGGGCAGCGCTCGCTCTGCCGGCTTGTGCCGGAGGTGGCCATAGCGCTCTTCGAGGCGGTTGGCCATGTTGTTGAAACACTGGATGAGCGGCCTGAAAACATCCTCTCGCCCGGCATCGAGGCGGGTATCGTACTGGCCGCGAGCAACGCGCTGCAGCCCGCGGTTGATCCGCTGTACGGCGCGCTGCTGGCGGCGGACAAGCAGGCTGAACCCGCCGCCGACGACCAGAATGGTCACCGCAAACACCAGCGCCAGCATCAGCAGCGTGGTCTGTGCAGCAGACTCGAGCTGGTGGCCGTCGATACCCAGTTGAACCTCGCCGATACGCTTGGCCTCGAAGCGGATCGGCGTCTGGAACTCGAGGTTGCCATCCTGGCGATTGAGCAGCCGGACGGCGCCCTGCTCACGCTCGATCGTTGCCCGCCCCGGCTGCGGTCGCGGCTCGCCTTGAAGGAATGGATCGGTGCTGGCCTGCACGCGCCCCTCACGATCGCTGATATGCAAGTAGGTGATGCGGGGGTTGACCGAAAAGTCCGACACCAGATTGGACAGCGCGGTGGTGTCGTCGAGCAGCAAGGCTTCGGCCGTTTCCTGGGCGATGACGCCGGCCAGCGCGTCGCCATAGCCGTAGGTGGACTCGGTCATGGCTCGGCTCTGACTGTGATAGACCCACACCAGTCCGCCGCCCAGGACAAGCACCAGCGCCAGCGAAAGTACTGCCAGCCAGCGCCAGGGGCCGGGATGACCGCGAACGGTCGTCAGCAGACCGCGGTCGAGATCGGCGCGGATTTCCTGCAGCTCTTCAAGCAGCAGCGCGCCGCTGGCCGGTCGGGCTTCGGGATTCTTGGCCAGCAGGCGGTGAACCAGCTCGATCAGATCGACCGGCGTCTTGTCGTCTCTTGGCTGCAAGCGCGCGGCCGGCCGGTGGACGATCTGGTGAATCAGGACGCCGATGGAATCGCCCTGAAAAGGCGCGGCGTCGGCCAGCAGGCGGTAAAGCACCACGCCCAGAGCGTACAGATCAGCGCGGCCGTCCAGTTCACCACCCTGGATTTGTTCAGGCGACATGTAGTTGGGCGTGCCGGCAATGGTTTCGGCCTGCTCGTCGCCGGCAACCCGGGATGGGTCGTTGATCGCCGCGATACCGAAATCAACCAGCTTGACCAGGCCAGACTCCGGATCGAAATAAATGTTCGACGGCTTGACGTCGCGGTGAATGACCCCGCATTCGTGCGCATAATCCAGCGCCCCGGCAAGCTGGATGCCGATTGCGAGGATTTCACGGATGCTCAGGCGGCCGCCGGTGGCCAGATATCCTTCGAGACTCTGGCCCTTGAGCCGCTCCATGACCAGAAAGGGCAGGCCCTCGTGCTGGCCGACATCGAATACCGTGACGATGTTGGCGTGGCTGAGACCGCCGGCCGAGCGTGCCTCGCGCAGAAAGCGCTGCCGACTCTTGAGATCGCGGGCGTAGCGTTCGCGCAGCACCTTGACTGCAAGGTGCCGGTTGATATGCGGGTCGAAGGCCTCGTAGACGATCGACATCGAGCCGCGCCCCAGCTCACGCTCGATCTTGTAACGTCCGATTCGCTCCATGGGGATCTCTGGTCAGTGGCTCACGAAGGCCATGTTAGCGCCTTCAGCCCGTTGCCGCAGAACGCAGATAGAAGTGAATGGCAACCCAGTCGTAGAGAGCGTGTACGATGATCGGCACCAGCAGGTTGCCGGTCCACAGATACAGCGCGCCCAGATAGAGCCCCATCAGGCTGGCGATGATGAAATAGGCCCGCGAGACTGCATGTGCAGCACCGAAAAGCACCGCGCCGGCAACCAGGCCGATCCCTGGCGTCAGCAGCTCGCCCAGGCCGGCCTGGGCGACACCCCGAAACAGCATTTCCTCGCCGAAGCCGGCCAGAAGCGACACCAGTAACACTGCGCCCGGGCGAGCGTGGCGAAACAGAAGCGTCAGAAAGTGCTTGACCTGCGCCGTCAGCTCCCGGGCCCAGCGCCAGCGTTCGAGCGGCAGCCACAGCAGGCTGGCGGCCAGCGGCAGGGTGGCTGCCACGGCAATGAGCAGCGCCTCGCCTGACCAGTACAGATTCTGCCAGTGATGCTGTCCGAAGACCAAGCCCAGCGCGACGGCGAGGACGAGCAGTACGCCCTGCATCGCCAGGCCGAAGACGAGCGGGTGAGAACGCGCGTTCAGCTTTGTTCCGTCCCGCTCTGCGGTGCGGACGCCTCCGGAGCTGTCTCGCTTCTGGCGGTCGTTTTCTTCTTGCTCGTCTTCTTCTTTTTCTTGCTGGCTTTCTTTCCGGCCTTCTTGCCGCTGGACTTCTTTTTGGCAGCTGCGCTTGCAGGGGCGGTCTTTTTCGTGGACGGAGCGTTGCCCGAGCCGTTGTTGTCGCGCTCGAGGATGGCCGCCACGCCCATACCTCCGGCCGTGCAGATGGAAATCAGTCCGCGGCCCGAGCCGGCTTTTTCAAGCACGTGTGCAAGAGTGGCGACAATCCGCGCGCCGGTTGCGGCAAAGGGATGACCGATGGCCACCGACCCGCCGTGGACGTTCATGCGGCTGCGGTCGATGGCACCGAGGGCGGCGTCCAGACCCAGGCGCTGGCTGCAGTAGGACTGGCTCTCCCAGGCCTTGAGCGTGCACAGCACCTGCGCGGCGAAGGCCTCGTGAATTTCGTAGAAGTCGAAGTCCTGCAGCTTCAGTTCAGCGCGCTCGAGCATCTCGGCCACGGCGACCGTCGGCGCCATCAGCAGGCCTTCATCGCCGTCGACGTAATCGACCGCGGCCGTGCGTGAGTGCGTCAGCCAGGCGAGTACCGGCAGGTCGTGTTCGCGCACCCATTCTTCCGAGGCCAGCAGCACGGCGGCGGCGCCGTCGGACAGGCTGGTGGAGTTGCCGGCCGTCAAGGTGCCGCTTCTGGAGCGATCGAAGGCGGGCTTGAGGCTCGAGAGCTTGGCCATTGACGAGTCGGGGCGCACGATATTGTCGCGCAGCACGCCGTTGTGCGGGCGCACCAGCTCGTCGAAGAACCCGGAGTCCCAGGCTTCGGCGGCCTTCTGGTGAGACTCAAGCGCCAGCTCGTCCTGCTCTTTGCGGGTAATGTTCCACTCGCGGGCCATGCGCTCGCAATGCTGCCCCATGGACAGGCCGGTGCGCGGCTCGGAGTTGCGCGGCGGCTGCGGCGCCAGCTCGGAAAAACGAAAGCCCTTGAAGGCCTTGAGCCGCTGGCCCAGGGTTCGGGCCTTGTTGAGCTGCATCAGGCGCTGGGCGAAACGGCGCTTGAAAACGATGGGCACGTCCGATGTCGTATCGGTGCCGCCCACGAGCGCGCATTCGATTTCGCCCGAGGCAATCTGGCTGCCGGCCAGCAGAGCGGCCTCCAGGCTGGTGCCGCAGGCCTGCTGCATGGTCACTGCCGGTGTCAGCGGCGAAAGCTCGGTCGAAAGAACGGCCTCGCGAGCCAGGTTCCAGTCTTTGGAATGCGTGGTCACTGCCCCGGCAATGACCTGGTCGAGCTTCTTGCCGGCCAGGTTGTAGCGATCGACCACGCCGCTGAAAGCGGCGGTGAGCATGTCCAGATTGGTCTGGTCAGCGTAGAGTGAACCGGAGCGACAGAACGGGATGCGGCTGCCGCCGACAATGGCGATGCGTCGCAGGGTCTGGTCTGCCATCAGGGTGCCTCCTTGTCGGCCTTGCGGGATTCGAGGTAATGCATCGGCCCACCCCGGAAGGGCGCGAAACCGGTGCCGAAGATCATGCCGGCATCGAGCAGGTCAGCATCTTCGACCACCTGGTCTTCGAGACAGGCCAGGCACTCATCGAAATAGGGTTGCATCAGCTGCTCGGCCAGCTGCTCGAGATCATGGCCCTTGTGGGCCTCCTTGTCGCGCTCGGGTTTGCCGTCCTTCCAGCGATAGAAGCCCTCACCGGACTTCCGTCCCAGCTTGCCGGCGGCGACCATCTCTTCGAGCACCTTGCGGTCTTCGCCGGCGGCGTCGCCCATCAGTGTCTTGATGACGCTCAAGCCGACATCCAGGCCGACGGTATCGGCCAGTTCGACCGGCCCCATGGGCATGCCGAACTGTTCAGCCGCGCGGTCAAGCGCTTCCTTGGGAAGGCCTTCCCGGTGCATTTGCATGGCGTTGCGCATGTAGGGTGCCAGGACGCGATTGACCAGAAAACCCGGCGTCGAGGTGACCGGCAAGGCGTATTTGCCGATCTGTGTGGCGAAGCTCGAGCCGTCGTCGACGCGATCGCCGTCGGAGTGCTCCGGATCATGGACCACTTCGACCAGCGGCATCTTGGCCACCGGGTTGAAAAAGTGCAGCCCGATCAAGCGCCCGGGGTCATCGAACACGTCGGCCAGCTCGGACAGCGGAATGGCCGAGGTATTGGTAGCGATGATCGCATCGCGGCGCGCCTTTCTGTTGACGCGGGTGAACACCTCGCGTTTGGCGTCGCGGTCTTCGAAAATTGCCTCGATCACCACGTCGGCTTGCGCCAGGCCCTTGCCTTCGACGTCGGCCATCAGGCGGGTCCTGGCAGCGGCCACCGCCGTGGGCGTCTTGAGCCGCTTGTCAAACAGCTTGTGCGCGCGTTTGATGGCCGGTTCGATGTGCTTCATTTCGCGATCTTCCAGCGTTACCTCCAGGCCGCGCAGGGCGCACCAGGCGGCGATATCGCCGCCCATGACGCCGGCGCCGATGACGTGGACGCGGCGGGCATTGAAGTCACTGCGCTTGCCCTGGGCCTTGAGTGCTTCCATCAGGCGGAATACGCGGCGCAGATTGCGCGAGCTGTCACCCGCCAGAAGCTGTGGCACCTGTTCAGCTTCGATGCGAATCATGTCTGCGCAGGAATCACCCGCTTGTTCGAAAGCGTCGATCAGGGCATGGGGAGAGGGGTAGTGTTCCTTGCGCGCCTTGGCGGCCGTCTGCTTGCGCATCTGCCCGGCCAGGAATTTGCGCACCAATCCCCAGGTCGTGGCGCGCGCACTCAGGCCGGGGCGGCGTGATTTGCGCTTTTTGGCAATCGCGTTGCGAGCCGTCCAGCGCAGCGAGCCGTGCTGGCCGACCGTCTGATCGATCAGGCCCATGCGCCTGGCGGCGCCGGCGCGAAGCAGCTTGCCGGTCAGCATGATCTGCATGGCCTGGAGCCCGCCCATGGCCCGGATGCTGCGCCCGGAGCCGCCAAAGCCCGGGTAGATGCCAAGATTGACTTCGGGAAAGCCGATGCGCGTGTGCTCGGCATCCCGGGCAATGCGATAGTCAAAGCAGAGTGCCAATTCCAGCCCGCCGCCCAGGCAGTAGCCCTCGAAAGCCACAGCGGTGGGGAAGGGGAGGTCATCAATGCGCTGGAACAGCTGGTGGACTTCGCTCACCTTGCTGCGCAGCTCGTCGACATCGTCGGTGGCGTCGAACTCGCGCACGTCGGCGCCGACGATGAAAGAACCCGGCTTGCCCGACATCAGGATCAGCCCGGCGGGTTGCTCGGACTCGAAGCGGGTGATGATGGACTCGAGTTCTGCCAGCACTTCCGATCCGAGACTGTTGACCTTCTCGTCGTCGCGGTCGAGATAGAGCCAGGCAATGCCGTCGAGATCGGTTTCCATTCGCCAGTGTCGACCGACACCGGTTTGCGAGGCCGTTGATGCCATCCCGAACTACTCCATTCAGAAACGTATGGTGGGAATCAGCTTATCATCACCGCCGCAGCGCTGTATTGACCGGCCGGCCAGTCACGGCAGATCGATGCCGAAACGGGCCAGCAGCGCCACTACACCGGTCAGCGGCAGGCCGATCAGAGCCGTCGGGTCATCGCTGGTGATCGACTCGGCCAGGCTGATCCCCAGCGACTCGCTTTTCATGCCGCCGGCACAGTCGAAGGGTCGATCGCGATCGACGTAGCGCTCGATCTGCGCATCCGCAAGCCGGCGCATGACCACGCGAGTGGGGATCGACAGGCTGTGGCACACCGTGCCGCGACAGATCACCAGGGCCGTGTAAAACGTGATCTGCTGGCCGCTGCAGGCGCGCAGCTGGGCAATGGCCGGCTCTCGGGCGCCCGGCTTTTCCAGCAGGTGGTCATTGCAGACCGGCACCTGGTCGGAGCCGATCACCACGGCATCGGGATGGGCATCGGCCACCGCCGCCGCCTTGGTCCGGGCCAGCCGCAGAGCCAGTTCCGGGCCCGGCTCCCCGGGGCGCGGAGATTCGTCCACAGCCGGCGAGATCTGTTCGAAAGGCAGGCCGAGGCGGCGCAGCAGCACGGCCCGGTAAGGCGAGCTCGATGCCAGGATCAGGGGGCAGGGCAGTTGCATGTCATTCATGGCGCCAGGATAGAGCTGTTGTAGCTGCAAGCGTGGTTTGAGTGATATAATGAACGGCTTATGTCGCGAGACTTTCCAGATTGGATCGACCCTGACAAGGCAGCGGCTGCCGGACGCGAATTCAGCGGCACGGTTCCGCTCGCGCGCCTGGCTCGCCTGGAAGGCATGATAGCCGATCCCGGCGACGCTGAAATCGGCTTTCACGTGGCTTTCGATCACGATGAGCAACGCCAGGTGCGGGTGGATGTGTCGGTCAGCGGGCAAGTGCCGCTGCGCTGCCAGAGAACGCTGAAAGTGTTCGAGCAGCCGGTGGAGAGCCGCTCGACCGTGGGCATCGTTGCCAGCGACCAGGCTGCCGATTCGCTGCCTGACGACTATGAGCCGCTGCTGTGCGAGGACAGCAAGGTGGAGCTGGTTCGGCTGATCGGTGAAGAAGTTCTTCTCGGCCTGCCGCTGGTGCCGATCGATCCGGCGTCACCCGGGGTGGAAGAAGAGGCACCAAAATCGGATACGCACCGGCCCTTCGAGGGCCTGGCCGAAGATTTGCGCAAGAATCGTCACGCGAACCGTGACAAGAATCGCGACGAGGAAAATTGACTCAAGGAGCACTCCAATGGCTGTTCAGAAAAACCGCAAGACCCCGTCCAAGCGCGGCATGCGCCGTTCGCACGACCGCCTGAGCGGTCCCACCGTGTCGGAAGAGCCGACCACCGGCGAAATGCATCGCCGCCACCATGTCTCCGCCGAAGGTTTCTACCGCGGCCGTCAGGTGGTGGAAGTGGCACCGGAAATCGACGAAGACGAGCTGGAAGAATCGCAAGGCTGAAGCAGCCCGCTCTGATTCATCATGGCGGTGCAGCAGATTGCACGCGTGGCTGTCGACGTGATGAGCGGCGACGGCGGCATTGATACGGCGCTGTCGGCGGTGCGCCAGGCGCTGGACGCGGACACCGATCTCCGGGTGGACCTGGTGGGCGATGCCGCGCGCCTGCGCCAGCGGCTTGCAGCCTTTGGTCTGGCGCGCGAGTCACGGACAACGATCATTGCTTGCAACAGCGTTCTGCCGATGGACGCCGGCCCGGCCCAGGCCTTGCGTCATGGCCGCGGCAGCAGCCTGCAGCTGGCGCTCGAGCGCGTCGCCGAAAAGGCCAGCGCCGCGATCGTCAGCGCCGGTAATACCGGTGCGCTGATGGCGTTGTCCCGCCAGGTTCTGGGAATGCTGCCGGGCATTGAGCGACCGGCGCTGATGGCGGCCTTGCCAAGCACCGAGCGGGCCGTCTGGGCGCTGGATCTGGGCGCCAATGTGGGGGTCGACGCCCTGCGGCTGTGCGAGTTTGCGCGCATGGGCAACACTGCCGTGCGTGTTCTCGAAGGCCATGATGCCCGCATCGGGCTGCTCAATATCGGCCACGAGCCGAACAAGGGGCCGGATGTCGTGCGTGAAGCCGCGCGCCTGATCGACCACGAAGACGGTCTTGAATTCTGCGGCTTTGTCGAGGCCGATCAGATCTTTTCCGGCAAGGTGGACCTGGTGGTCTGCGATGGCTTTGCCGGCAACGTGCTGCTCAAGAGCGCAGAAGGTACCGCACGACTGCTGCTCGAGCGCATGAAACATGAGCTGGCGGGCTGGCGCGGTGCGGTGGTTCGCCGGCCGCTGGCGCGGGTGTATGACAAGCTCGATCCGGCGCGGCATAATGGGGCCCCTTTACTGGGTGTGCGCGGCATCGTGATCAAGAGCCACGGCGGCGCTTGCGAGCGCGGTTTTGCCACCGCCATCCGTCTGGCTGCACTCAAGGCCCGACGCAAATTGATCCCGCAGCTTGAACAAGCGCTCTGGGCCAGCTACTGACCGACAAGCAGGAAACAAAAGAATCAGCCATGTACGCTCGCATCATCGGAACCGGCCACTACCTGCCTGAAAAGATCCTCACCAACAAGGATCTCGAGCAGATGGTCGACACCAGCGATCAGTGGATCACCGATCGCACCGGCATTCGTCAGCGCCACATTGCCGCCGAGGGGCAGACCACCTGTGATCTGGCCGAACAGGCCGCGCGCCGGGCCATGGACGACGCCGGTCTCGAAGCCGGCGACATTGATCTCTTGCTGGTCGGCACGACCACTCCGGACCTGATCTTTCCCTCCACTGCCTGCCTGCTGCAGCATCGTCTGGGCATGGCCGACTGTGGTGCCTTCGATGTCAACGCGGCCTGCTCCGGTTTTATCTATGCCCTCTCAGTGGCCGACCAGTACATTCGTAACGGAAACGCCCGCAACGTGCTGGTCGTGGGAGCCGAAACCCTGACCCGCATGCTCGACTGGAACGATCGCTCGACCTGCGTGCTGTTTGGCGACGGCGCCGGGGCCGCGGTACTCACCGCTGATGAAAACCCCGGAATCCTGTCGACTCACATCCACGCCAACGGCGGTTTCAGTGACCTGCTCAAGGTCGATGTCGGCGTCTCGCGCGGATTCAAGGCCGAAGCTCGCGGCGGCGTCAGCGTTTCGATGAAGGGCAATGAAGTGTTCAAGGTCGCCGTCAACACCCTGGGCCGCATTGTCGACGAGACCCTGGCGGCAAACGATCTGAACAAGGAAGATCTCGACTGGCTGATTCCTCATCAGGCCAATCTGCGCATCATCAAGGCGACGGCCAGAAAGCTCAAGATGTCGATGGACCAGGTGGTCGTGACCGTGGATCGGCACGGCAACACCTCGTCCGCCTCGGTGCCGATGGCGCTTGACGTGGCGCTTCGCAGCGGCCGCATCCAGCGTGGCGACAAGCTGCTGCTCGAAGCCTTCGGTGGCGGCTTCACCTGGGGCGCTGCCCTGATCGCCTACTAAGCAAGGCATCAACGGGCACCTGTCACTTTTCCCCTCACTTCATCCGTGCATTTCATAGTCAGGGAGGACGCATGACGGACTTTGCATTGCTGTTTCCGGGACAGGGTTCCCAGTCGGTCGGCATGCTCAGCGCGATGGCCGACAGACACGATTGTGTCCGCCAGACGTTCGAAGAGGCCGGCAACGCCCTGGATCTCGACCTCTGGCGTCTGGTTCGCGAGGGGCCGGAAGAAGAGCTCAATCGTACCGAAATCACTCAGCCGGCCATCTTGACGGGTGCGGTTGCGGTCTGGCGCGCCTGGCAACAACTCGGTGGTCCGCAGCCGTCTCGCCTGGCCGGCCACAGCCTGGGCGAGTATGCCGCTCTGGTGGTTGCCGGTTCGCTTGATTTTGCAGCCGCTGTTTCACTGGTGGCCGAGCGCGGCCGCCAGATGCAGTCGGCCGTGCCTGAGGGGGTGGGCGCCATGGCGGCCATCCTGGGCCTGGACGACGAAGTGGTCGAGGCGATCTGCCGTGAAGTGGCTGAAGACCAGACCGTGGTGCCGGCCAACTACAATTCTCCGGGCCAGCTCGTGATCGCCGGGCACGCGGCAGCAGTCGAGCGCGCCCTGCACAAATGTCGTGAAGCGGGCGCGCGCCGGGCGTTGAAGCTGCCGGTCAGCGTGCCCTCACACAGCCCGCTGATGGCGCCGGCGGCAGAGGCCATGCGTGCCATCCTGGCAGAAACCGACGTTCGTGCACCGGCCATCCCGGTGACCCATAACTGGGACGTGTCACAGCACGAGGACCCCGCCCTGATTCGCGAATCTCTGGAGCGCCAGCTGACCAGCCCGGTCCGCTGGACCGAGTCGGTGCGAGATATCTGCCAGGCGGGTATCATGGACCTGGCCGAGTGCGGCCCGGGGCGGGTGCTCAGTGGTCTGGGCCGTCGCATCGAGCGCCAGGCGCGCTGGTACGCGCTGGAGAATCCGGAAACCCTCGAGGAAACCATCCAAAGCTTCAAGGAATCTGTTTGATGAACCCTGAACAGGCATATCAACTGGACGGACAGGTCGTGTTGGTCACCGGAGCCAGCCGCGGCATCGGACGGGCTACGGCCGACTGGCTCAAGGCCCAGGGCGGCGATGTATTCGGCACTGCCACTTCGACGGCCGGCGCCGAGAAGATCAGCGAACGCCTGGGCGAGGATCGCGGACTGTGCCTCGACGTGACCGATGCCACAGCCGTTGAGCAGACGGTTGCAGCGATCCGGGAACGTGCCGGCGCCGTGACCGTGCTGGTCAACAATGCCGCCATTACCCGCGATCAGCTGCTGATGCGGCTCAAGGACGAGGACTGGGATGCCGTGCTCGACACCGGCCTCAAGGGCGTGATGCGCATGACTCGTGCCTGCCTGCGCGGCATGCTCAAGGCGCGATTCGGTCGTATCATCAGCATTTCTTCGGTGGTGGGCTACAGCGGCAACCCGGGGCAAAGCAACTATGCGGCTGCCAAGGCCGGGCTGGCCGGCTTTTCGCGCTCGATTGCGCAGGAACTGGGCAGCCGCAACATTACCGCCAACGTGGTCGCGCCCGGCTTCATTGAAACCGACATGACCGCCGCGCTCGATGAGAAGCAGCGCCAGCGCCTGACCGAGTCGATTCCGCTCGAGCGGCTCGGCGCAGTCGAGGACGTGGCCGCCGCCGTTGGCTTTCTCGCCGCCGGCGCCAGCAGCTACGTCACCGGCCAGACGCTGCACGTCAACGGTGGCATGTACATGAGCTGACGCCTTGGAAAGCTCGCATAAACCCATGACTTCATTGAGGACTTAAAGCAAGTTCCGGCGTTGCTTCACGCGCAGGCCGGAATACGCAAGCTGGCAGTGAGCGAAATTGTTCACTACAATGTGCCCGCTTTGGGCAACCCCCTATCAAAGAGGATATATCCAATGAGCAGCATCGAAGAACGCGTCAAGAAAATCGTGATCGAACAACTCGGCGTCAAGGAAGAAGAAGTCACGCCAAGCGCCTCCTTCGTCGACGACCTGGGTGCCGATTCGCTCGACACGGTTGAACTGGTCATGGCGCTCGAAGAGGAATTCGAATGCGAGATTCCAGACGAAGAAGCTGAGAAGATCACGACCGTTCAGCAGGCTGTCGATTACGTCAAGGCGAACGTCGAAAAATAAACCGCGCTCGCGGTTCGGTGAATCCAGTGGAATTGAATAACGGAGTCGTCAATGCGTGGTGACCGTCGCATCGTGATTACGGGCATGGGCTGCCTCTCGCCGGTAGGCAATGATGTCGCCAGCGCCTGGGACGCCATCTGTAACGGTCGCAGCGGCATTGGCCCGCTGGAGTCGTTCGATCCCGAACACTTTCCGGCCAAGATTGCCGGTGAAGTGCGGGACTTCGATATCGGCGACTACCTGACGCCCAAGGAAGCACGCAAGTGCGATCCGTTCATCCACTATGGCATGGCCGCAGCAATGCAGGCCATCGACGACGCCGGGCTTGGCGACAGCGAGGCCGATGCCGAACGGATCGGCCTGGCTATCGGCGCGGGCATCGGCGGTATATCGACGATCGAGAAAACCTACAAGACCTACCTTGATAATGGCCCCCGAAGAATTTCACCGTTCTTCGTCCCCGGGGTCATCATCAACATGATCGCCGGCAATCTGTCCATCAAGTACGGCTACAAGGGGCCGAATCTGTCCATGGTGACGGCCTGTACTACCGCCACCCACAACATCGGGGATGCCGCCCGGATCATTGCCTACGGCGACGCCGATGTCATGGTTGCCGGCGGCGGCGAATTCGGCACCACGCCGACGGCCTACGGTGGCTTCACCTCGGCCAAGGCGCTTTCAACCCGCAACGACGAACCGAAAAAGGCCAGTCGTCCATGGGATGTCGAAAGGGACGGCTTTGTCCTCAGCAACGGCGCCGGCATCGTGGTGCTGGAAGAGCTCGAGCATGCCAAGCGTCGTGGTGCCACCATTTATGCCGAGCTGGCCGGTTACGGCATGAGCGGAGATGCTTATCACATCACTTCTCCTTCCGAGGGCGGCGAAGGGGCCGCCCGCTGCATGGCCAACGCCGTACGCGATGCCGGGCTGAATCCCGAAGACGTCGATTACATCAACGCGCACGGCACCTCCACCCAGTTGGGCGACCGCGCCGAGTGCGCTGCCGTGCGCAGTTGCTTCGGCGACCATGCCGGCAAGCTGGCGATGAGCTCGACCAAGTCCATGACCGGCCATCTGCTCGGTGCCGCCGGCGGTGTCGAGGCGATCTTCACGGTGCTGGCGCTGCGCGACGGCATTCTGCCGCCGACCATCAACCTCGAAGAAGTCGACCCCGACTGTCGCGACATCGACCTCGTGCCACTCGAGGCTCGCGAGCAATCGATTCGCGTTGCCCTGACCAATTCCTTTGGTTTTGGCGGCACCAACGGCACCCTGCTGCTGAAACGATTTGAATGAGCGCTCCGGCGCGTGAGCTGGCGGCTTCCCTGCCGCTGCTCACTGTCCACCGACAGCTCCCTGAGCGCTGGCCCTTCCTCCTCGCCAGCTCCGCCCCGGCCGGCGGATCTGCGCGCTGGTCGATGCTGCTGCGCGCAGCTGACGAACCCGCGCTGGTACTCGAAGCTCACAGAATCGGCGACCAGCCCGGCTTTCTCGACCAGCTTGCCGATGCACAGCGCGCCAATGCGGCGCCTTCCGGGGACCGGCGCTTTCCGTTTTCCGGCGGCTGGTTCCTGTACCTCGGCTACGAGCTGAGCGGCGAAATCGAGCCCGTGCTCGCGCTGCCTCCTGCGGCCGACGGGCTGCCGGTGGCGCTGGCCCGGCGTTGCCGTGCGGCCATACTCCATGATCACTTCGAGCAGCGTTCATGGCTGGTTGCCGAAGACACGCAGGAGCTTGATGAGGCCTGGGCAGAAGTCGCCGGACTGAACACTGCTGATCAACCCCGTGCTCCGGAAACCGCGCCGGATCTGGCGCTGACCGTCGATGCAGGTGAACACTTCAAGGCAGGGGTGGAGCGCATTCGCGAGTACATTCGCGCCGGTGATGTGTTCCAGGCCAATCTATCGCGCGGTTGGCAGGCCACGAGCGAGCGCGATATCGACCCCGCCGGGCTCTACCAGGCGCTGGCCGAAGTCAACCCGGCACCGTTTGCCGCGCTGGCCCGTCTTCCGGGAGGAACGGTGATTTCCTCTTCACCAGAGCGCCTGATCAACGTTCATGGCCGCCGGGTCGAGACCCGACCCATCGCCGGCACCCGCCCGCGCGGGCACTCGCCGGACGCCGACTCGCGCCTCAGCCAGGAGCTGGTTTCGCACCCCAAGGAACGGGCCGAGCACATCATGCTTATCGATCTTGAGCGCAATGACCTGGGGCGAGTGTGCGCCGTGGGCAGTGTGGAGGTCGACGAGTTGATGGTGATCGAATCCTACGCTCATGTGCACCATATCGTCTCCAATATCCGCGGTCGACTGCGCCCGGAGGTTGATGCCGCCGACGTCATTCGCGCCGTCTTTCCCGGCGGCACCATCACCGGCTGTCCGAAAGTGCGCTGCATGGAAATCATCGCCGAACTGGAGGGACAGGGTCGCGGCTGCTATACCGGTGCCCTGGGCTACATGGGGCGCGACGGCAGCATGGATCTGAATATCCTGATTCGGTCCATGGTGGCCACTCCGCGTCGGCTGACGTTCCGGACCGGGGCGGGCATCGTGGCTGATTCCGATCCGCTGGCCGAGCTGCACGAAACCGAAGACAAGGCGCGCGGGCTGCTGGCAGCGTTGGGTCGGGATCGAGCATGAGCGAGTGTCTGGTCAACGGCAAGCCGGAAAACAGCGTGCCCGCCGACGATCGCGGGCTGCTTTACGGCGACCATCTGTTCGAGACCATCGCCTTTGTCGACGGCCGCGCGCCGCTGTGGCCGCTGCACATGGCGCGCCTGACTCAAGACGCAGGCCGCTTGCTGTTGCCGGCGCCGGATCCGGAACTGCTCGCCGCTGAATGCACACGCGTGGCAGGCTCGCAACCACGCTGTGTTGTGCGTCTGACGCTGACGCGCGGCAGCAGCGGGCGAGCCTACCAGCCGCCGGCTACGCCGCAGCCGCGGCGCATTATCCAGCGCCGCGCCTGGCCACAGCGCCTGGCAGCCCAGCGTCAGCGGGGTCTGAAGCTGCACACCAGCAGCGTACGCCTGGCATCCTCGGCTCAGCTGGCCGGCATCAAGCACGGTAACCGCCTGGAGCAGGTGCTGGCGGCCGAGTACGCTCGGCGTGCCGGCGTCGATGAAGCGATCATGCTCGATCAGCGTGGTCGCCCCCTCGAAGCCATTGCCGGCAATCTGGTGTTGATCATCGATGGTCAGGCGCTGACGCCGCAAAAGCGCCACGCCGGCGTCGACGGCGTCGGCCTGCAGGCGCTCGGCGAGTGGCTGCGGCAAGCACCGCAGGAAGCCACTCTGGAGGTCGACGATCTGCGACAGGCTGACGAGGTCATGGTGATAAACTCGGTTGCCGGCATCCGCCCGGTGCGCATGCTCGATGATCGAGCATTGGCCATCGGGCCGGTCTGCCGGCGCTGGCAGCGACTCTGGGACGAACTGTTCGAATGCGACGACTGATCATGGCCACGGGTTTTGTCGGTGTGCTGGCGGCGCTCATGGCCGCCTGGCTGGCCAACGATTGGCTACAGTTTCGTCAGCGGCCGCTGACCGATTCGGGAATCACTCATCTGTGGCTGGACAAGGGCACCAGCCTTCACGGCATGGTCCGGCAGCTCGAACATCTGGGGCTGACGCGTCTGGACTGGCGCTGGCGCCTGCTGGGGCGTGTCGAGTCGCCACTGCTGCAGGCCGGTGAGTATCGCATTGCCCCCGGCATGAACGCCGACCAGCTGCTCGACAAGATCGTCTCCGGTCGGGTGCAGGAGCATCGCTTCACCATTGTCGAAGGCTGGACTCTGAGCGAGTTGCGCGCGCGCCTGAGCAGAGATCCGCGGTTGCGCAAGGTGTCCGCCGATTTCAGCGAACAACGCCTGATGCGTGAACTGGGCTGCGATGGTTGCCGGGGAGAGGGCCGTTTTCTTCCCGAGACCTATTTTTTCGTGCGTGGATCAAGCGACCTGAACCTGTTGGAACGAGCCCATGCAGCCATGGACAAGGCGCTTGCCGCGGCCTGGGCCCGGCGCGATGCCGGCCTGCCGCTGGACGCACCCGAGGAGTTGCTTGTACTCGCCTCCCTGATCGAGCGCGAAACCGGGCGCCCTGAAGAGCGTGCCCGGATTGCCGGCGTTTTCGTGCGCCGGCTGCGGCGCGGCATGCGCCTGCAGACCGACCCAACCGTCGTTTACGGCCTGGGCCAGGACTTTGACGGCCGGCTGCGACGTGCGCATCTGCGCACCGATCACCCCTGGAATACCTACACCCGCCATGGGCTGCCGCCCACACCGATTGCATTGCCCGGCCGCGCAGCTCTCGCTGCGGCGGCACAACCGGCCCCCGGCAGCGCCCTGTATTTCGTTGCCCGCGGCGACGGCAGTCATCAATTCTCCGACACTTTGCCTGAGCACAACACCGCGGTCGATCGCTACATCCGGAGCCGCCAGTGAAGCGCGGACGATTCATCACCCTCGAGGGGGGCGAGGGCGCCGGCAAGACCACGGCCGTTGAGACCATCTGCGCCTGGCTTGATCGCCACGGCCGCGAGGTGGTGGTCACGCGTGAACCCGGCGGCACACCCACGGCCGAACGCATCCGCGAACTACTGCTTGACCCGGCAACGGGCGCGTTGACGCCGATGAGCGAGCTGCTGCTGATGTTTGCTGCACGCCAGGAAAATCTGGCGCAGGTCATTCGTCCGGCGTTGGCCGACGGCCATGACGTGCTGTGCGATCGCTTCACCGATGCCAGCCGCGCCTATCAGGGGGCCGGGCGACAGCTGGGAGGCGCGGCAGTGGAAACCCTGGCCGATCTGGTGCATCCGGATTTCGAGCCGGATCTGACTCTGCTCCTCGATGTGCCGGTCGAGCTGGGCATGTCGCGGGTGCAAGCGCGCGGCATTCCGCCGGATCGCATGGAGCAGAATCGGCCCGAATTTCTCGAGCGCGTACGCCGCGCTTATCTGGAACAGGCCCAACGCCAGCCGCAGCGTTTTGCCGTCATTGACGCCACCCGACCGCTCGAGGAGGTTTCCAAAATGATCGAAAAGACTCTCGAGCAGAGGCTGAGGTGATGCTGCCCTGGCTGGAAGGGGCCTGCCGCGGGCTGGCGAAGCGCATGGCGGGCGGGCGTCTCGGCCACGCGCCATTGATCCACGGGCCGCGCGGCATCGGCAAGCGCGCGCTTGGCGATTGGCTGGCGCGACTGCTGCTTTGCAGCCAGCCAGACGACGGGCAGCCCTGTGGAGATTGTCAGAGTTGTCGCCGGATCGACAGCGATACCCATCCTGATCTGTTTGTGGTTGAACTTGCCGAGGACAAGCAGAGTATCGGCGTCGATCAGGTGCGCAGGCTGATCGAGCAACTACAGCTGACAGCTTCTCTGGGCGCCAGCCGGATCGGTTTGATCCCACACGCCGACGCCATGAACCGCAACGCCGCCAACGCACTGCTCAAGACGCTGGAAGAGCCACCTTCCGGGGCCTGGTTGATTCTGCTCAGCGAGACGCCCGCGCGCTTGCCGGCAACGGTGCGCTCGCGCTGCCAGCAATGGCCGCTACGGGTCGCAGAGCCACACCTTGCCGCACGCTGGCTCGAGCAGCAGTGCAGCAGCGCGGAAGCGGGCACGCGCGAAGCCGCCCTGGAACTGAGTGGTGGTGCACCGCTGGCAGCACGCGAGATGATCGCAAGTGACGACCTCGCGTTCGGTTTCGAGCTGCTTGATGATCTGAGCCAGTCGCGTCCGCACGCACAGGTGCTCGAGCGCTGGCAAAGCCATCCGGCGGCGACCTGGCGCTGGCTGGCGCGCTGGCTGAGCATCATCATGGCGCAGCTCAGCGGCGCCGGCGGCTGGCAACCGCCCGACCGGGCCTTGCCCCGTCATATCGATCGACGCCGCCTGGCAGAACTCTGGCAGCGCGCGCTGGAGGGCCACCGGGAGGCTGAAAGAGGCGTGGTTCGCCAGGATCTGCTGCTGGGGCAGTGGCTGTTAGAATGGCAGGCAGCTCAATCGGCGCGGAAGTGACTTCATGGCTCAGAAAGGCATTCTGTCCTACAACATCGAAAACAAGCAGGAACTCTACGGCGCCTACATGCCGTTCTTGATCAACGGCGGCCTGTTCGTGCCCACGCGCAAGCAGTTCCGGCTCGGCAACGAGGTTCTGATCCTGCTCGGCCTGATGGGCGAGGAGCGAATTGCAATTCCCGGCAAGGTGGCCTGGTTGACGCCGTCGGGCGGTCGGCATACGGCCAACAGCGGTGTCGGCATCCAGTTTTCCGACAGCGCCGAGGGCCAGCAGGCCAGGAATGTCATTGTTTCCCATCTGGCCGGCATGCTCGACAGCGACACGCCGACCCGGACCATCTGATTTCAGGTTTCCTGCCAGGCATTGAAAGCAGGTCCCGTCGGGCCCGTGAACGTGATCCAGGTGCCTGGGGCAGTCGGCGCGCTCGATGTTCTGCGATCAATGTCGTTGTGGTCCACTGATGCCCGATCGTCGATGTGAGTAACCGCGCCATCATCCATGTCGACATGGATGCCTTCTACGCCAGCGTTGAACAACGTGATCATCCCGAATTGCGCGGCCGCCCGGTCATGGTGGGTGGCGGCAGCACGCGCGGCGTGGTGGCGGCAGCCAGCTACGAAGCCCGGCAATATGGCGTACGCTCGGCGATGCCCGGCGCCCGGGCCCGGCGGCTTTGCCCCGCGGGTGTGTTCGTTGCCGCGCGTTTCGATCGATACCGTGAAGTTTCCGGCAGGGTCTTCGCGCTGTTCCGGGAGCTCAGCGATCGGGTCGAGGGGCTCAGCCTTGACGAGGCCTTCATCGACGTCAGCGAACGCGTTCGCCAGCACGGCGAGTCGCTGCCGGCGATTGGTGCCCGGCTCAAGGAGCGCATCGCAGAGCAAACCGGGCTGACGGCCTCTGTGGGCATGGCCCATAACAAGCTGTTGGCCAAGATTGCCTCCGACTACGACAAGCCCGATGGTCTGGTGCACGTGCCGGCAGGGCGCGTACAGGGCTTCCTCGACCCGCTGCCGATTCGGCGGCTATGGGGGATCGGGCCGCGGACGGCAGAGCGCCTGCACGAGATCGGCGTTTTTACCATTGGCCAGCTGCGGCGCACCCATGCTGACGTGCTTGCAAGCGTGCTGGGTGATCAGGCAGAGGAATTGATCCAGCGCGCCGCGGGCATCGATGAGAGAGCGGTCGCGGGCGATCGCATTCGCCGCTCGATCAGCCAGGAAACGACGTTTGCGCGTGACCATCACGATATCGAAAGTCTGCAGCAAGTCCTGCGCGTTCAGGCCGACGAGGTGGCAAGAAGGCTCGACCAGCGTGATCTGTACGCCCGCACTGTCACGATCAAGCTGCGCTCCGGAGGGTTTTCCACCATCACCCGCAGTCAGTCACTGAGCGGTTACACCCGCGCCGCCGAACCGATCCTGGCTGCCGCGCGCGAGCTGCTGGCAGACTGGGCCGGCTGGCGCAAGCAGTTTTCGGTTCGCCTCATCGGCGTAGGAGTTTCCGCCTTGTCAGCCCGGCCAGACGAGTCAGAACTGCTTGATTGACGCGCGCCGCGACCCGAACCTGTCTGCGCGGCCGAGTCAATGTTCATCCGAGCTGTTTGCCTCGCCATGAAGATCGCGCACTTCTCGCCGCAGAATCTTGCCGACGTTGCTTTTGGGCAACTCGTCGACGAACTCGACGTACTTGGGGACCTTGTATCCGGTCATTTGTTCGCGGCAGTATTCACGCAGCTCCTTGACCGTGAGCGATTCGTCCTTGCGCACGACCACCACCTTGACCACCTCGCCGGACTTTTCGTCCGGTACACCGATGGCGCCCACCTCGAGCACTTTGGGATGACCGGAGGCAACGTCCTCGATTTCGTTGGGATAAACATTGAACCCGGAGACCAGAATCATGTCTTTCTTGCGGTCGACGATGTAGAAGTAGCCGCGCTCGTCCATCCGCGCCATGTCTCCGGTGCGCAGCCAGCCATCGTCGTCGAGCACCTTGGCGGTCTCTTCGGGCCGATTCCAGTAGCTGTGCATCACTTGTGGACCACGCACGCACAGTTCGCCGATTTCACCTGTCGGCAATGGCGTGCCGTCGGCGTCGATGATGCGGCAATCGGTCGAGGAAATCGGCAGGCCGATGGAGCCGTTGTATTCCTCGAGATCCATCGGGTTGATGCACGCTGCCGGGGCGGTCTCGGTCAGCCCGTAGGCCTCGACCAGCGTGACGCCCGTGGCTTTTTTCCAGCGCTCGGCCACGGAACGCTGAACCGCCATGCCGCCGCCGAGCGTCATGCGCAGACTGGAAAAGTCGAGCTGGCTGAAGCCCTGGGTGTTGAGCAGGCCGTTGAACAGGGTATTGACCCCGGTAATGGCGGTAAAGCGCACCTTGGCGAGCTCCTTGACGAAACCGGACATGTCGCGCGGGTTGGTAATCAGCACGTTGCGGCCGCCGAGCTTGAGAAACACCAGACAATTGGCCGTCAGCGCGAAGATATGATAGAGGGGCAGGGCGGTGATGATGGTTTCCTCGCCCATGTTCATGTTTCCGCCCAGCCAGGCGGATGCCTGCTGCATGTTGGCGACCATGTTGCCGTGGGTGAGCACCGCCCCCTTGGAGATGCCGGTGGTGCCACCGGTGTACTGCAGAAAAGCGATGTCTTCATGCCCCAGACGCACCGGGTGGAACTGCTGATCGGCGCCTTCCCGTAGCAGTGCTTTGAATGGCAGTGCTTCGGGCAGGCTGTAGGCCGGCACCATTTTCTTGACATGGCGCACCACGAAGTTGGTCAGCGCGCCCCGGATGCCGCCCAGCATGTCACCCATGCGGGTGACGATCACATGCTCGACCGGCGCATCGTCGATGACCGCCTCGAGCACGCCGGCGAAGTTGTCCATGATCAGGATTGCACGGGCGCCGGAATCGTTGAGCTGGTGCTTGAGCTCGCGCGCGGTGTAGAGCGGGTTGGTGTTGACCACCGCCAGCCCGGCGCGCAGCGCTCCGAAAACGGCAATCGGATACTGCAGGACATTGGGCATCATGATGGCGATCCGGTCGCCTTTTTCCAGACCCATGGCCTGCAGTCGCGCGGCGAAGGCCGCGCTGTGGCGATCCACCTGGCCGTAGGTCAGCTTGCCGCCCATGTTGACGTACGCGATCTTGTCGCGAAAGTCATTGCAGCTGGTGTCAATGACATCCACTACCGAGTCGAACTCATCCACGTCAATCTCGGCCGGCACCCCTTCCGGATATTGCTTGAGCCAGGGTTTGTCGCTCATCAGGTCTCCCTTTGAATCCGCTTGATCGATCTGATCAAAGCTTGGCACAGGAGCTGCGCCGAGACAAGCCGGGATCGCGCCCGCACATCGACCGATGCGTGACCTGCCACAAGCTCGATATTTGCCCCTTTATCGGCCGCCGTATATGATCGCGGGAAAATCCTCAGCAACCGAACCCCATGGGCGAAGAGAACGTCGAACAAACCAGCGATGAGCGCAGCCGCCACGCCTTCATGAAAGCGCTGCTAAAAGAAGTGCGTGCTCTCGAGGACATGCTCGAGACCGGCATGATCGAATCCGGCGTCAGGCGCATTGGCGCCGAACAGGAGATGTTCCTGGTCGATCAGGCTGCCCGCCCTGCGCTGACGGCAATGCAGGTTCTCGAGCAGATTGACGACCCGCGCTTCACGCACGAGCTGGGCCTGTTCAACCTGGAAGCCAATCTGTCACCGCTCGAGCTCGGCGGCGACTGCTTGCGCCAGCTGGAAAGGGAGGCCGAGGAAGTGCTCGCCATCGCGCGGCAAAAGGCCGACACGGCAGGCAGCCGCATCGCGCTGGTGGGTATTTTGCCTACGCTCACGCGTGAGCACATGTCGCTGGACTCCATGGTGCCCAAGGCGCGCTATTTTGCGCTCAACGAGGCACTGTTGAAGCTTCGTGGCAGCAAGGTCCAGTTTGCCATCAAGGGCATTGACCAGCTCAACATCAATCACGACAACCTGATGCTCGAGGCCTGCAATACCAGCTTTCAGGTGCATTTTCAGGTGGGTGCGGATGAATTTGCCCATCTGTACAACATTGCCCAGGCAGTCACCGGGCCGCTGCTGGCCAGCTGCGTCAATTCGCCCATTCTGCTTGGCAAGCGGCTCTGGCACGAGACCCGGATCGCCGTATTCGAGCACTCGGTCGACGCCCGCTCGGAGGCACATGCCACCCGTGGCCACAAGCCCCGGGTCCATTTTGGCGATCACTGGATCGACGAGTCGGTCATCGAAATCTTCAAGGAAGACATCGCCCGCTTCCGGGTCGTGCTGACGACCGAATTCGAAGACGATCCGGTCGGCATGGTGGCGCGTGGCGAGACACCGCGATTACGCGCGCTGTGTCTTCACAACGGCACGGTCTATCGCTGGAATCGCGCCTGCTACGGCGTTTCGTCCAACGGCAAGCCGCATCTGCGCATCGAAAATCGCGTTATTCCGTCCGGGCCGACCGTCATCGACGAAGTGGCCAATGCGGCGTTCTTCTTCGGCATGATGTCGCATCTGTCGCACACCATCGACGACATCCGCGAACATCTGAACTTCAGCGACGTCAAGAGCAACTTCCTGGCCGCAGCGCGGGAGGGGCTGCGTGCGCAGCAGGTCTGGTTCAACGATCGTCAGGTCACTGCGCAGGAATTGATCCTCGACGAATTGCTGCCCATGGCCCGAACCGGCCTGGTCGAAGCCGGTATCGACGAGCGCGACATCGAGCGTTACCTGGGCGTGATTCAGGCGCGGGTGGAAAATCGCCGCACCGGCGCGCGGTGGCAGCTGGAATCGCTCGAGAGCATGCGCGGGGAGGGCAACGAGCATGAGCGTTTGCGGGCGCTGGTTTCGTCGATGGCCGAGCGCTCCGAAACCGGACGACCGGTTTCGGAGTGGGAGCTGGCTGCCTTCTGCAGCCAGCAGGACTGGCGCGACAGCTATCGCCATGTGGGACAGTTCATGGCCACTGATCTGTTTACCGTCAGGCCGGACGACATTGTCGATTTTGCAGCCAGCCTGATGGAATGGCGACACGTTCGCCATGTCCCGGTAGAGGACGACGCGGGCCAGCTGTTGGGCCTGGTCTCTCATCGTCAGCTGCTGCGACTGATCGCCCGCGGCAGGCGCAGCGAAGAATCCGTGACTGTTCGCGACATCATGCGATCAGATCCGATCACGATAACTCCGGATACGACCACGGTAGAGGCCATACGTCTGATGCGAGACAAGCGTCTGGGCAGCCTGCCGGTAGTGGAAAAGGGCCACCTGGTCGGTCTGATCACCGAGCATGATCTGATTGTGGTGGCCTCGCGGCTGCTGGAATCCTATCTCAGCGAGGACCAGCGCCAGTGAAAAGGCGAACGCGCCTTCGGGCACTGGCAATGGCGGCAATAGCGGCGGCGACTCTTGCCGCCTGCGCCGATGATCGGCCAGCCGAAGAGCGGATTCGGGCCCGTATCGAGTCGATGCAGACAAGCCTGAGCGAAGGGCGGGCGCGTGCGTTCATGGCACCGATAGCCAAGGACTTCACTGCGACGACACGCAACCTGGACCGGCGCGCGGCCGGTCTGCTGCTACGGCGGGAAATGATGGCGCACAAACGCCTCAAGGCGCGCTTGGCCAAACTGGAGATCAAGCTTCAGGGCAGGGACCGCGCCACCGCTACCATGCACGCCGTATTGACCGGGGGCAGCGGCCTCATCCCCGATACCGGCGGCTGGTACCGGCTCGAGACCGGCTGGCGGCTCGATGAGAGCGAGTGGATGCTCATTTCGGCCCGCTGGGAACGGGTTGCGGGGACATGATGATGTTCAATGATCGATGATCAGAAACCACCTGATGCCGGCGCCGCAATTGTTTCGGTCATTGGGGCATTCGAGAATTGGTACTTGTTTGAAAACTGGAGCTTGATCACGGGTCAATAACGAACGTGCCGGCACATTGGCCGGCACGTTCGTTTTCGATTTGTCGCTGCCCGGTTACAGAACGTAGACGAAAACGAAAAGGCCCAGCCAGACCACGTCGACAAAGTGCCAGTACCAGGCCACGGCCTCGAAGCCGAAGTGATTCTTCTTGGTGAAGTGTCCGGCCATGCAGCGCAGGGTAATGACGATGAGCATGATGGTGCCGGCAGTAACGTGCACGCCGTGGAGACCAGTCAGCATGAAGAATGTCGAGCCATAGATGCCCGAACCCAGGGTCAGGCCCAGGTCCTGGTAGGCGTGGACGTACTCCGTGGCTTGAAAGTACAAAAAGGTGGACCCCAGGGCCACGGTGGCAATCATCCAGCCGACCAGCGGGCCGCGCTGGGCTTTCTTCAGCGCCCAGTGGGCCAGCGTGATGGTCAGGCCGGAGCTGAGCAGAAGCAGGGTATTGACCAGCGGCAGGCCGAAGGCCGGAATGAGCTCGAACCCGCCACCGAGATTGGCCGGTCCGGCGGTGGGCCAGGCGGCGTCGTACTCGGGGTAGAGCAGCTGGTTGGTCATCGCCCCGGTGCCCTCACCACCGACCCACGGGACCGACAATATCCGGGTATAGAACAGGGCCCCGAAAAAAGAGCCGAAAAGCATGATCTCCGTGAAGATGAACCAGATCATGCCCTGGCGGAAGGAGCCATCAACGGCCTTGTTGTAGACCCCTCTCTCGGATTCGCCGATCACCTCCGAAAACCAACCAAAAAACATGACCGCCACGATTGCCGCACCGGTCAGCAGAATCCAGGGCCCGATGGCCGGGTTGTTGAACCAGGTGGCCGTGCCCATGACCATGACGAACAGACCGAACGAGCCGACGATGGGCCACCTGGCCCTGGAGGGTACGAAATAATGTGCTTGTGCCATTGTTGATTCCTGATGCAGTTGGTTCTGTGGCTGGCCGCTCGCCAGCTCCCTCTGTTGTTCGAGCACCTCAGGGCGCTGATTCGTTATGTCGCCGGAGTGTTCATTGGGCGTTGACGACTCCCATCATGATGAAACCGATGTAGATGGCCGTCGCGATTCCGGCAAGCACCAGCGCCATCCCGATGACCCGGCGCCGCCGGGTCTTGTGCTGATTGTTGTTCTCACTCAACGCCCGCGCTCCCATCATCCGGTATGGTCGGGATGAGCGGTCACGCTGTCGTCCACTTTCGGTGGCGTTTCAAAGGTATGCAGCGGAGCGGGCGAAGGCACGGTCCACTCCAGGCCGCGCGCGCCTTCCCAGACCTGATTGCTGGCGCGCTCCCCACCACGGATGGTCTGCCACACGATATAGACGAAAAACAGCTGGGCGATGCCGAAGGCAAAGCCGCCGATCGACGAGATCATGTTGAACTCGGCGAACTGAACGGCATAGTCGGGGATTCGTCGGGGCATGCCAGCAAGACCCAGGTAGTGCTGTGGGAAGAACAGCACGTTGACGGAAATCGCCGACCACCAGAAATGGATCTTGCCGAGCCTTTCGTTGTACATGTGGCCGGTCCATTTCGGTATCCAGTAGTAGACGGCGGCCATCAGGGCAAAGACCGAGCCGGTCACCAGAACGTAGTGGAAGTGAGCCACCACGAAGTAGGTGTCGTGGTACTGGAAATCGGCGGGCACGATGGCAAGCATCAGCCCCGAGAATCCGCCAATGGTGAACAGCACGATGAAGCCCAGGGAGAACAGCATCGGTGTTTCGAAACTCATCGAGCCGCGCCACATGGTCGAGACCCAGTTGAATACCTTGATGCCGGTGGGGATGGCAATGACCATCGTGGCGTACATGAAGAAGATATTGCCGCCCAGCGGCATGCCAACGGCAAACATGTGATGCGCCCAGACGATGAACGACAGAAACGCAATCGACGCGGTCGCATATACCATCGAGGTATAGCCGAACAACGGCTTGCGCGAGAACGTCGGCAGGATTTCCGAGACGATGCCGAAGGCAGGGAGGATCATGATGTAGACCTCCGGATGCCCGAAGAACCAGAAGATGTGCTGATACAGCACCGGATCGCCGCCACCTGCGGCATTGAAGAAGCTGGTGCCGAAGAAGCGATCGGTCAGCAGCATGGTGACGGCACCGGCCAGAACCGGCAGCACGGCGATGAGCAGAAACCCGGTGATCAGCCAGGTCCAGGCGAACATCGGCATGCGCAGCAGGCTCATTCCCGGGGCACGCATGTTGAGGATCGTGACGATGATGTTGATTGCGCCCATGATCGACGACATGCCCATCAGGTGGATGGAAAAGATGCCGAAGGCGATGTTGGTGCCGCCCTGCAGCGACAGCGGCGGGTATAGCGTCCAGCCCGAGGCCGGTCCGCCGGTGCCGATGCCGAACATGCCCAGCACCAGCGGCGTGAGCAGGACGGCGAACGCGAACGGCAGTATCCAGAACGACAGGTTGTTCAAACGCGGCAGCGCCATGTCCGGTGCGCCGATCATCAGCGGCACCATCCAGTTGGCCAGGCCGACGAACGCCGGCATCACCGCCCCGAAGATCATCACCAGCGCATGCATGGTGGTCATCTGGTTGAAGAATTCGGGGTTGACGATCTGCAGGCCGGGCACGAACAGTTCGGCGCGAATGACCATGGCCATCGCACCGCCGACCAAGAACATGGTCAGGGAAAAGACCAGGTAGAGGGTGCCGATTTCCTTGTGGTTGGTGGTGAACAGCCAGCGCGCCAGGCCGGTCGGGTGGTCGCCGTGGTGTTCGTCCTGATTCAGTGCGGTTTCATGGCTCATGACTTGGTTTCCTTGCTCTTGTTCACTCTTCCACCCGACTCGACGCTGCCGGCAGGCTCACCGGTCGCTGCCACCTGCTGCGCTGACGCTGGGCTGTCGGCGGCTGCCGCCTGCTCCGCCTTGCGGTTTTCAATCCACTCGCGGTAATCCGCTTGTGAAACGGCCTCGACCACAATGGGCATGAAACCATGGTCCTTGCCGCACAGCTCGGCGCACTGACCGCGGTAGACGCCTTCTTCCTCGATCTGCACCCAGGCCTCGTTGACCATGCCGGGGATCGCGTCTCGCTTCCAGCCGAGCTCCGGCACCCACCAGGAGTGGATCACGTCACCGGAGGTCAACAGGAAACGAATCTTGGTGTCGACGGGGACAATCAGCCGGTTATCGACTTCGAGCAGGTAGTTGTCGACGGTGCGAACGTCGATGCCCGCGCCAATCTGGCGCGCGCGATTGCTTTCCCGGTCCAGCATCGAATAGAAATCCACGCCGTCCTCGAGATATTCGTACTGCCACAGCCACTGGAAGCCGGTGACCTTGATATTGATCTCGGCCCCGCCGGTATTCTCCATGTCGATCAGAACGCGGGTCGAAGGGATTGCGAGGATGATCAGAATGACAACCGGGATGGCCGTCCAGGTAATTTCGGCGGCAGTGGAATGACTGAACTTGGCCGCCTTGTAATCTCTTGACTTCCGATGCACAAAGATCGACGTGAACATCGCCGTGAACACCAGAATGCCGATCACGGTCACCACGGCCAGAACAATATTGTGCAGCTGATAGACATCCTGGCTGTAGGCCGTCACGCCAGCGGGCATGTTGTCGCCGACGGCGAACAGGCCCCAGGTGACCACGGTGATGACCGCCAGTACGGCCAGGGCCACGATCAGTTCGTTCGTTTTCTTCATCCTCGTCTCACCTGTGATTGCTTGCTCAACTCCGGGCACTGTATGGCCGGAGACTTTCCCTGAGAGCGCCAGCCAGCGCCAGCTTCTCGTCAATCGGCAGAAATTCGCCGATCGCCTGTTGCCGTCCGTGACAGGCTACCATCACCCGCCGCTCACCCATCGGCTGCTGCAGGACCTTCACTTGTACCCAGGCCGAAGGCCATTCGGAACAAGTCTGGCGCCGGACGTCGAAGTGCTCGATCTTGAGCCTGTCACGATCAACCATCATGGTCTCGCGCGCCCAGTTCCCTCGCCAGGCCAGTCGCATGCACCAGCCGACAATGAACAGATGCAGTATTGCAGCTATCATGATTGGCCAGAAGCCCAGCAGAAGCGGGCCAAGCGCCACCAGAAGCGTTACTGCGCTCAAACCGAGAAACACGGCGGCCAGCCGGTCGAGCGACATGGAAAGATTGGAACGCGCCTCTATTACACGGGAGGGCTGCGGTTCCGAACTGTACCGGATGTCGATCATGCCAGCGATCACCATGTTTCCGGACTGCATTGCGCCCATTCTAGCTGATGCAATCGGAAGGTGGCAGGGGGAATTGCGCTGGATCAAGAAATCGGCCACGCAAGCGTGCACGCGCACCCGCACCCGGTCGTCAGTGATGACGCCAGTCACAAGCCGCCTTCGGTTACACTTGCGAATGACTTTCGAAACCTGTTTTCAGAGGGCCCGATGACACAAGCTTCCCACCCTTTCGTCACCATTGATTCCTTCACCGCGGACGCGCGCCGCCAGGCGCTGGATGCGGCCTGGCAGGTGGATGAGGGCGAGCATGTTCGCTTCTTGCTCGAGCAATTGCGTCTCGACCCCGAGCAGCGCGAGAGCATCAGCGGCAAGGCTGCCGCTCTGGTCCGGAGCGTTCGCAATCGCAGCCGCGATGTTGGCGTGATGGAAGCGTTCATGCGCGAGTACGACCTGTCGTCGGAAGAGGGCGTGATCCTGATGTGCCTGGCCGAGGCGCTGCTGCGGATTCCTGACAACGACACCGCAGAAATGCTGATTTCCGACAAGCTTTCGGACGCCGACTGGGAAGCGCATCTCGGCAAGAGTTCGTCAGTGCTCGTCAATGCCGGCACCTGGGGGCTGATGCTGACTGGCCGGCTGGTCGGCGTCAAGGGCTCGGAGAAGCGCAGCATCGGCACGCTGCTGTCGAAAATGGCCAACAAATCCGGCGAGCCGGTGGTGCGCACTGCCATCCGCCAGGCGATGCGCATCATGGGCCACCAGTACGTCATGGGGCGCACGATCGAAGAGGCCATGCAACGGTCGGTCAAGAAAGAGAACCGGCGTTTCCGTTATTCCTTCGACATGCTCGGAGAGGCGGCGCTGACGGCGGCGGACGCCCGCATCTACTTCGATGCCTATGCCAATGCCATCGACGCCATCGGCGAGCGCACCGAAGGTGACAATGTATTCGCGCTGCCGAGCATTTCGGTCAAGCTCTCGGCACTGCACCCGCGCTACGAATACGCCCAGCATCAGCGCGTGATGGAAGAGCTGGTTCCGCGCCTGCTCGAGCTGGCCCAGCGCGCGCGCAAGGCAGGCATTGCCCTGACCGTCGACGCTGAAGAGGCCGACCGTCTGATGATCTCGCTGGATGTTTTCGCCGCCGTCCTGGGCGATGCTTCACTGCAAGGCTGGGACGGCTTCGGGCTGGCGCTGCAGGCTTATCAGAAGCGGGCCTGGGCCGCCATCGACTGGCTGGCGGAAAAGGCGCGCGAAACCGGGCACCGCATTCCCATCCGCCTGGTCAAGGGCGCCTACTGGGACACCGAAATCAAGTTTGCTCAGGTTGACGGCGTCGAGGGCTACCCGGTATTCACCCGCAAGGCCAACACGGACCTGTCCTATATCGTCTGCGCCGACAAGCTGCTGTCGTTGCCGGATTGCTTTTATCCGCAGTTTGCCACCCATAATGCGCATACGATTGCCACCATCGCCGAGCTGGCCGGTGACAACACCGAGCATGAATTCCAGCGTTTGCACGGCATGGGTCAGCAGCTCTACGAAGAGGTGCTCGACGGTGAAGGCTTCAACGCGCAGTGCCGCGTCTATGCGCCGGTCGGTAACCACAAGGACCTGCTGCCGTACTTGGTGCGCCGCCTGCTTGAAAACGGCGCCAACACTTCGTTTGTCAACCGTATCGTCGACGAGAAACTCTCGGTCGAAAAGGTCATCGACGATCCGATAGCCGAGGTCCAGTCGCATGCGCAATTCTCGCATCCGCGCATTCCCCTGCCGGCCGACATCTATGGCTCCGGGCGGCGCAACAGCCGCGGCATCAACATGGCTCGCGATCCGGAGCTGTCGCAGCTCAAGCAGGATATGGAACGTGCCGCCGAAGCCGACTGGCGGGCAGCGCCCACCGGCCCGGCCGCGCGTGGCAGTACGGACGACAATATCGCCTCGCCGATGGACAGTCGCATGTCGGTCGGCCAGGTCACCTGGACCGATCCCGAATCGGTCTCCGAGGCCGTCAACACGGCGCTGACTGCGCAGGGCGACTGGGATCACCGCGGCGCTGCCGAGCGGGCCGACATTCTCGATCGCATCGGCGATCTCTACGAGCAGCACTGCGCCGAGCTGATGGCCATCTGTGCCCGCGAGGGCGGCAAGGCGTTGCTCGACGGGCTCGCCGAGGTGCGCGAGGCGGTCGACTTCTGCCGCTACTACGCCATGCAGGCCAGAAACGAGCTGGCCGAGCCGGTCGAGCTGCCCGGCCCGACCGGGGAATCCAACACCCTGCGTACGCACGGCAAGGGCGTGTTCGTGTGTATCAGCCCGTGGAACTTCCCGCTGGCGATCTTCACCGGCCAGGTCGTGGCCGCGCTGGTGGCCGGCAACACGGTGCTCGCCAAACCCGCCGAACAGACGCCCCTGATCGCCGCCCGCGCCGTGGCTCTCATGCACGAGGCGGGCGTGCCGGAAGAGGTAATTCAGTGCCTGCCCGGCGGCGGCAAGGTGGGTGCCGCACTCACTGGTGATTCGCGCATCGCCGGCGTGGCATTTACCGGCTCGACCGAAACCGCGCGCGTCATCAACCGCAGCCTGGCCGAGCGCGAAGGCTCGCTGGCGACCCTGATCGCCGAAACCGGCGGCCAGAACGCCATGATCGTCGACTCCTCGGCGCTGCCCGAGCAGGTTGTCGCCGACATCGTTCACTCGGGCTTTCTCAGCGCCGGGCAGCGCTGCTCGGCGCTGCGCGTGCTCTATCTGCAGGCCGACGTGGCCGATCGCATGCTCGAGATGCTCGCCGGCGCAATGGCAGAAATCGTGGTGGGTGACCCCGGCCTGCTCGAAACCGATGTCGGCCCGATCATCGACGCCGGTCAGCTCGAAATGCTCAACGAGCACGCCGAGCGGATGGATCGCGAAGCAAAGCTGATTGCCAAAACGCCGCTGCGCGATGATCTGCCGCCGGGCCACTGGTTTGCCCCGCGCGCCTACGAAATCGACAGCATCGACCGCCTCGAGCGTGAGATCTTCGGGCCGATCGTGCACGTGGTGCGCTACAAGGCAAGCGAGCTGGATGCGGTGATCGACAAGATCAACGCCACCGGATACGGCCTGACGCTGGGCATCCACAGCCGCATCGACCGGGTCTATCGTCATATCGCCCACCGTGCCCGAGTGGGCAACGCCTACGTCAACCGCAACATGACCGGCGCAGTCGTGGGTGTACAGCCCTTCGGCGGCGAGGGGCTGTCGGGCACCGGTCCGAAAGCCGGCGGTCCGCGCTACCTGCATCGTTTCGTGACCGAGCGCGTGCTGACCAATAACACCGCAGCCATTGGCGGCAACGCATCGCTGATGGCGCTGTCGGACTGAAATGAAGCCCCGCGAGCCCCAGATGCCGAAGCGGTGACGACACGGGTGAAACTGAGCGAGTGACTGCCGGGATCTGCTACTGATGTATCAACACTTCTACGGTCTGTCCGAGCGCCCGTTTTCGATCACGCCCGACCCGCGCTTCGTCTATCTGAGCCAGCGCCACCGCGACGCGCTGGCGCATCTGCTCTATGGCGTGGGGCAGGGCGGCAGCGGTGGGTTCGTGCAGCTGACCGGAGAAGTCGGCACCGGCAAGACCACGCTGTGTCGCGTGGTGCTCGAGCAGGTGCCCGAAAACACCCGTATTGCGCTGATCCTCAACCCGATGCTGTCGCCGGCGGAGCTGCTGCGCGCGGTCTGCGGCGAGCTGGAAATCTCGATTGCAGGCACCGACGGCAGCCTGCAGCAGCTCCAGGAGCGCCTCAACAGCTATCTGCTCGAGCGCCACGCCGAGGGCGAGCGAGTGGTGCTGATCATCGACGAGGCCCAGAACATGAGCCGCGAAGGGCTCGAGCAGATCCGACTGCTGACCAATCTGGAGACGGCCACCGACAAACTGCTGCAGATCATTCTCATCGGCCAGCCCGAGTTGCGCGATCTGCTGTCGCGGCCGGAGCTTCGACAGCTGGCGCAGCGGATCACGGCGCGCTATCACCTGGACCCGCTCAACGAAAGCGAAACCGAAGCCTATATCCGGCACCGTCTGGACGTGGGCGGCGCCCACCGCTGCCCGTTTACCGCCGACGGACTGCGCGCTGTTTACCAGACCTCTCAGGGCGTACCGCGCTTGATCAACATCATTGCCGACCGTGCTCTGGTTGCCGGCTACGCACGCGAGCACGACCGGGTTGGCGCCGGGCTGGTGCGCGCGGCCGCCCGCGAAGTCGCCGGAGAGGAAACCCGGCCGCGCGGCGGCTGGCTGCGCGGAACCATCGCAGCCGGCGCCCTGGTGGCGGTGCTGGCCGCCGGTGGCGCCTTGTCCTGGCTGATGCTGCAGCCACAGGGTGAAAGCGTCGACGAGATCCGCTCGGGCTGGCAGCTCATGCTCGCCGATGCCGATGCGCAGACAGCCTGGACCGAACTGTCCGCCTTATGGCCCGAGCTGGACTCCGCGGATATCGCCCGGGCCTGCGCTGGAACGGAGGTCGAAGCCCTGGTTTGCTTGCGACTGAAAGGCAACTGGTCCTTTGTCGAGTCGATCGACCTGCCTCTGGTGCTGCGGCTGAGCCGTCCGCCCGACGGACACGTGCTGCTGGTCGGGCTCGACGATCAGGAAGTGCTGCTGCGCCACGACGGCCAGGATTGGCGCGTGCCCCGCCTGCAACTCGACCGCCGCTGGCGTGGCGACTTGCTCGTGGCTTGGCCCGACAGCGGCGAGGTGTTCAAGCGCGGCGATAGCGGCGCCGCTATCCGCAGGATGAAAACACTGGCCTCCCGAGCCGATCCAGTGCCGTGGACTGGCGCCATCGATGCCGATTATGATGATGCCTTCAGCGACTGGGTGGCGGCCTTTCAACGCCATAACGGGCTCAACGACGACGGTGTGGTGGGACCCGTTACCCGCCTGTTCCTGCGCGCACCGCACGAGAATGCACCGCGCCTGCTGACCCGACACGACGGAGCCTGAACTTGTCCTTCATTCTCGATGCCCTGCGCAAGTCCGAATCGCGCCGCCAGCACTCCGGCGCGCCGGGGCTGAACTCGCCGGAACCACCCCGACCAGCACCGCGCCGCCGGCGACGGATATGGCCCTGGCTTGGCGCCGTGCTCCTGGTCGTGGCCGTGGCGGCGGCCACCATCTACGTTGTGCAGCCACAATGGCTGCCCTCGAGCCACGACGACGCGCCGCTCGCAAAAGACCGCGCGCCACGCCCGGAGCCCGTGCGGCCCGGCGAGGAGGAAGGTGACGCCGCAACGCTTGAAGTCGCTCAAGTCGAACCGTCTGACAGTGCGGATGCAGCGTCCGCCACGCAAGACCGGCGGCGCCGTCGGACTCCTCCGGTCGAATCCGACGACCGGGCAGGTGAAGAGGCCGCACCGGTCAGGGACCGTCGCGACCGCCGGCAGCCGATTCCGGCCGCCCCCGATCGTGTCGTGCGGCGAAAACCGTCCGAGCGCGAGTCACGGCCCGTCCCCGCCACGGAAGCAGGCGAGGAACTGGAGCGCCGCATCACCGCCGAGCGTGCGCAGCGCCAGCGTGACGCCCCCAGGCAACCGGCGAAGCGCGAGACAGCGCCCGCTCAGAAGCCAGACACCGGGGGCGAATCCGCCGCTGCACCTGAAGCAAGGCCGGAGCCAGCGCCGCTCAATGAGGGCGTCTCGGAGTACCTGCGGATCTGGGAACTTCCCTTGTCAACGCGTCGCAACCTGCCGGAGCTCGATCTGACAATCCACGTCTATTCACCCAGGGAGGCAGAGCGCTTCGTGCTGCTCAACGGCGAGCGTCACATGGTCGGTGACAGCGTCAAGGGCGCGCATATCGTCGAAATCACGCGTGATGGCGCAGTGATTGATTTTGAGTCTCACCGTTTCCTGCTCGAGCCGCGATGAGGCAAGCCGTCAACACCCACCGGCGCAAGCTGGTGTGGCCCTGGGTGCTGACGTTTTTCAGCCTGGCCATGGTGCTGACCTGGGCCTGGGCGCAGTGGGGCTCGGCGACGAATGCGACCGAGTGGGTCCGCAGCTGGGGGTTTGTGCCGGCGCACGTGCTCACCGACCTGGCCCGGTTTCCTGCCAGCTGGCACAGCCCGGCACTGCTCCGGATTCTGAGCTCGCTGTTCGTACATGCCGACTGGCTTCACCTGGCCGGCAACCTGGCCTATCTCTGGGTGTTCGGAATCACCGTGGAGCGGGCGATCGGGCACGGCGGGATGGTGCTGAGCTTTCTCGGTCTGGGCGCGCTTGCCAATCTGTTCCTGGCCTGGCAGATGGGACAAGTGCAAACCCCGGTCATTGGCGCCAGCGGCGGCGTGTCGGCCATCATCGGTATCTATCTCGGGCTGTTTCCGGTCAGCCGGATGGGTTTGTGGCTGCCGCTCGGGCTGTATCTGCAGTTTGCCCGGGTGCCGGCCATCCTGGTCATCGGCTCGTGGTTTACACTGCAGTTGATCTACACCGTTTTCGGCACACCCGATGGTGCCGTCGCCTGGTGGGCACACGTGGCCGGCTTCATCGCCGGCGTGATCGTGGCCCTGATACTGCGCCCGTTTCCCGGTCTGGTCGATCTCGGGCTGCAGGACGACTGACAGGCACGCGCACCATGGCAATCGTTCGGATCATGTGATGTCCATTCTTTACAAGGTCAGTTTTCTCAATCAAGGGCAGGTCTACGAGCTTTATTGCCACAAGGTCAGCGGCAGCGAGCTGGCCTACGGATTTGTCGAGGTTTCCGAGCTGGTGCTGGGAGGCGACGAAGGGCTCGTGGTCGATCCGACCGAAGAGCGGCTGCGCGACGAGTTTGAAGACGTCGAAGTGCTGCATCTGCCGATGCACTCGATCGTCCGTGTCGAGCAGGTCGCAAAACGCGGCACGGCGGTCATCCGCGACCGCAAAAGCGGGGAGAAGGTCACGCCACTGCCGCTCGACGGGCCGCGTCGCCGGCGCTGAGCCGAAGTGCGGCTTCAGTGGTCTGCGCGGCGTGGTTATGGTACGGTTCTGGCGCTTTTCAGCGCCGGGTCGCTATCGCTGGTACCGACCGGGTGGACACGTGCGGCGCTGACCGAATAACGATCTGATGGGGACCATCCGCCAATGAACAGCACCGAACAGAATTCTGCCGGCCACAGCGACAGCACGGCCGGCTGGCTCAACCGCGCACTGAACTTCATCGAGGTGGTCGGCAACAAGCTGCCCGACCCGGCCATGCTTTTCCTGCTGCTGATGATCGTGGTCTGGGTGCTCTCCTGGCTGATGTCAGGCATTCAGTTCGGCGCTGAACATCCCACGACCGGTGATGCCATCACCATCACCAACCTGCTCACCGGCGAACAACTGGTGAGCTTTCTGACCACCATGGTCGACACCTTTACCGGCTTCGCGCCGCTGGGCGTGGTGCTGGTAGCCATGCTGGGCGTCGGCGTGGCCGAGCACAGCGGCTACATCAACGCGTTGCTCAAGAAGCTGTTGGCGTTCACGCCAAAGCTGCTGCTCACGCCGATGCTGATCCTGATCGCGATCGTCAGCCATACCGCCGTCGATGCCGGCTACGTGGTGGTGATTCCGCTCGGCGGCATCATTTTCTACGCCGCCGGCCGCCATCCCCTGGCCGGCATTGCCGCAGCGTTCGCCGGCGTCTCCGGTGGCTTCTCGGCCAATTTCGTGCCCTCGGCGCTCGATCCGCTGCTGATGGGCTTCACTCAGCCCGCAGCCCAGATCGCGGATGCCAGTCTGGAGCTGCATCCGCTGATCAACTGGTACTTCACCTCGGCCTCGTGCCTGGTGATCGTGCTGCTGGGCTGGTGGCTGACCGACCGCATCATCGAACCGCGCCTGGCCAACACGCCGCTTGACGGCGATGCAGAAGACATGCCTGAAATGCACCCCATCGAGGCCAGGGAAAGCCGTGCGATGTGGGTTGCATCCAGCGTCATGGGGTTGGGTTTCGTGCTGCTGATCGTGTCGCTGTTTCCGGAGACTTCGCCGTTCCGTGATGCCGCCAGCGGCAAGATTGCTGAATTTTCGGCGCCGATCATGCAGTCGATCGTGCCGCTGATCTTCCTGTTCTTCGTCGTGCCGGGCGTGATCTATGGCTACATGACCGGCAGCTTCAAGAAAAGCAAGGATGTCGTCGATGCCATGTCTGAAACCATGGGATCGATGGCCTACTACATCGTCATGGCTTTTTTCTGCGCTCTGTTCGTGGCCGAGTTCGGACGCTCCGGCCTGGGGCTGTTGCTGGCAGTGGAGGGCGGCAATTTCCTCGCTGGCCTGCCGCTGCCGGGCGGCGCGACCCTGTTCGGCATCATCCTCCTGGTCGGCTTCGTCAACCTGTTCGTCGGCTCGGCCTCGGCCAAGTGGGCGCTGCTGGCGCCGATTTTCGTACCCATGCTGATGCAGATCGGGTTCTCTCCCGAGCTGACTCAGGCTGCCTACCGCGTAGGCGATTCATCGACCAATATCGTGACCCCGCTGTTGCCGTACTTTCCGCTGGTCGTCGTCTACTGCCAGCGCTACGTCAAGGGCACTGGTATCGGCACGCTGGTGTCGATGATGCTGCCGTTCTCGGTGGTCTTTTTGCTGGTGTGGTCGGTGTTCCTGATCAGCTACTGGATGCTTGGCATCCCGCTCGGCCCGGGCACGAGCTATGCCTATCCGCCGGCGGGCTAGGGCAATTCAGACTACTGACGGTTGAGCCATCCGGCCGGATCCACCGGCCGGCCGTCCCGGCGCAGCTCGAAATACAGGGCCGGCTGATCCACTCCGCCCGAACGCCCGGCCAGAGCAACCACGTTGCCGGGGGCCACCCAGTCGCCGACATCGCGCATCAGCGCTTCATTGTGCGCGTAGAGGCTCATGAAGCCATCGCCGTGATCGAGGATGAGCAGCAAACCATAGCCACGCAGCCAGTCAGCGTAGGCCACGCGTCCGTGCGCGATGCTGACCACCTCTTCACCGCCATCGGCCTCGATCAACCAGCCGCTCCAGCGCAGTTCGCCGCTACGCTCGGCGCCAAAAGCCCTCAGAACACGACCGGCAAGCGGCATTTGCAGTTCGCCGCGAAGCTCGGCAAATGGGGGGATGTTGGCATCCGCCGGCACATCCGCCAGCGCATCGGCGAGCTCTTCAAGCAGTTCGGCGAGCTCATCGGCATCGCGTTCGAGCTCTGCCAGGCGCTCACGATCACTGATCAGGCGCTGATCCAGCGCATCGAGCGCGGCCGCGCGCTCTGCACTTGCCGTCTCCAGATGCAGCGTTTCACGCTTGCGCCGAGCCAGCAGCTGACCCCGTCGTCTAGCCTCCGCATCGAGCTCTTCGCGCGTGAGCATCAGCGCAGCCACCGTTTCCTGCAGTTCCTCGATTGCGGCAATGCGCGCCCGTGACAGATAACCGTGGTAGGCCAGGCGCCGCGACAGATGCCTGGGGTCATCCTGGTTGAGCAGCATGGCAAGCCGCGAGCGGCTGCCCTGACGATAGGCGCTGGTCAGCTGCAGCGCCAGCTCCGAAGCACGCTCTCCGACGCGGTTTTCAAGTGTCGCCTGGCGCGCTTCGAGCTGGTCGATCTCGGCGCGGGTCTGTCTCAATGCCTGGCTCGCCTCGACCTGCGCCCGGCGGGCGCGGCCCACCTCGCGCTCGGCTTCGGCCAGCTGTTCGTCCAGACGGTCGCGCTCACCCAGACGCTCGTCGATCTGCGCCTGCACGGCAGCGATGCGCGTGCGCAGCTGCTCCAGTTCGGCCTCGAGCGCTTCGCGGTCTTCCTGGGCCCAAAGCGACAGAGACGAGGCGGCCAGCAGCGCTGCCGCCGGCAGGCAGAATCGGGGCGCCAGCGCTCGCACCCGCCTCAGTCGGCCCGGATCAGCGAGCGGCCGGTCATGGCCTCGGGATGCGGCAGGCCGAGCAGGCCGAGCAGTGTCGGCGCAATATCTCGCAGGCTGCCACCCTCACGCAGCCGCAAGCGTCGCGGGCCAACATAGACCAGAGGTACCGGATTGGTGGTATGCGAGGTATGGGGCTGACCGGTGGCCGGGTCACTCATCTGCTCGACATTGCCGTGATCGGCGGTAATCAGCACTTCGCCACCGGCGCGCTCGAGCACCGGAAGAACCTCGCCAAGCACGTCATCGACGGCCTCGACCGCGGCCACGGCGGCCTCGAACCTGCCGCTGTGGCCGACCATGTCGGGATTGGCGATATTGCACACGATCAGATCATAATCGCCGCTGTCGATCGCCGTCTGCAGCGCCTGTGACAGCTCCGGCGCGCTCATCTCCGGCTGCAGATCGTAGGTGGCAACTTTTGGAGACGGAATCAGCTTACGATCCTCGCCGTCGAACACTTGCTCCACGCCGCCGTTGAAAAAATACGTGACATGCGCATATTTTTCGGTTTCGGCAATGCGCAGCTGGCGTAGCCCGGCCGCCGCCAGCTCAGCGCCCAGCAGGTGTTCGAAGCGCTGCGGCTTGAAGGCCACATCCACCGGCAGGCCGTCTTGATAGTGCGTCATCGTGACCATGCCTGAAAGGGCAGGGCGGCGGCAGGAAAAGCCGTCGAAGTCGGGTTCGACAAAAGCGCGGGTGAGCTGGCGCGCACGATCGGCACGAAAATTGATGAACACAGCGCTGTCGCCGTCGGTCACCCGACGGCCGCCGGCAATGACCGTGGGCTGAACGAACTCGTCACCCTCCCCGCGGGAATAGGCTGCCTCGAGCGCCTCGGAGGCGTTTGCGGCCGCAAAATCTGCGCGGCCTTCGACAATCGCATCCCAGGCGCGCCGGGTTCGCTCCCAGCGCTGATCGCGGTCCATGGCGTAATAGCGGCCGCTGACGCTGGCAATGCGCGCGCGCCCATCGGCGGCCACTGCCGCTTCAAGACGCGCGATGGAAGCCGCCGCACTGCGCGGCGCCACATCACGTCCGTCGAGAAAGACATGCACCGCAACCTCGGTCACGGCGCTGCTGAGGGCAAGCTCGAGCGCGGCCAGCAGATGATCCTCGTGGCTGTGCACGCCCCCCGGTGAGAGCAGGCCCATGAGATGCACGCAGCCGCCGGCGGCGCGCGCCTTCTCGATACCGCCGAGCAGCGCCGGGTTGCGGGCAAAACTGCCGTCGGCAATGGCCTGGCCGATGCGCGTGAGCTCTTGGTACACGATTCGACCGGCACCGAGATTCATGTGTCCGACCTCGGAGTTGCCCATCTGGCCTGGCGGCAGGCCCACCGATTCGCCGGAAGTCTCGAGCAGAGTCGTGGGGCAGCTGGCCTGGATCCGATCCCAATTGGGCGTGTGACCGGCGGCAATGGCGTTGTCCTCGGCAGCTTCGCGCTGTCCCCAGCCATCGAGAATGAGCAGCATGAGTGGTCGGTGTGTCGGCATGATCTCCCCGGAATTCAGGCTTGGCGCATTGATGACAATTATCCCACAGCCGGCCGCCGAGGTGCTGGCAACAAAGCGACGGATCAAGGATAATGGGTCGCTTTGACCCGAAGCGATTGACCCTGGATGGAACAAGCCCTCGAGTTCATAGGAAATCACCCCGTGCTGACCGGCGGGCTGGGCGTGGCTGTGGTCGCGCTCGTTGCCTACGAAATCAGCCGCCTGTTTCGCAAGTGGACGGAGCTGGGCACGCTGGCGGCGGTTCAGCTGATCAACCGGGGCGACCCGGTCGTGCTGGATGTCTCCAACAGCAGCGACTACGCCAAGGGCCACATCCGCGGGGCCCTGCACATGCCACCCTCGAATATCGAGGCCGGCAACCAGCAGCTGCTCAAGCATCGCGAGCAGCCGATCCTGATCTACTGCAAGAACAATCAGGTGGCGCCCCAGATGGCCTCGCGACTGGTCAAGCTCGGCTTCACCAACGTCAATGTTCTGGCCGGCGGCCTGACGCAGTGGATCAGCGATCAGCAGCCCGTCTCTCGCCCGAAGGGCGCAGGCAAAAGCGGCAAGTCCAGAAGCAACAGGCGCAATGCGGATAAAGGCCGAAAGAAAAAGAACAGGACAGGCAAGGACGATTCGAAGCAATCCACGCCTGATGAGCCGTGAAAAACTGAATTCAATCAGACTACTGGAAAGGAAACCTCAAGCATGACTGAAGAGAACCAAGCCGCCGCAGCCGGCCAGGAGCAGGAAGCCCAGATGGCCGTCCAGCATATCTATCTCAAGGACGCCTCTTTTGAAGCGCCCAATATCCTCGAGCTCAGCCAGAGCGAGGGGGAGCCCGAAATCAACCTGAACCTGTCGCAGCGCAGCGAGAACATCGGCGAAGACCGCCACCAGATCACGCTTTCGGTTACCGTCACCTCCAAGCAGGGAGACAAGACCGCCTTCCTGTGCGAGGTTCAGTACGGCGGCATCTTCCAGATGGCCGGGTTTTCCGAACAACAGATGCCGTACGTGATCAACGTGCTGTGCCCGAACGTGCTGTTTCCTTATTGCCGCACGCAGATCGGGTCCTTGGTCAGCGCGGGCGGTTTTTTCATGCCCCCCATCCAGCCGGTCAATTTCGAGGCGGTTTTCCGCCAGCGCCTGGAGGAAGCCCGCAATCAGCAGCAAGGCTCGGGCGAGGGCAATGGCCAACAGCCGCCCAGCGGCGACTAGAGCCTGATCAGTGACAGCCGTCCGGATTGCGGTTCTGGGCGCCGGCTCATGGGGCACGGCGCTGGGAATGCAGCTGGCGCGCATGGGCCACGATGTGCAGCTGTGGGCGCGCGACGCCAGGAGCGCCCAGGCGATGGAGCGCGGCCGTGTCAACCAGCGCTATCTGCCCGACTGTCCGCTGCCTGAGTCGCTGCGCGTGACCGCAGATTTCAAGGCGGCCTGTCGTGATGCACAGCGTTTGCTGGTGGCCACGCCCAGTCACGCCTTTGGTGAGACCCTGGACCGGGTGGCGCCGTTCGTGTCGGCTCAAACCGGCCTGGCATGGGCGAGCAAGGGCTTCGAGCCGGGCACTGGGCGACTGCTGCACGAGGTTGCCGCCGAACGCTTTGGCGCCAACATCCCCTTGGCGCTGATCACCGGCCCGTCGTTTGCCCGCGAGGTGGCCGAAGCGCTGCCGACGGCGGTGACCGTGGCGGCCACCAGCCCGGATTTTGGCCAGGCCTGGGCCGCGCTGCTGCACGGCAACAGCTTTCGTGCCTATTACACGGCCGATCTGGTCGGCGCGGCGCTGGGCGGCGCAATCAAGAACGTGCTGGCGGTCGCCTGCGGCATGGCCGATGGCCTGAAGCTCGGGCACAACGCCCGCGCTGCCCTGATTACCCGCGGCCTGGCTGAAATGCGCCGGCTTGGCCGCGCTCTGGGCGCCGACGACCGTACCCTGATGGGCCTGGCTGGGATCGGTGACCTGGTGTTGACCTGCACCGGCGATCAATCGCGCAACCGCCGGCTCGGCCTGGCCGTCGGGCAGGGCCGCTCGGTCGACGACGCGGTGGCCGACATCGGCCAGGTGGTCGAGGGAGTCAAGACCGCCACAGAGGTCATGCGCCTGGCCACGCGCGCCGGCGTGGAAATGCCGATCGCCGAACAGGTGCACGGCATCCTCTTCAAGGGCTGGAGCGCCCGCAAGGGCGTGCAGGTGCTCATGGAGCGCGAGCTCAAGGCCGAAACGGAATAGCGCGCCCGCGCAGCCGCCCGTACCCGCAAACACCTCCTTTGGCAAGACTTGATCGCGCCCGGCCTTGGGCGTATGGTATGGGCATCTGACACAAGATCTTGTGTCCCGCGACAGGAACAGGCACAACCAGTTGTGAGTACAACGGTGGGCAACCTGTGTATAACCCTAAGTAGCACACAATAATCAAGAGGTTGAAACATGAGCGTTTCGGCAGAAGCTTTGACGGCTGCGCTTCCGGATATTGCCTTCCAGGAAGCGTCGCTCGACATCTGGGACAAGAAGTACCGTCTCAAGTCGAAGTCGGGGGACATCATCGACCAGGAGATCGACGACACCTACAAGCGTGTCGCCCGCGCCCTGGCCGAAGTGGAGGAGGGCAGCGACAAGCAGGTCCACTGGTATCGTGAATTCCTGTGGGCGCTCAGGCGAGGCGCCATCCCGGCCGGACGCATTACCTCCAATGCCGGCGCGCTGGCGCACAAGCCGGCCACCTCGACCATCAACTGCACGGTCTCGGGCACCATCGAGGATTCGATGAACGACATCCTCGGCAAGGTTCACGAGGCCGGCCTGACGCTCAAGGCCGGCTGCGGCATCGGCTACGATTTTTCCACGCTCAGGCCCAAGGGCGCCTATGTTTCCGGCGCAGGCGCCTACACTTCGGGCCCGATGTCGTTCATGGACATCTACGACAAGATGTGCTTTACCGTGTCATCGGCCGGCGGCCGCCGCGGTGCGCAGATGGCCACTTTCGACGTCTCGCACCCCGACGTCATGGACTTCATCCGCGCCAAGCGCGAAGACGGCGTGCTGCGCCAGTTCAACTGCTCGCTTCTGATCACCGACGCTTTTGTCCAGGCCGTGGTCGACGATGCCGACTGGCCACTGGTCTTCCCGGTGCTCGACAGCGAAGCCGAGGATATCGACCTGGCCGACCCCGAGCAGGTCATCTGGCGCGAGTGGCCCACCACCAAGAACTACGTCAGTAACGAAGAAGGCCTGGTCGCCTGCAAGATCTATCGCAAGGTGCCGGCCCGGCGCCTGTGGAACATGATCATGACCTCCACTTATGACTACGCGGAGCCGGGCTTCGTGCTGGTCGACCGCATCAACGAAGACAACAACAACTGGTGGTGCGAAACCATCCGCGCGACCAACCCCTGTGGCGAACAACCGCTGCCGCCCTACGGCGCCTGTCTGCTTGGCTCGATCAACCTGACGCGCTTCGTCGAAGAACCATTCACCGACAACGCGCGCTTCAACTGGGACGAGTACCGGCGCACGGTCAATATCTTCACGCGCATGCTCGATAACGTGGTCGAGATCAACGGTCTGCCGCTGGACAAGCAGCGCAACGAGATCCTCTACAAGCGCCGCCACGGCATGGGCTTTCTCGGCCTGGGCTCGGCCCTGACCATGCTGCGGATGCAGTACGGTCGACCCGAATCGCTGGAGTTCACCGAGCGCGTCTCGCGCGAGATGGCCGTCGCCGGCTGGGAGACCGCGGCCGAACTGGCCGAGGAAAAGGGCGCAGCACCGATCATGGACGACGACTTCGAGGTCACCCCGGAGATGCTGCGCAAGCGCCCGGAGATGAAACGCGACGGCTACAGAGTCGGCGACAAGGTGCCCGGCCGCATCCTGCACGCACGCTACAGCCGCTACATGCAGAAGGTGGCGGAAGTGGCGCCCGAAGTGGTCGACCGTCTGGCCGAGTCGGGTGCGCGCTTCAGCCATCACACCTCGATTGCGCCAACCGGCACCATCTCGCTGTCGCTGGCGAACAACGCCTCCAACGGCATCGAGCCGAGCTTCGCCCACCACTACAACCGCAACGTGATTCGCGAGGGCCGCAAGAGCAAGGAAAAGGTCAGCGTCTATTCCTACGAACTGCTGGCCTATCGCACCCTGGTCAACGCGGGTGCCATGCCGTATTCGGACCATCCCGACGAGCAGTTGCCCGACTACTTCGTGACCGCCGAATCGATCACGCCCAAGGAGCACGTCGCCATCCAGGCGGCGGCACAGAAGTGGATTGACTCATCCATTTCCAAGACCGCCAACGTGCCTACCGATTATCCCTACGAGGACTTCAAGGACATCTATCTGTATGCCTGGGAGCAGGGCCTGAAGGGCTGCACCACCTTCCGCTTCAACCCGCAGGCTTTCCAGGGCGTGCTGGTCACCGACAAGGACCTGGAGTCGACCACTTACGTGTTCGAGCTCGAGGACGGGTCGAAGGTGGAGGTTCAGGGGCACGAGAAGATCGAATATGACGGCGAAGTGCACACAGCCGCCAATCTGTTCGATGCCCTGAAGGAAGGCTACTACGGAAAGTTCTGATGTGGCTTCGTCACGACACCGCAGGCCGTGTTTTACGGTTATCGGGCCTCCTCACGTACCCGGATGTACGCTCCGGGGCCCCGGTAATCGCAAAGCCTCGCCTGCGGCGCCGTGACTGGGCCACATGCCTTCGGCATTAGCAGAGTGATCAAGCAATCCAGCAACAGATCGAGAAACAATCCGGGAACATTGAAATGACCATCAGGATCGACAAGAAAATCGTGGACTACGCGGTCCAGGACAAGCAAGCCGAGGAAAAAGCGAGCGATCACCAGGACGGTCGCAAGGAAAAGGCCGAAATCATCCGGATGCACGAAAAGCTCGAACGCCCGGAGGGTATGGAGTGCCTGGAAGGCGCGACCTACAAGATCCGCACGCCGCTCGACGACCACGCCCTGTATGTCACCATCAACGACATCGTGCTCAATCAGGGCACCGAACACGAGCAGCGCCGGCCCTTCGAGATCTTCATCAACTCGAAGAACATGGACCACTTCCAGTGGATCGTGGCGCTGACGCGGGTGATGTCGGCGGTGTTCCGCAAGGGTGGCGACGTCACCTTCCTGGCCGAGGAGCTGCAGGCCGTGTTCGACCCCAAGGGCGGCTACTTCAAGCCCGGCGGGCGCTTCGTGCCATCGATCGTGGCCGACATCGGTGCGGTGGTCGAGCACCATTTCAAACGCATCGGCATGATCGAGCCCGACGAACTATCCGAGCAGCAGCAGCTCATTCTCGAGCAAAAACGCGCCGAAGCCGAAGCCCACGAACAGCAACAGCCACAAGCCGAAGCGCCAAAGCCGGCCGGATCCGATGCCGGCGATGCGGGGCAGGGCGGTGAGGCCGCCTATCCGGCCTCGGCCACGCTGTGTCACAAGTGCAACACCAAGGCGATGGTCCTGCTCGACGGCTGCCAGACCTGCCTGGCCTGCGGCTATTCCAAGTGCGGCTGATTTTTGTCCCGCCCAGCCGCTGAAGGCCCGAAAGGCCGGCAAGATCGGGGACGCCTGGAGGTCGAATGCCGTCTCAATGAAGGCTGATTCTGGCCGCTCAGGTCACCCGGATCCCGGTCGACGCCGAGTCGGTCGAGCGCCGGAATGTGGGCGCGTCTTTTCACCGCGATCCACGGCACGGCCGCGGGTCACACCACGGTGACCAGACCGGGGGCGTGAGCCAGTACTTTCTGGCTGACGCTGCCCATGAGCAGCGCCTTGATCCGCGACATCCCGCGACGTCCCATTACCAGATGCGTACCCGGATTGTCTTCCATGAAGGCGATGATCTCTTCTGCCGGATCGCCAATCAGCACGTGCCGCTGCGCAAACGTCAATCCTGCCCGCGATTCGCCTTCGTCGAAGATCTGTTGCGACTCGCTCTTGCTCGCACGCTCGAGCTCCTGCGGCGAGCTCTGGTCGCCAAGCCCGGCCGGGGTGGCCGACACGTGAGGCTGGTGAGCAAAGACATAGAGGGCCGAGAGCTCACGGCCCATGGACGCCGCCAGCGCACGCGCCTCATCCAGGGCCTCGAAGGCCGGCTCGGATCCGTCCAGGGCGACGAAGAGATTTTTCGATTGGGTCATGGCGAACCTCCTTGGAGATGGTGTGATGGTGCGTCGACTCAAACCCGATCATGCCAGATGCCGGCGCCGAAGCGCTTGACCTGCGTCAGTCACGACGCGGCGCCAATCATGAGCGGCTGCTCATCCTCACGCGATTTTTAGAATAACGCGCCAAGCCAATGAAAATAAACAGAAACAGCGAGCGCATTCAGTTTGTCGAGCGCAGAACAGATGACGCGCCACCCGACCAGAGCTTTACATAATATACATTATGCGAACTGCGCTTCCAACGGCTCAGCCGTTCGGAGGTCAGCCCTTTGTTCGCGACCAGACCCTGGTGACAGCCGGGCTCCCCGGGTCGTGTCGAATTTGCAGGAGCTTCAGGGTGAAACATCCTTCGATCGGATCCACTCCTCGAAATCTTCGGCGAACATTGGCCGGCCATAGAGATAGCCCTGCGCGAGGCGGTAGCTGTTTTCCGCCAGGAATTGCTCGTGTGATGATGTTTCCACGCCTTCGGCGATGGCATTCAGGCCCAGCTCGCGCGTCAGATTGGCCAATGCTGCCACCACGGCGGCACCGGCACCGGCGGGCGTGTCGGATACGAAAACCCGGTCCACCTTGATGTCGTCGAAAGGGAGCTGGATGACGCGCGCCAATGAGGAGTGGCCGGTTCCGAAGTCATCCAGCGCCAGACGAAAGCCGTGACTCCGAAATCTGTTCAGCATGTCCGCGACTCGGTTGAAGTTTCCTCCCAGCGCACTTTCGGTGATCTCCAGCTTGATCCGGCTGGGTGAAACGCCCGCCCGGGAGGCAGTGGTCGAGAATCTGTCGGGCAATGAGCTATCGGCAAGCTGCATGGGTGATACGTTGACGGAAAGCCAGATCGGCCAGCGCTCCTGCCATCGAGCCAGCGTATTGCAGGCCTCGGCGAAGGCCCAGAGTCCGATTTCGTCAATCAGCCCTTTTTGCTCCGCCATCGGAATGAATTCACCCGGCCCGAGCACGGGATCGCGCTGATCGGGCCAGCGCAGCAACGCTTCGGCGCCGCAGACTTTCCACCCGCCTGCCTCCAGAGATACCACGGGCTGAAACGCCAGCTGAAAACGACGTGACTTGACGGCTTCGCGCAGGCCGTGCTCGGCCACGGCCAGAAAGCCTGCGTGGTTCGACAATCCCCGGGAGTACCAGACAGCGCCGCTGGCGCCCGTTTCGCGGGTCTTTTCAGCCGCGATCTTCACCGCGTCCATGGCCACGGCGGGATCCATTGCTTTGGTGTCGAAGGCAGCGAGACCAAAACGCGCGGTCGTGTAGAAATACCGCCCGTTGACCCGGAGAGGCTCCATCAGAAACTTTTCCGTGGCGGCGCAACGTCGGGTTGCCCAGGCCTTCAGCGTTCTGGATCCGGACTCGGATGCACCGTCTTCGAGAAAGCGAACAAACAGAAAATCGCCGTCTTCGGTGCGGAAAAGTTGTTCATCCTCCGGCAGGTTTCGTCCGAGCCAGCGCGCAATCTTCACGTTCAGCTGATTGAGCCCGGACTCTCCGGCGAACTGGCGCAGCGTGGTGGTATCGCCAAGCTTGACCTGAACCAGCCCCACGGCTGATTCAGAGCCGGCATGTGCCTGCAGACGGTGCATGAGGCTCAGGCAGGAACGCACATTCGGCAGGCCGGTCACTCCATCGACCGCGGCGACGCTCGTCAGAGCGGTCTGCACTTCATGGAAGTCCATGCGCAGTTCCATGGCAGCAATGATGATGTGCGCAAACTGCCGCAGCAGCGCCTGTTGACCCGGCGCAAGCTCTTCTCTTGGCAGGGGGTCGATCAGGCACAGCGTACCCACCGGATGGCCCTGACGGGTCTTCAGGGTTGCGGCTGCGTAGAAGCCGATCTGCCCACCCGTGACCAGAGAGTGGTCGTGAAACAGCGAGTGCCGGCGCGCATCCGGAACAACCAAGACGCCGCCCTTCGACGTCAGGGCGTACTGACAAAAGCTTTCTTCGACGCGGCACTCGAATTTTTCGCCGACCAGCGCCTTGACCCACTGGTGCTCGTCGTCGAGCAGATGAATGGCCACATTGGGCATGTCGAACAGTTCCGCGACGGTCTCGACGATCTGCGCGAACGGCTGCTCGGACAGCGGCGTATTGTGAACGCGCAGCTCCTTGAGCGCTTCGATCCGCTCTGGATCCATCACGACATGTTGCATGGCTTGCCCTCCCCCATTACGCGGCGCCCCCGCTGCTTGGCCATTTCGCCCGCGCCCGCAGGCACTGGCGATCATACGCTTGTTCCGGCGAATTTGATTGTAGAACATGTTGCCCGTGGAGGCCATGGAACCCGGGAGTCGGCAACGCGATTGGCCATGATCAACCGCTCGATGTCTGCCGAATATTGATCGCGCTCATGGAAGGCGGCAGCGACGCGGGTTAGTTTGCGCCAGGAGCTTTTGTGATGTCTTCTGCTTTGTGATGCCCACTGCCAATGAGCTGCTTGATGCGATTCTGCGCCACCTGCAATCGGCGGGCGACTCGCTGCGGGATCTTGCCGGGCGCGCCCGCATTGCGCCAGAACAGCTGGCCCTGGCGCCTGCTGAGCTGTCACCTCAGCAAGTCGCGCGCCTGTGGCAGCTGGTGCAAGCGCAGATGGAAGCCCCGGCCGGGTTCAGCCACAAGGTGCGCGGTCTCATTCATCAGCGGCTCGAGTCCGGCCGCGCTCGGGTAACCGTCATTGCCGCCGAGCTCAACATGAGCCGGCAAACGCTGTACAACAAGCTCAGGCTGGAAAACCAGACCTTTGCCGCCCTGCTCGATCAGGTTCGACGCGAGTCCGCGCTGGTGTATCTGGGCCGCCAGCAACACAATCTGACCGACGTTGCCCAGCGACTCGGGTTTTCCGAGCTCAGCGCCTTCAGTCGCGCCTTCAAACGCTGGATGGGACAGTCCCCGGGGCGTTATCGGGCCCGCCAGCGGGGCTTTTCCTGAACACCAGCGTGGCATTGGTGCCGCCGAACCCGAAGCTGTTGCTCATCACCAGCGGCAGGTCGACATCGTCCTGGCGCTCGCGCACAAGCGGATAGCCTTCGGCCTGTGGATCAAGGTTGTCGATATTGGCTGATGGCGTGATGAAACCGTTCTGCTGCATCAACAGGCTATAGATAGCTTCGTGCACACCTGCCGCGCCCAGTGAATGCCCGGTAAGCGGCTTGGTTGATCCCATTGGGGGCATATCGTCGCCAAAGACCCGGGCAATGGCTTCCAGCTCGACAATGTCGCCGGCCGGCGTACTGGTGCCGTGGGTATTGATGTAGCCCACCGGCTCTTCGAGCCCGTGCAGCGCCATTTGCATGCAGCGCGTTGCGCCCTCGCCGCTGGGCTGCACCATGTCGGCACCGTCGGACGTGGCGCCGAAGCCGACCAGCTCGCCCAGTATCGGTGCGCCGCGACGACGGGCATGCTCGAGTTCTTCCAGCGCCAGGATTCCGGCACCGCCGGAAATGACAAAACCATCGCGGTCTGCGTCATAGGTGCGCGAGGCTTTTTCCGGCGTGTCGTTATAGCGCGTTGACAAGGCGCCCATGGCGTCGAACAACATGCTCAGGCTCCAGTGCAGGTCCTCGCCGCCACCGGCAAACATCACATCCTGGCGGCCAAGGGCGACCAGGTCTGCCGCGTGACCGATGGCATGAGCGCTGGTGGCACAAGCCGAGGTGATGCCGTAGTTGACGCCGCGAATACCGAACGCGGTGCTCAGCGAGGCATTGATCGCGCTGCTCATCGTGCGGGGGACCCGAAACGGCCCGACCCGGCGGATGCCGCGCTCGCGGTGGGTGTCGACCGCGTCCATCAGTTCCACGCTGGAATTGCCGCCGGCGCCGGCCACCAGGCCGGTGCGTTCGCTGCGCACCACGTCCTCACTCAGCCCGGATTGCGCAATGGCTTCACGCATGGCCAGCCAAGCATAGCCTGAGGCCGGACACATGAAACGCCTGTGTTTGCGCTCGATCAGCGCGTCCAGATCCAGATCGACCATGCCGCACACGTGGCTGCGCAGCCCGGCGTCGCGCGCCTGTTCGCTGAAGGCCAGCCCCGAGGTCGACAAACGCAGCGAACGTTCGACCGCCTCCAGGCCTACGCCCAGGCTGGAGACAATGCCCATGCCGGTAACCACCACTCTTCTCATGCCGCGCTGCTCCCGAAGTTGTCCATGGAGGTGAACAGGCACACCTTCAGGTTGCGCGCGGTGTAAATCTCGTTGCCGTCAACCACCACACGCCCATCTGCGACGGCCATATCCAGGCCGCGGCGGATAACACGTCGGATATCAAGGTGGTAGCTCACCAGCCGGTTGTCAGGCAATACCTGGCCGAAAAACTTGACCTCGCCCACGCCCAGGGCCCGCCCGCGGCCACTGCCGCCATTCCAGGCCAGAAAAAAGCCCACCAGCTGCCACAAGGCATCCAGCCCCAGGCAGCCGGGCATGACCGGATCTTCCTTGAAGTGGCAGTCAAAAAACCACAGATCGGGATGAACATCGAGCTCGGCCACCACCTCGCCCCGGCCGTAGGCGCCGCCATGATCGTTGATGCTCGTAATGCGATCGAACATCAGCATCTGATCTACCGGCAGCCGCATGTCGCCGGCAAACAACTTGCCGTGACCACAGGCCTCCAGCGCGGCTTTGTCGTATTTTTCGGGGCGGTTCATGCGCAGCTCTCGGGCGTAAAGGGCCGCTACTATATCCATCCTCCCGAGCTGGCGCTTGACCCTGCGTCTACCCGGCCTGGCCCGGCGCGATCCGGTGTGGCCATGTCATCTCTGGCCGCCCTGCTCTTCGAGCAGCTCTTTCTGCCTTTCGGCCGCATCAAGCACCTGGCCTTCAACTTCTCTGGCACGATCAAGCGATTGCTCGTATCCCGTTTTGACCCGCTCTGCTGCGTTATTTTCGCTGCTATTCGGCGGGGTCGATGGGTCGCTGCAGGCGCAGCATATCGTCGTGATGAGTATGGCGGCGGCAAGTTTATGCATGGCTCGATCCTCTTGATTCTCTGTTTCGATCCTTATGGCATCGCGCGGCGGTTTTCACCCCGCGAGCGCTGACACAAGGACATGGCGGCATATACCTTGCCCTTATTATCAGGGGCTTACGCGCTCAACTTGCCCGGCAACCTTACCTTCGACGATCAGTTCAATGCGGCTGTCTATGCGGAGATTGCCGCCAACCGACGAGCCGGCCGAGATTTCGACGACGGGCAGTTTTCCATCATAGTCCTTGGGCAGGATCAGGACGATATTTCCGTCGACCGCGCTGTCTTGCAGTACGCGGATACTGCCGGCCTCCGGCCCGGTTGAATTACCAAGGAAACTAAAAAGCCCGTCATCGTTGCCGTCTCCGGTTGCGGTCAAGTCAATGGTCAGATCCGCGCCGGAGCGGCTCTCGTTATCCAGGGTAATGTCGCCGGCCAGCGTCTGGATGCCCTGCTCTGCCGTCGCGCCGTCGAGCAGGACATCGCCGCTGCGCGTGGTGATGCGACCGGTAACCCGGCTACCGGAGGAAAGGGAAATATCGCCGTTTCGCGTCTGGATGGTCCCGTCAATGACGGCATCGGAACCGGCGTTGATGCTGCCATTGCGCGAATCCAGAGAACCGGTCTGACTCGAGGGGCCGATACGAACATTGCCATTTCGCGTCTGGATCTCGCCGGCCGTTGTGTTGTCGCCGAGCATGATTTGTCCGTTGCGGGACTCGATGCGGCCATAGCTGCCGCCATTGCCCAGCTCGATGGCGCCGTTGCGCGTACTGACGTTGCCCGCCGTTACGCCGCGACCGGTTTCGACTTGACCATTGCGGCTGGCTATCGAGCCCGACACGCTGGCGCCCTCTGCGATGCGGATGGAACCGTTTCGGGTAGCGAGATCGCCATCGTGGCTGGCGTTGGCACTGATCGAGACCTGGTCTTCGGCCAGTGCGCCGGTCGCGCAGGTCAGGAGCAGGATCGCGGCTGCTTTGAAGATGATTCGGATTTGATATGACATGTCCACGCCTCTCGATTGTCTGGTGCCTCCTATTTCACCACGCCAGCGTGCTCAACGCACGTGCGACGGTCACGGTCGCCGGCTGGCATGAGCCACGCTGTCCGCCGCCCGGCGCAGGCGCTTCAATGGCGGGATGAGCCCGTACTTGATGAGATAAAAGACCTGCCCGCGGAGTGTCGGCGCGCAGGCGACGAACCAGTCGCGGGTCCGGCTCTGGTCTGTCCACCGCTGTTTGAACGCATCTTCATCGCCGAGCAGGTCGATTTCGACGATGCCTTCCCGCATGTAGTGCTGCAGCATCCGCCCCAGAAGAACCTGCCCCGGCGAATCATCGGCATACGCTTGAAGATAACCGGATTTCAGCGAATAGAGTCGCCGGTCGAACTCGAGTGAATAGTCGAAAGCAATGGGCTTTTCGTCCAGCGTGAGAAAGTGCAGGCGAAGCGCGTGCTGGCATGCCATGCGACAAGCCAGGTCGATGTAGAAGCCGCGCACGCTCTCGATCGACCGGATGGCCGTTCCAGCCCGGCCCTTCCAGCCGTCGCCTTCGATCCGAAAGCCCGTCCGGGCGGCCGCCCGGACTTCCGTCGAGTCGGTCACAACTATCAGTTCCAGCTGCCCGCGCCCGGCAAGACGGCGGTCCTTGCGGCGAATCTCCTTTCTGAAGTTCCGTGATCGCGACGCCAGGTAGTCCGGCCAGCTGGTTCCAGCGTCGATATAAGGGGACGCCCCGGCGCGCCAGAGTGCCGCGCGGCAGCCACTGCCACGAGCGGCTTCCAGCAGAGGCGCAAGCGTGCGCGATTCCGAGGCCACGTCGGCAATCTCGAACACGTCCCAGGGCCGAACAGCCCGTGCGATGTGCTGCCAGATGGCCTCGATCACGCCGCTGGCGTTGCGTGCGATCAGCAGGTCCGTCCGAGGTGAGTGTGCGTTTGTCAGGCTGGCCAGGCACCGGACCGGCAGGCCGTAGCGGCGTTCCCGGCTCAGCATCAGCGCGGCTGCCCCGACCAGACAGCTCCCTTGCCATGCCGTGATTATGCGGAGTTCTCGATCGCCTCCGAAGGCTTGCCACCAGGCTGCAATCCACTCGGGCTGCGCAAAGGGCGTGGCGCATCCGGCTGACGCCGCCAGCGCGCGCCACTCGGACTGGAGCGCCAACAGCTCGCAGATCCCTTCGAGCTCGCGAACGCGGATTCCTGATCCGGTGGTCCGGGCTGGCGTGCCGGCGCCTGGTGCCGTCCGGTCCGCGGCCCTTGGAGGACCGCCGGAACGCTGCTTGAAAAGCTCAATCGCAGCCATACGGGCGATAGCACTCGCAGGCCGCCGCTTCCAGGCCGGCCCGGTCGAGAATGCGAATCTCACCGCGGCGATACTGGATCAGGCCATGTAGCTGCAGGTGCGTGGCTGCGTTGGTCACCCCGCTGCGGCGGACGCCGAGCAACTGTGAGAGGGTCTTTTGTGTGAGCAGGATCGGAGAGTCATCATGCCGATCTTCGATCTCGAGCAAGCAGCGCGCCAGGCGTTCTTCCAGCAAGTGAAATCGGGCACACAGTGAGGAGCGAGCAATAGTCTGGAGTAGGCCTCTAACGTAAACTTGCAAATCGTTACGCCAGCCGTCCATCTCACCGACACGCTGACGAAACAAATCGACATCGATAGCCAGCACCTCCGATGCTTCAAGTGCAAACGCATGCAGCAGGAATTCGCTGGCGCCGAGCAAGGACTCCCAGCCGATCATGCTTTCAGTGCCCGCCAGAGCAACTTGCACAGCGGAGCCTTCGCCGCCGGATACCATAATGGAGGCATAGCCCGAAATCGGAAAATAAACTTGGCGGATATGCTCCCCACTGTGCACGATGACGGTCTCCGCCGTGAAACTTGACGGGTGGCTTGAAGCAATGATTCTGGCCAGTTCTTCAGTCGACAGCCCGCCCAGCAAGGCATTACTACGGATGACGCCAGCCGGGCCGTGGCCCGCTCCAACAGCAGAAATGTCGGCCGCGGCGGGGCTCATCACTCAGGCAGGAGACGCTGAGTCTCACATTTGACGGTTCGGTAACACTCACAGCAAACCTGCTCAAGCCCGGCATGATCAAGCATCTGGATCCGCCCGCGCCGATACTCGATCAGGCCGGCCTTTTGAAGCCGCCCTGCTGCCTCGGTGACACCTTCCCGCCGAACCCCCAGGCTATGCGCAATCTGCTCCTGGGTCAGCTCAAGACAGTTGTGCGGCAGATGATCGCAGGCATACAGCAACCAGCGAGCCAGCTGCTGGTGAATCGTGTGATACCGATTACAGGTAGCCGATTGGCTGATCTGTGTCATCAAAACCTGCGTATAACGAAGCAACAGCGCGCGAAAACTCTCGCTACGATTGGCCTCTTCACGCAACACGGACGCCTTCAGGCAAAATGCCTTACCGGCGATCTGCACCGCAGCATGGGCCGGCATGGAGTCTGTCCGGGTAAAAATCGACATTCCCAGAAGGCCGTCGTTTCCCACAACCGCGGTTTCGCAGCTGTGGCCGTCCTCAAGGAACATGACGATGGACACGATCGAGTCGATTGGAAAATAGGCAAAGCGCTGAATAGCGCAGGTGTCATAGATGATTTGCCCACGTTGCCATTCCACCAGTTTCAGATGGGGCCAGATGCGCAGGCGATCTGTTGGGGTCAAGTTCCTGAGAATGCGATTCACGGCCGGATCAGGCTCTCCGGCCAGGCGTGGCTGAGGCTGAGGCCGCGCGCGGTGTGCCTGAATTTCTGCAATGGATATTCTCATGCTTCCAATCCCCTTGGTGAGTGCGCTTGATTGTCAGCGGCGCTACTGGCATGAATCAGTCGGCACCGCACGATACTGGACCCGAATTCCCTGAGTGATCGCAACCTGAGAAATGACCACTGGCGAATGGGCACCGTCTCCAGCCAGGCGAGAGCCAACGGGCTTTGCTCGACCAGCCGTTCAAATTCGGAAATGAGAATCTGGTTGAGGCCGCCTTCGACCTCCGAGAATCGCTGCGCGCCATCGGAACGGAACTGCGCCCGCCAGCGGATCAGCGCGCGCTCTGAAAAGATCAGGTGCGCCCAGGGAAAAACCGAAAAGAGATGGCCCCCGAAAGGGTGAAGCCAGGTGGGGCCAAACGACACCATGACCTCGCCGTCGGGCTTGAGCCGATCACTCATTATCTTCAGAATTGCGCCTGGATTACCGAAATGCTCGAAGGCGTCGATACTGACAATGACGTCTGCGCGCTCTTCGGTGGTTTGAGCAAAGCGGCAGCGATCGGCTACGCCCAGCGTCCGGGCTCTGTTTCTGGCCCGCTCGAGCATCTTCGGCTGGATGTCCAGCCCGATGACGCGACAGTCGGGCACGCGCCGGGCGAGCGCAACCGCCTCCAGCCCATCGCCGCATCCAAAGTCGATGATGGTCTTGCCGCTCAGGTTGTTCAGGAACTGCGGCCCGAAATAGCGCTCCAGTTTGCCGTCTTCCAGCGCGCCATCTGAGCTTGCAGCGTCAATATCAGCGGATTTTCTTGGAGCAGGCGCAATGATCCTCAGAATGCTGAAACCCAGCGCTCCACCGATCATGCCTTTTCTAGTTCTCAGGACCCGCGCATCCAACTTCATTCTCCTTAAGCACGTGGCGTTAAAGAGTAGATTCAGTCTGAAAATATACAGCAATCTGTGCGGTGTGTCACACTATATTTAATTTTATTTGAACGTGCCCAGGCGCACAGATAGGGCAGAGATACTCGATAACCATAGCCTGACACTCATGCACCAAGTCATCAGGAGGGGTACATGGCGAAGGTCCTGGATACGCCCATGAAAGAGGCCGAACGATCGGGATGGACTCCGGCCGATCGGCAGATGGCGTTTTCACCAGTCCTGGCCACCCGCCGTCAGATGCGCCTGGGTTTGATCGGCCGACTGCTGCGCCAGCAAAGCCTGCGGGTTTTTCTACTCCTCGCAGTCGTAGAGGTGGGCATGCTCCTCATGGCTCCGCTGGTGGCGACCGAGATCCGGTTCCATGCCGATCCGGGCTCACGCGCATTTGCACTTCAGGAAATGCCGTTGACCAGCAGCGTATTTGCCGGCGTCGTCTGGCTGACCATGATCGCGCTGGGCCTGTATCAGCGCCACAGTAATGAACTCAGTGGTGTGGCCATCGGCATGCTGACCCGCCTGGTCCTGGCCATGGCGGCCGGATCCCTGGCGCTGATCGTGTTGTATTTCGCTGTGCCGGGGCTGGAGGTCGGCCGCGGCATCCTCGCCCTGTCGATCCTGATTGCCTTCTTGCTACTGTTGGCATCCCGCCTGGGCTTTGTACGCCTGTTCCGCGGCAACGGTTTTCGGCGCCGGGTTCTGTTACTTGGTTCCGGCAGCTGCGCCAGCGACTTTCTGGCGCGCTCGCGCGAACGCGGCATGTTCAGCCGAATCAATATCGTTGCCCACCTTCCGGCGCCCAGGGTTCGTCACGCGGACTTCGAAGAGCGTTCTCCGGATCACGGTCCCCCTTCCCTGCTTGACCTGGCATTCGAACGCCAGATCGACGACATCGTGGTCGCCAGCGACGACCTGCGCAATCGGGTGTCAATGGATGAGCTGATGAGCTGTCGACTGGCAGGCATCAGCGTCTTGCGCTTTGATACCTTCTGCGAACGCGAAACCGGGCGCGTCATGCTGGAAAGCCTGCTGCCGTCCTGGTTCGTTTTTACGGGGCACTTCGATCGATCCGTCATGCGGCGTTTCAGCCGGCGCGCTTTCGACCTGGTGGCGGCGCTGGGCGTCATCACTCTGGCCTGGCCGATCATGCTTTTGGTTGCCGCGGCGGTCTGGCTCGAATCCGGCGGTCGCGAAGGCGTTCTCTACCGCCAGCAGAGAGTAGGAGAAGGCGACAGCGAATTCACCCTGTACAAGTTTCGCAGTATGCGCAGCGATGCCGAAAGCGACGGCATTGCCCGCTGGGCAACCAGCGATGATGTTCGCATCACCCGGGTGGGCCGCATCATCCGCAAGCTGAGGCTCGACGAGCTGCCGCAGATCTGGAATGTTCTGCGTGGCGAGATGAGCATGATTGGACCGCGACCAGAGCGTCCACAAATCGTGAACCAGCTCAAGCGCGAGATTCCCTACTACGGACTGCGCCACAGCGTTACGCCCGGGCTGACCGGCTGGGCCCAGCTGCGCTATCCCTACGGTGCCTCGGTCGAAGACGCCGCTGAGAAACTCCGCTATGACCTCTACTACATCAAGGAACAGAGTCTTCTGTTCGACCTCCAGATCCTCCTGGAGACCGTTGAAGTGGTCCTGTTCAGGCGCGGCAGCCGATGAGGAGGGACGTTTGATGAAACGAATTCCAACCATACTGGTCACCGGCGGTGCTGGCTATATCGGCTCTCACGTTGTCGCGCTGTTGGCCGAGCAAGGCAGGCGCATCGTCGTTCTGGACGACCTGAGCACCGGGCATCGCAGGGCCGTCCTGGGCGGACGCCTGGTGATCGGAGATATTGGCAACGTCCGGCTCTTGCGAGCCCTGTTTCGTGAATATTATTTCGAGGCGGTATTTCACTTTGCCGCCAGAACGGTAGTTCCCGAGTCCGTGGCCCTGCCGCTGGAATACTACGACACCAACTCGGCGCGAGCGCGCACGCTGATGGCCACCTGCCTGGCTGCAGGCGTGAAGCACTTCATATTTTCATCAACTGCAGCCGTCTATGGCGAACCATCCGGCGGCGTCGCCAGCGAAGATATGCCAACTGCCCCAATGAGCCCTTATGGCCGCTCAAAATTGGTAACCGAGTGGATGCTCCAGGACGCCTGCCATGCCGGAAGCATGCGCTACATGATATTGCGCTACTTCAACGTTGCCGGCTGTGACAGCGCGGGGCGCATCGGCCAAGACACACCCGAAGCAACGCACCTGGTCAAGGCGGCCTGCCAGCACGCGGCCGGGAAACTGCCTTCTCTGAGCATTTTTGGCACTGACTATGGCACGCCGGACGGAACCTGCATTCGGGATTTCATCCACGTAGAAGATCTTGCCAAAGCACATTTGCTAGCCCTTTCGTATCTGCAACATGGCGGTGAATCGCTGATTGCCAACTGCGGCTATGGCCATGGTTACAGCGTGCGTGAGGTCATTGAGACGGTTCGGCGAGTCAGCGGTCGTAAACTCGAGATTCTGGAGGCTGCACGGCGGCCGGGAGACATGCCCGTGGTGATTGCGCAAAATGGTGTCATCAAGAGCCGGCTCGGATGGCAGCCGGAACAGGACGATATCGAGGCAATCGTTCGATCTGCCTGGAACTGGGAACGGCGCCCGGCCATGAAAGCATTGGCAAACCGGCCCGGGCTGACCAGCAGCGTGCAATAGGACACCAGAATAATGCTGACAACCCGCATTCCTTCGAAGCGAAAGCAACCGGTGTTGCCATGAGTTCGGTCAGGGGGCACGAGCATTCTGAAACCGTAGACGCCGCCGGGACCCGGCCAAAGCACCGCTGCGGCCGGCTGTCTTCACGCCTGGAGCAGGTTCGCCAGGCCTTGACTGCAACATCGCTGACTGCACCACTGCGCCGTTCCTGGGCCGGGCTTGGAACCTGCCTGATGTATCACCGAATCGTTGCCGATGAAGCAGCGCCCCGCAGCAAGTTCTCCCCCAATCGGGAGCTTATGGTTAAGGCCAGCGACTTTGATCGCCAGATGGCATTTGTCTCTCGCCACTACAACTGCCTTGCGCTGCCCGAAGCGGTGCGTCTGCTGCAGCAAGGCAAGCTCCCAAGGCGAACTGTCGTCGTTACGTTTGACGACGGCTATCTCGATAATCTGACCCTGGCCCTGCCCATCCTGCGTGCGCACGGTGTGCCGGCAACGGTGTATATTGCGACGGGAATCATTGATCACTCGGCGCATCTGTGGTGGTACGAGCTCGAAAGGATTATTCGTGATGCCGACTCCCTGCAGATAGAGTGGGAGGGCAAACACTGGCTCGAAAGAATCGAAGGTCATTCTGAAAAACACGACTGTTACCAGCGCTTCAACAGCCAACTCAAGCGCATGGCCCCCTCCGAACAGATAAAATTTCTGGCGATGATCAGCGATCATGCGATCCGACATCAGAACCTCGAAAGTCAGGTCTTGAGCCGCGATGACGTTCGCCAGCTGGCCGATGACCCCCTGATCACCATCGGTGCGCATACCCATGGCCATTTGGTGCTAAGCAGTCTGCCTAGGCCTCAGCTGCGGCATGAACTCGACGCCTCCCGACGAACGCTGGAGTCGTGGATTGACCGACCCGTCAGGCACCTGGCTTACCCTTTCGGCGGCCCTCACCAGGCCGGCTTCCGGGAGTTTCGCATGGCCGCAAAAACAGGGTTCGAATCCGCGACCACAACACGCCTGGGACATCTGCAACGCTTCCACGCGCGGCACCGATTCGCTCTACCCAGAATTGCCGTAGGATTCGACGACAACTTGACGCGTTTTCGCTGGAAGCTCAGCGGACTCGAGTGCATGATCCGGCGTCCATTGGCCCGCGTGTTGATCTGACGTCACCCCTTGCTTTGGTGTCTCCAGTTTGTCGATGAAGTGTGCAGCGGCCAGGAGCCGAGGGGCGACAACAACCGGTTTGTCGTCGGATGAAAGGTCCGCTCCCGGCTCCTGACCGCTGCGCATTTCGGTACACAGGCGCAGCTGGTTTCAGCGGATTCTCACTGTACGCTGCCGAACACTGCGCCGGCTCTCACGCTTTAACCTTGATCGCGTGAAATCGGCCTCTCAAGTTATTAATTTTACTGCTGTTTTAGGTCTGGAAGTTTCAACTCAGCATTGAAATACTCTTGCATCGTCACCGGTACTTGTCCGGTGGAAAATCATTCTCGTTGCAAGAGGAAATCATGATTGATACCCATCGTAGACCTTCAGGGGGTCGCGGGTTGGTACTTGCCCTACTTATCGCAGTGGCGAGTCCCGCCGTGCTGGCGGAAACATACTTCGTTCGTACCGATGGGGGGAATGCAGAACAGTGCACAGGCTTGTCGGATGCTCCCTATCCCGGCACGGGCACCAAGCAGGCATGCGCCTGGAGCCATCCGTTCGTGGCCCTGCCGCCCGGTGGAACACCTCATATTGCCGGCGGTGACACGCTGGTGATAGGCAGCGGCAGCTACCGTATGGGCTATGGTGCTCCGGCCACGGAAAGCTGCGCACTAAGCTGGTCCTGGGACTGTTTCATGCCGCCAATTCCCAGCGGACCTGCACCTGATCAGCCCACGCGCATTTTGGGTCAGGGTCACGATCAGGGCTGCACCGCAGCGCCAGAATTGTGGGGCACTGAACGCGCGGGCACGATTCTCAATCTGGAAGGCAGCTCCAACGTCGAACTCGCCTGTCTCGAAGTTACCGACCGCGCGAGCTGCGTCGAGTTTCACTGCCACAATGGCCAGTGCGACGGCGAGGTGGCCGCCTGCAACCGCTCATCACCCCCCTGGGGCGACTGGGCCTCGACCGGCGTAAGCGCCAGTGACTCCAGCAGCGTGGTAATGCGTGACGTCAACATTCATGGCCTGGCTAACCGGGGGGTGCACGCAGGCCGACTGACTGACTGGACCATGGATCGGGTCCGCATCAATGCCAACGGCTGGGCCGGCTGGGATGGCGATATCGGCAGCGACAGCAGCAATGCGGGCACCCTGCTCTTTGTCGATTCTGAAATTGCCTGGAATGGCTGCGTCGAGGACTGGAAAAGCGGCGACAAGTTCGGCTGCTGGGCCCAGGGTGGCGGTGGCTATGGCGACGGGATCGGTCTGGGCGAATCGGGCGGCGATTGGATATTCGAAAACGTCGAAGTTCACCATAACACCTCCGACGGCATCGACCTGCTCTACCTGCGCGATGACGGGCAGGCGACCGTGCGGCGCTCGTTGATCGACAGCAATGCCGGCAACCAGGTCAAGGTTTCCAGGAGCGCTGTCATCGAAAACTCCGTGATCATCGGCAACTGTTCGTACTTTTCCGACCACCCGAACATGCACGCCGGCGACGTCTGTCGCGCCCTGGGCGATACCGTCTACGTCGGATTCAATAACGGATCTCGTACCGATCTGATCAACAACACTATTGTCGGTGAGGGTAACTGCATCATCAGCGGGGGCGGCGGCAGTGCTCAATCCGTACTTTCGGTAGCCAACAACCTGATCATCGGCAATCCCTATTGGCACTCGCAGAGCCAGGACAGCTGCCTCTACTATTCAGGTTCCAGCGAGCAGGTCGTCTGGAAAAACAATTCCATTCACGGAGTGCGTCATGGTGCCTGCCCGGGTGACAGCCAATGCAGCGGTCAACCCGGTATCAAAAACGATTCGCTCACCGATTTTGATCCGCAGCCGATAGAAGGCAGCCCGCTGATCGCGGCTGCCAACGCCTCAATGGCACCGGACAACGACTTCAGCAATCTGCCGCGCGGCGTTAACGGCGGACCGGATATCGGCGCCATCGAATATGGGGCTGAGCCTACGCCGGAACCGCCCCTAGCCGACTTCAGCGCAAACTGTGAAGGCCTTGATTGCAGTCTTGCCGCAGAGGTCCGTTCCGGTACCGATTACGAATATCAGTGGGCTTTCGGAGATGGTTCGATTGGCGCTGGTCCTTTGGTGAGCCATCGATTCCCGCAGCCGGGCAGCTATGAAATAACGCTGACCGTGAGCGACGCGCATGATCAGAGTGACTCCGTGACTCATACCGTAGCCGTTTCCGCTTCCAGCAGCGACGATATTTCGCTTGTAGCCAAGCCCGTCAAACGGCGCGACGGAACCCGCTTCACTCGACTGCGCTGGCAAGGAATCGCCTCACGTGCCACGGATATCTATCGCAACGGCAAGTTGATTGCAGCCACTTTCAGCTATCAACTCTACGCTGATCGACTGGATAACAACACATCCGGACAGATCGTGTATCGCGTCTGCCAACACGGCAGCCAAAGCTGTTCACAGACCGTGACTATTCATTTCTAGTCGACCAGTAACAACAGAGCGACAGATCAAGCTACGGCCTGCCTCCACCGGGGGCAGGCTGGCCCCTGAGCCGCGCAGCAGCGCCAGGCGAGAAACCCGCAAACTGCATTTGCATTGTACGGCCCCGGAAACTGTGCCACACATCACGCAAACATGGCCAGAGCGCGACTCGCTCCACTCACATCGAACACAAACTCAACGATGAAACCATGGTTTGTCAACACCCCCGATGAAATACTTTTAGCACCGCATGATCAGGCGCTTACCAGCGCTTTGTGAATACCCGCGCGGTGAGGATTACCCGCCCGTTCCCGAACGAGAAACTAACGATGACACCGAACCACAGATCTTTCAGGGGGATTTGCTGGACGTTCGTCCTGTTGATGATGCTGCTTTTTGCGTCAACAAGCTGGGCGAAAACTTACTACGTGCGCACCGATGGCGGATCAGCCAGTCAGTGCAACGGGCTTGGCAACAGCGCTTATCCCGGCAGCGGGAGCAATCGCAACTGCGCCTGGAAACATCCTTTCATAGCGCTACCGCCGGCAGGCGGATCGCGCATCGATGGCGGCGATACGCTGATTATCGGAAGCGGCAGTTATCGCATCGGTCTGGGCGCACCCGGCTCGAGCAGCTGCAGCGCTGGATGGCCCTGGAATTGTGTCATGCCAGCCATTCCCAGCGGTCCGTCCGCTTCGCAAAAAACCCGTATTCTGGGGGCCGGGCACAACAACGGCTGCTCCAATCCACCGGAATTGTGGGGAACCGAGCGCGCCAAACACATACTCAGCCTTGAAGGCAGCTCGAACGTCGAAGTCGCCTGCCTGGAAGTAACCGATCACGAGAGCTGCATCGAGTTTCACTGCCACAACGGCCGATGCAGTGGTGAAGTGGACGCCTGCAATAGAGAGTCCCCGCCGTTCGGCGACTGGGCCGGAACCGGCCTTACGGCGAGCGATTCAAGGAACGTCGTGCTGCGTGATCTGAATATTCACGGCATGGCCAACCGCGGAGTCATGGCTGGCGGGCTGCACAACTGGACCATGCAGCGCGTGAAAATCATCGCCAACGGCTGGGCCGGCTGGGACGGGGACATCGGCAGCGGCAGCTCCAACTCGGGCACGATCCGGTTCGTTGATTCTGAAATCTCATGGAATGGCTGCGCCGAACGCTGGCCCGGCGGACAGAAGTTTGGCTGCTGGGCGCAGGAAGGGGGCGGTTACGGCGATGGCCTGGGCACGGCAGAGACCGGTGGGCACTGGATCTTCGAACGCAGCCGGGTTCGTTTTAATACCTCGGACGGCATCGATCTGCTCTATCTTGCTGGCAACGGCCGAGTGACCGTCAAACAGACCCTGGTAGACAGCAATGCCGGCAACCAGATCAAGGTTGCCAACAGCTCCCTGATCGAGAACTCGGTCATCGTGGGCAACTGCGGCTTTTTCCGTGATGATGGCAACATGCTATCCGGCGATCACTGCCGCGCCCTGGGAGATGCCGTTTTTGTGGGCCTTGAACCTGGCGCAGGTACAGACTTGATCAATAACACTATCATCGGTCAGGGCAACTGTGTAATCAGCGGCGGCGGTGGCACCTCCAGCTCGCGCATCCGCTTCATCAACAACCTCGTGATCGCCACACCCTACTGGCACAATCCCGACCAGCAGAGCTGCCTGTACTATTCAGGCGCCTCGGAACAGCTGGTGTGGGATAACAACTTTATCCATAACGCGCGCCATGGTGCCTGCCCTGGCAACAGCCTGTGCCGCGGCTCGCCCGGTGTTCGCAATGCCTCAATCACGCAATTTGACGGTAACCCGCTGAAAGCCAGCCCTCTGATCAATGCTGCGAATTCGGACTTGGCGCCGGCCCACGATTACTTCGGCGTGACACGTGGCGTCAGCGGCGGCCCCGACATCGGGGCCATCGAGCGGGTTGGCCCGCCGGAACCATCAGATCGAATCTTTGGCGACCGTTTTCGCTAACGCTTGATGCCGAGAAGCTGCTTGACCCGCTGTTTGCCGGTCTTTATTCCGGCATCCAGACGGCAGGCGCGCCGGCCACCGCCGCGACGACGATAGAAGCGCCAGCGCGAGAGCCGGCGCTCACCATCGACCCAGTCTGACTTGTAGGCCTCCGGCCCACGCAGAAAGTCGTAGCGACGCAGGCCCAGGCGGATCGCATCGGCAAAGGTTTCACCGATCAACACCAGGCCGGCGCTGCGGCGCCGCCAGGCCGGATCCATACCCGACTGATAGTAGTAAAAGGTGTCGTTGGCAATCAGCGCGTAGACGCTGGCGATCGCCTGGCCGTCAACTCGAAGCGTGTAGAAACGCACCTGGCCGCGCTGTGCCAGGCGATCGGTCACCTCGGTATGAAAAGCGCGCGCAGGCTCATCGGGAATGCCGGCCGAACCGCCTGAGCGGGCCCAACGCAGATCGTGCAGGCGGAAGAACTCGCGGCGAGCGTCGACCAGCCCGGAACCGGTAGCGCAGTTATCAATGCAAAAACCGGGCTGACGCTCCAGCCAGCGCCGCCGACGCCGGTAGTTGCTCTCGCGCTGCGTTCGTGCCAGAAAGTCATCAAAGGTTTCAGCAGGCGCCAGCGCGGTGCCAGGGCAGACCCACTGCTGCAGCGACTCGCCGATGAAATCCGGACCAAGAGCGGCAGCAAGTTGTCTGGCAGTATCGGATTCGGTGTCCATATCGCGCCACTCGATCACATCCCAGGCATCCCCACGGGCCCTGAGCCAGCGACCACCAGCCGCCGTGACCGCCGGGCGCCACTCGAGCGCAGCGATAACGTCGAGATAATCACTGCCAACCAGCTCGTCGGCCAAAAAGGCAAGACGGCGCACGGGCATCAGGCCAATGCGGGTCTTCTCCAGACTCAACGGCACGATGCCTCGTATCTCGCCGCCCCCATCCCTTGCCACCAGCAGCCACAGTGCCCTGCCCTGCGCCAGCCTGTGCCACCAGGCCGCCTGCCACTCCCAGGTGTTGAACGGATCGAGATCACCGGTGCTCATAAGCCGCTGCCAGTCGTCCTTGAGGCTGGCAAGCCCGGCCGTCGTCGTCAGGCGCTCAATGGCAAGCGGACTGCAGTTCGGTTCAACACAGGGCATGGGTCGCTCGCTGGTTGCCTGCGGCCTGCCCGGTGTCGATCAGCGCCTGGCGCAGCCGCACGGCCACTTCGCTTGGCTGCTCGGCAAGCAGGCTGAAGCGACCGGAATGATGGTTGGAAGCGCTGTGGAGCGCGCGCAGTCGAACGCCCCAAACCGACAGGCGCCGGGCAACCAGCGGCAGCACGCCGATCAGGTGCCCGTCGCCGGCGGGCACGATCATGATCTGCAGCGAAGACGAGCCGGCAAAGTGCCTCAGCCAGCCGGCAATGAACTCATGGCGGTAGAAAACCTGGTCGTCAACGCGTGCCGCCAGCTCGTTCCACTCATGGCGCAGGCCGATGAAGTCGCGCCATGAGCTGACAACCCGGACGGCGGCAGCGTCTGCCGCTGAAGTTCGGAGAGGGCGCCCGATCAGCGGCGTGTACACGGTCTTTTCCCCGACTGTGTGCCTGGCCGCACCAAGCGCCAGGGCTTGACTGTGCAAGACTGGTTTCCGGTCTCGCCAACAGGTCTGCTCATGCCCGTTTCCGCCGCCTGGCTGAAAGACTGGAAAGTCATCACCACCCACTCTGGCTCTGCCGTGCTGGCAGTGATCCTGTCGGCCGCAGCCGTTGCCCTTGTCCCTGACAGCGCCTGGTCGGCCACCTACTTCGTGCGCCCCGACGGCGGCAGCGCCAGGCAATGCAACGGCCGGTTCGATCGCGCCCGGGAGAACGACAGCAACTGTGCCTGGGCCCATCCTTTCTTCGCTCTGCCGCCGGGTGGCGAGCCGCGCCTGGCCGGCGGCGACACTCTGGTGATCGGCGCCGGAGATTACCGCATGGGCATCGGTGCGCCGGGCAGTGAACGCTGCAATCCGGCCTACAGTTGGGACTGCCATATGCCGCCGCTGCCTGCAGGCACGGCCGAGCAGCCCACGCGCGTGCTTGGTGCCGGGCACGATGCCGGCTGCCCCGAGGCACCCGAGTTGTGGGGCAGCGAACGCGCGGCAATGATCATCAATCTCGAAGATACCCGCCACGCTCGCCTGGCCTGCCTGGAAATCACTGACCGGTCCGGCTGTATCGAATTTCACTGCCACGGTGGCGGCTGTGAAGGCACGGTCGCTGCCTGCCAGCGTGACCAGCCACCTTTCGGCGACTGGGCTTCGACCGGCCTGTTCGCACAAGGCGCTCGGGATATCATCCTGAGCGACCTGCACGTCCACGGCCTGGCCAACCAGGGCGTACTCGCCGGCGGGCTTTCCGATTGGCGGCTTGAGCGCGTGCGCATCATTGCCAACGGCTGGGCCGGATGGGACGGCGACGTCGGAGAGCACAGCGCCAACAGCGGGCGGCTCGAATTCGAGGACGTGGAGATCGCCTACAACGGCTGTATCCAGACCTGGCCTCAGGGGAAGATCACCGGCTGCTGGGCCCAGGCAAATGGCGGCTACGGCGACGGGCTGGGTACGGCTCAAAGTGGCGGCGAATGGGTGTTCGAGCGCGCGCGAGTCCATTACAACACCTCTGACGGGCTCGACCTGCTCTATCTCGACGAGGACACGCAAGTGCGCATCAATGCCTCGTTGTTCGAGGGCAATGCCGGCAACCAGGTCAAGGTTTCCGGCAGTGCGTTCATCAGCAACTCCGTGATCATCGGCAGCTGCGCGCGGTTTGTGGGCCAGGGTAACTTTGCGCCGTCGGATCACTGCCGCGCCGCCGGCGATGCGGTCTTTCTCGGGCTGGGTGCTGATATCGATTCGGCGCTGATCAACAACACCATCACCGGCGAAGGCAACTGCCTGGTCAGCAGCGCCGGCTCTGCGGGAGGACGTATCCTGATGAGCAATAATCTGTTCGTCGGCCAGCCGGCCCACGGCCAGCCGCGGCAAAGCTGCCTGTTCTACAGTGACCAGGAAGATGTTGACGTAGAGTGGTCCTCCAACCTCGTCAGCCGCGCCTACCACAGCGCCTGCACGCCCGGACAACGCTGCCTTGCAGATCCCGGCATCACCAGCACGACTATCGGCGCATTCGACCCGACGCCGACAGCCGACAGCCCACTTATCGGGCGGGCTCATGCGAACACGCGCGTCGATGCCGATTTCCTTGGCCGCCCGCGATCGTCCGCCGGCCGGGGCGGATCCGTCGGCGCTCTTGAGCCCGCACCGGCCAATACTGCGACAGGCGGGTTTCGCGATCGCGTCGGTTCCGATCAACCGGCGGCCGACTGCGGCTCCTGCAGGCGTTGAAGTCGACGCCCCGCTCCGGCACTCGCTCTCCGCTTGCCGGGGTGAGCTTCTGTGTTCGTTATCGTACCGAGTCAACGGACTCTAACCGGCATGCTGACGGCCGCGGGGATTTCTCGTCCGTATCAGCGCGCGGCGGCAGAATACGCGCCTGGGCGCTGACAACCCGACAGCCGGCGGGAACGTCGGAGACCACCACGGTATTGGCACCGACCACAACATCGTCACCGACATGAACTCGACCGACCACCATCGCCCCGGCACCCAGATAAACCCGATCGCCGATTTCCGGATAGCCGTTGGAGCGGCCGGCGCCGCGCGATCCGATGGTCACACCCTGACCGATCGAACAGTTTTTGCCGAGGTTGCCGTGGACGATGATGCCGCCGAAATGGCCGATGTAGAAGCCGGAGCCAATGCGCGAATTGGTCGAAATGCTGATGCCGAGCAAAACCTGGACAAAAAAGTTGGCAAAGCGGTAGACCAGTTTCAGGGGCAACGCCAACAAGCGCGGCCGCATGCGTCGGGCCAGGCGGCCAAAGCGATAAACGGCAATAGCAATGAAGCCGAACTCGGTAGCCGCCGCCAGGCGCGCCCGCCAGGGGCGGTGCAAACCACTCATGGTGGCCAGATAGCGGTGGTAGTCGGCGCGCAACGCGGCACGTTTTGGGGCAGGTTCGCTCATATCAAAGCCAGAGGGCGCCAGAAGCCATTGAGTTCGGCCAGCTTGCCCGGCAATATGCGCTGCATCTGTGCGCCAGCCGACACAAGCCGGATGCCTCCGGCCGGAACGCGTGCTTCGGGGGCGTTATGGCGCTGACCGAAAACAAACGCTCCGGCCTGCTGGTGCACTACGTCCGCTACCTCGGCGGCAATGTCGTGACAATCGCGGCAGGGTTCGTGTCATTCCCATTCATGACCCGGCTGCTCGACAATCATCAGTTCGGTATTCTCGGTTACTACGAGGCCTGGCTTCTGCTTGTGGCCGGCGTGCTCAAGCTGGGCACTCAACACGCTATTCTTCGCTTTTACCCGCACACCGGCGGGGTCTCGGCGCTGCGCCGATTCACGAGCAACCACATGCTTGTGCCGCTGTCGATGTCGCTGGTTCTTTGGCTGGTCTGTGCGGCGGTCATCTTCCTGTTGATCGACCGTTTTCCCACTGACGAGCAACCGGTGCTACAGGTGTTGATCGTGATGCTGCCGCTGCTGATCTGGTGCAGCTACGTCGAGGCGATCATTTATGCGCTGGAGCGCTCCGATATTCGGGTCTGGGTCAAGGCCCTTTGGCGCTGGAGCGACGTTGCTCTGATCCTTGTCACGATCGCTTTCATCGAGCGCAGCGCCCTGGGCGTATTCAGCGCGCGCTTGTTGGTGATCGTCCTGGTTGCGGCCTGGCTGAGCTGGTGGTTCACGCGCTGGTACCGGGGCCACGCTCGGACTCCGCAGCGCGCGTCGGTCATGGCCGGTCTGGCCTTCGGACTGCCGATGATGCTTACCGAGCTGACCTCCGTGCTCTTTGCGTTTACCGATCGCATTCTGCTGCGCAGCCTGGTAGGCGGCTTTACCGAGGTCGGCATCTATACCATCGGCTTCGGGCTGGCCATGGCGGTAACTGCGGTCATGGGCCAGACGCTCAACGAGGCGTTCACACCGACGGCGATTCGTCTTTATGGCACCAAAGGCGCCGAGTCGATCGTGGCACTCAAGCGCGACATGCTCGAGGTATGGGTGCTTGCCGTGGCTCTGGCCACGGCGCTGCTGTTGTGCGTTGGTCAGGACTTCTTCATCATTCTCGCCGGACAGGACAAGGCAGCCTCCGCGCCCGTATTCGTGGCCATCGCCATGACCCTGGCGTGGTATTCACTGTTCTCCATTGCGCAGTATGGGCTGCTGCTGGAGCGACGCGCTCTACGCTTTTTTCTCATCACTCTGTCAGCGACCGTGCTCAACATCGCGCTCAATATCCCCTTGATCCTTCTGTGGGGCGTGGCCGGCGCCGTGGCCGCCACGATTCTCAGCCATGTTTTCCTGGCGGCGGTTCAGCTGTGGCAATGCCCGGCCGAGCTTCGCTATCTGCCGAACTGGCGGCGGCTGGGGGCTGCCGCGGCATTCGCGCCAGCAATGTATCTCCTGCTCGGTTCGGTAGATTATTTCGGCGCAGAGGATGCTCTGCCACGGCTGGCGGCAGGGTCAGTCGCGATCACCCTGCCGGCACTCGTATGGGCCAGCCTGGATAACAGTCTGCGTTCCGGCATCCGCCGGGTCGTGGCGGCCCGCAGCAGATCGTGAACGCGCTCTACTCGCCGCTTAACCTCGCGCTGGTTTGCGCCGCCGTGGCCGCCCTCGCTTTGCACTCGGCGCGCCGCTGGCTGCTGATCAGTGCGCTTGTCGGGCTTGTGCTCGGCCTGGGTTTGACCACGCCGCTGGGGGCAAACCTGTTGGTCCGGGCCATAGAGTCGCCACAGCCCACAGCGGCGTCTGAAATGCCAACCGCCTGCCCAGGGGCCGGTGCCGTGGTGTTTCTTTCCGGCGGCTTGCGGCGCCCGCCCCATGGCCCACAGGACTTCGGGGCTCTGACGGCAGAAACGCTGGATCGTATCGTCGCGCTGCAGGCGTCGAACCCACCCAGGCAGCTGCCGCTGATTGTTTCCGGAGGCGGGCCCTTCCGTATTCCCGAAGCTGAAATCATCGCAGCCTTGCTGATGCAGATGAATCCCGGCTCACCGCAACCGATCATGGAGAAGGTATCGACCACCACGCGCACCAGCGCGCTGGAAGTCGCCTACCTGCTGCGCCACAAATCACGCCGGATCATCCTGGCCACCAGCGCGCTGCACCTGCCGCGCGCGCGCTGGGCCTTTGAACAGGAGGGCTTCGAGGTCTGCCCCTGGGCGCTGAACAGCCGTTATGTGCCGGTCACCAGCCCAGCCGGTCTTTGGCCGCAGTCAACGTCGCTCGACAAATCGGAGCGCGCCCTTTATGAGCTATTTGGCGGGATCTATTACCGCCTCATCGCACGCGCTGGGCGAGCGTCGGGTGAATAACACCTCGTCATAAACCTCCTGCAGGCGCAGGCCTATCGTGTTCCAGTCGAACCGCTGAACAGCTACGCGGCGTGCCGATCGTCCGAGACGGCGGCGCAGATCGGGGTCATCAAGCAGTCGTTCCACTGCAGCGGCAAATGCTTGTGCCGTATCAGCCAGCAGCACGTTCTCACCTTCAGTCAGGCCGATGCCTTCCACGCCCTTGCTTGTGCTCACGATTGCCTTTCCCAGGGCCATCGCCTCGAGTACTTTGAGGCGGGTGCCGCTGCCGGCGCGCAACGGCACGATGAAAACCGCCGCTTCCCGGACCAGTTCCTTGAGGTCGTCGACGAAACCATGAAACCGAAGCCGGGGGTCTGCTCCAGCCACGAGCTGGCCGTCGTGCCGTCCCACAACATCGACCTGAAGCTCGCCGCGCTGGGTCAGACGCGGCAGAATGTCGCGGGCGAAATACTCCATGCCGTCACGATTGGGAAACCAGCTCATCTGGCCGACAAAAACAAGTGATTCCCGGCCTGGATTATTGCTCTGACGGATGGAAAATTCGCGCGTATCGACGCCGTTGGGTATGACGGCTATTTTTGCTTCCGGCGCCAGTCGCTCGACTTGTGAAGCATCCAGGCCCGAGCAAGCCAGAACCGCAGTGGCTCTCAGGCAGGCCCGCCGTTCAAACGCTTCCAGCCCCAGCAGCTGCAGCCTGTGCAATAGCCGGCTCGACCGGCGCTGTTCCAGTTTCAGCCGCGACCGCAGAAGCCTGGATTCGACATTGTGTTCGTTAAGAATGATCGGCGTCTTTGCAGGTGCTTTCCAAAGCAGGCCGGCGAGCGCGAGCATGTCCAGGTGAATCAGATCAGCGCCTGCCGCCCGGCGTTGAAAGGCACGCTCAAGCGCGGGCGGGCGATAGCGAAGATCAAGCAGCGGGCGACGCGTCAGCAGCCAGCGCATGCCCGTTGTCAGAAGGTGCCGCGGGCCCCGCAGTGCGGGCAGATCGACCAGCTCCCAGTCCGCCAGCAGTCCGGTTACCTCCGGCGGCAGCGAAACCGGATCGTCGGCGCGGCGAAGAGAAAGCAGCGTCACCTGATGCTGCGCCGCGGCGGCGCGCAGCAGGTGCCAGCTGCGCAGCTGATGCCCCTCCCGAGGCGGGAACGGCACGCGCGCGGTCACGAACAGCAGCCGCGCCATCAGTCTTTCCAGAACTGCCCGGCATGCCGCTGGCTGAACCATGCCGGCAACGCCACCAGGGCAGCCACATTGAGCAATAGGAAGCTGCCCGCCACCGTGGCGAGCGGAATGCGGCGAGCCAGGTCGGGAGCCGACATCGCGAAGACGCCTGCGGCATAGGCTATCAGCTGAACCCAGAACAAAAGCTGGACGAGCACGTGGCCATCGCGCACAACGCTCAGCAGAGAAACCAGGAATATTGCTGCCAGAGCCCAGGGTGCGATCAGGCGAAGAAACTTGTGCGAAAACCAAGCGAAGAACACCGGATTGAGCCAGGGGGAAAGCAGCCATGGTGCACAGGCGATCAGCTGCCAGTTACCGCTCAATGTGCGTAGCTTGCGCCGAAATTCGACCGCACTGCCGTTGGCCTCTGGCTCGATTGCCAGGGCATGCTCGACAAAAACCAGATCAAGGCCCTGGCGGGCGATCTGAAGTGGTGTCCAGACATCATCGAGCAGCAGCCCGGCGGGCAAGGGAATAAATTTGGACGTGCGAATCGCGTAGATCGCTCCGCTGGCTCCGTGTGACCAGCCCAGCAGTGCTTCCGCCTTGCGCAGCGCCGTTTCCAGACGCCAGTACAGCCCGGCCGCCTCGCCTTCGGCCAGCGCCAGGCGGCCGGCTGCCAGGCTCACCAGCGGATCGGAGAACGGGGCCGACAGTCGTTGAATCGCCAACGAATCGAATCGCTGCCGGGCATCGGCGAAGACGGTCAACGGAGTGTTGACGGACTGCATCGCCAGGTTGATGGCGGCCGCCTTGCCAGCAGGCATCGGCAAGGACAGCAGGCGAACCCGGTCGTGTCCGATCAATCGCACAGCCTCGCAGGTACCGTCGCTACTCCCGTCGTCGACGACCAGGATCGAAAGTTTTTCGGCGGGAAAATCGCTGGCCAGCAGGTTACGGATTCGGGGACCGATCCGGGACGCTTCATTTCGCGCGGCAATGACGACCGTCACCGCAGGCCCTGACCCCGGGGATCGAATCGAACTCGCGTCCGTTCTGGACCGGGCGAGCAGCAGGGCGAGCGCCGGATAGGCAACAAAAGTCCAGGTCACGAGCACAAGGAGGCAGATCAGCGCCAGCATCATTTTCAACGCACCCAAGCGTTTCGAAGCCAGTCGTACCCGCGGTCACCCAGCAGGCGCTTGGGCCAGCGGAGTGCCGCGTGCCGCGCCCGGATACGCCAGGCTGCTGGGCCGCGCCAGTCGAGCAGCTGCCGAAACTCCTCGAGCGTCACATCACGCGTGATGGCGATGCGCTCGATCAAGCCCCCGGGTCGCGTGGCGCTGTTGTTGCCTGGCTGCGATCCGAACACGGCACGATATCCGCATTGTCGAGCTGCCTCGAGCTCGCGCTGGCCTCCGCGGCCGCCAGGAAGGGAAAGCAAGGACACCTGGCGACCAATCGCCTGCTCCAGGAAATCCCGGCTTTGAGACAGCTCGCACTCCAGCGCAGCCGGCGACAGCGTATTCAAGAAGCGATGGCTGACACCATGGGAGCCGATGCCCATACCCGCACTGGAAAGTTTTCGGAGCCCGCAGGCGCTGATCATGCCCTTCTGGCCAACGTAGTCACTCGTCACGAAGAAAACGGCGCCGAGCCCCGCCGACTGCAGCAGCGGCAGCGCGGTCTCTACCCAACTCACGTCACCATCATCGAAGGTGATGAGCACCGTGTTGCGCTTGCCCGGATGAGATAGCGCAACCCCGGGCTCACCCGCCGCCGGCCGCCAGCCCACCACCCGGCTTTCACGAATCTGCTCCAGCTGCGCGCGAAAGTCGTCGGCCCGCACGCTATAGCGTGGGTCAAAGCGCCCGGGGCCATCGCGATCGGAATACAGCCCGTGATACATCAAAACGATGACGCGGCCGAGAGGCGCGATATAGTCAGGCGTTGCGCTCATAATCTCCCGCCTCGGCCATCTCGGCAAATCTCAGCTGCAAGCCGCGCAAAGCCAGCCCGACATAAAGCCAGTAGTGCGCGATCATCGGGTAATAAGTGAAGCGATCTCCGAAGACATTGCCGATCATCAGCGCAACGAATGCAGCCAGCAAGCCGACGGCGAACCCGTAGTAGAGCGTTCCCGGCACGGCAATTCGAAACGAGCGCCAGCACATGCGCAGAATCTTCAGCAACATGATCAGCAGGATCAGTGCGCCGACCACGCCTTTCTCTACGACCTCGCGCAGAAAAAAATTGTGCGTATCCATCTCCAGGGGATTGATCTCGGCGTGGTGGAAGGTGTGAAAGCCCGTTCCAAGTAGCGGCCGCTTGGCGATCTGTTCGCCGGCGAGATTCCAGAAGGCAAAACGATCGTCGGTACTTTCGTCGCGCTCGCCCTCTTCGAGCGAAATCGTGTCAAAGCGCTCAATGACGGCCTGGGGAAGAAATATGGGCAACAGTAAAGCGGTCAGTATTACCGGGATGATCAGCCTCATTCGGTAGCGCGGAAGCAGTACCAGCAGGAGTGTCGCGGGCAGAACAGCAACGTAGGCCGTTCGTGAATAACTCAGCACCACACCGATGGCAGCCAGAATGGCGCCGGCCAGGCAGAACAGACGCCAGCGGGCGGGTCGCTGCATGCCGACCACCACTCCCATTGCCACCAGGGATGCGGTGACAAAAAATGCGCCCATTTCATTCGCGCCCAGTTCCATGAATGTGCCGTTGATGCGCAGGAAGTCCGTGTAGTGCCAGGCATTGATCGAAGCGCTTTGGTCCCGAACTACATAAATCATGTAGGGAAGCGGAACCAGTGAGGCAAAAAACAGCCGCCGCCATCCAATCCAGTCAAGCACGCTCATTTGCGCCAGAAAAAGAAAGCTGACGGCGATGAATTGATCCTTGAGGTACTCCAGGTGCCCTTCCGGTTCAGCAACGAAAGACACGCCCTTGAACAGCGCGAATGTCCCGAACAGCATGTAGGCCATGACCCAGCCGTTGACGCCACTGCCGCGAACCAGGCCACCCCGGCAATGAAACGCCATCAGCAGCGAGGCGGCAAACATGACGTTGATGAAATTGATTCCCTTACCGGCGCTGGGAATATACTGCAGGTAAATGTTCTGAAGCGGGATCAGAGCGACATACAGGATCAGGATCCAGTTGTCTCGACCGACTCGCTGCTGCTGTAGCGGCGCGGCTACGGAACCCTGGGCAAAGGCGGTCATGCTGAAACCGCCTCGCGATAGATTCCGGCATAGCGCGAGGCCATGTGGTTTCCGGAGTAGTGGCAGTGAATGCGATCACTTGCCTCAAGGAGCGGGCCCGGCGTCCAGGGGAGCACCATAAGCGCCTCGACCAGCGACTGCAGATCATTGGGCGGAACCACTTTACAGCCGCTGATGCCGTCAAGAAGCTCGTGTATGGCGCCAACGTTGCTTGCGATCACGGGGCAGCCGCAGGCCAGCGCCTCAAGTATGGAAATCGGCATACCCTCGCGCAGCGACGGAAGAACGAAAGCATCGAGCGTGGGGTACCAGCCTTCGAGGTTGCCGATGCAGCCGGAGAATTCAACTTGCTCGCCGAGCTGCAGCTGCTCAATCAGCGCTTCCAGTTCCGCCTGCTGCGGCCCCTCGCCCACGATCTGAAGATGCAGTATCAGGTTGCGCTCGCGGCATTCTGCCACTGCCCGAATCAGCAGGCCGAGGTTCTTTTCCGGCGAAAGTCGTGCAGCCGTGCCAATGGAAAGATACTTGTTGCGGTGCGGGTTGCCGACGCCGGACTGCGGCCGATAACGGCTGGTATCGATGCCATTGTTCACGCGTCGAATCAGCGCTGAATCCAGGCCTTGCTCGATCAACTGGTTGACGATCAGGGGTGAGACGGCGCAGACGCGACTGAAATGGCGCAGCATCCTGGCCTCGAGCTTGTGATAAAGCCGCAGGCGCCCTCCCCCCTCCAGCCAGCCGTGCAACGTGGCCACCCGGGCCACCGGAAGGCCGGCCGAGGCCAGCCCGCCGTAAACGACTGATTTGTAGTCGTGGCAGTGCAAAACGACCAGCGCATTCACGCAGCATTCCCGCAACCGTCTCCTTAGCTCGATGATCGCATAGAGATCCAGCGCGCCACGGCACGACAGGGGCTGTGTGGGCAAACCCCGGCGACGAGCTTCCCGTATCAGGTCAACCTCGTCGGCGCCGGCCGGCTGGAAGACCAGCAGCCGTGTATCTGGCTGCAGTGCCAGCTGATGGCGGCAAAGTTCGAGCACAACCTGTTCAGCGCCATACAGGCCCGTGCTGGAGCGCAGATGAATGATCGGAATGCTCATGTTTTCAGCGCGCTGTCGACCGCGCGATAGTAGTCAGTGAATGAATCAATCATGCACGGCAAGGAAAAAGCCACCTCAGCGCGCAAGCGCGCTGCACGGCCCATCTCCCGACCTTGTTCTCGCTGCCCCAGCAGCCGCGACAAGGCATCGGCCAATTCCTCGGGGCAGCGGGGGGCCACGAGATGGCCGGAGACACCGTCCTGGATCAGCTCCGGATTACCGCCGACGCGCGTTGCAACGATCGGCAGCCCGCAAGCCATGGCTTCAAGAATGGCGTTCGAGAGCCCTTCGGTCCATGAAGCCAGCGCAAAAGCGTCAAACAGCGGAAGGAGTTGCTCCATTTGCTGTCCTTCGCCGAAAAACCGGACCCGCTCGGCGACACCCAATCGGTGAACATCGCGTTCAAGCTCTTCGTTCAGCGGGCCACCGCCAACCAGAACCAATTCGGCATCCGGAAAGCGGTCTGCGACTGCAGCAAACCCTTTAATCAGATCGACGTGTCGCTTGACCGGGACGAGGCGGGCGACACAACCAATCAGATAGGCGGTTGGTGACAGCCCGTGATCAAGCCTTCCCGCTTGCCGGGCCACTTTATCCAGGGGACGATAGCGCTCGCAATCGACGCCATTGGGCAAGCAGCGGGTTTTGCCGGGATCGACGCCTTCGCTTCGCTCAAGCTGATCCAGAATGGCCCGCGAAGGCGCGATGAAACGATCGAAGCGGTGGTTGATCAGTAAAAATAACAAACGAAGCGCCGCCCCTTTCTGAAACCCCGTGTCCCTGCGATTACTGATTTTGAGAAGCCGGTTCGGCCCCCGCGGCAGAAAGGCGTTGAGCAAGTCGGCCTTTTCGTGCTGCGACTGGATGATGTCGTATTGCCCTTGCCTGACTCGCCCCAACAGCTCCCACCAGACTTTCCAGGCTCGTGGGGAATAGATCGCGCCGACAGGCCGATGCTCAACCTTCAGGTGACCTTTTGCATAGAGACGAGACGAGCTGTCGGAATCCAGGCCGGGCACCCAATCAAGCTGGATGAGATCAATATGAAACGCCGATGAATCCAGGCGCTCGAGCAAGTGGGAGAGAAACCGTTCGCTGCCGCCACGCTGCGCCAGATCCGTGTCTGTAATCAGCAAGATCCTCATCGGTCCGCCAGAGGCATTGGCTGGCGATTGCGACGGCCGGGCTGTTAGTTGGCGGACGGCTGCTGGTTGGAAGAAGATACCCATGCTTACCTACCCGCCGGCATGAAACGTGAGATAGACGGCCAGAATGTTTTCCCGGCTGTCGTCACCTTCAGCAGAGCTCTCGCGCTGATCTCTGATGACTCCTGCGCGTGCCGACCACCTTGGCGAGAATTGTCGACCGATAAATACGGCAGCGCTATAGTCCGTATCACGACGACGACCAAGATCGAATCGGCGCCGCTCAAACTCGAACGTTGACTGGAAAAACAGCCGCGGCGTCAGCCGCCAGTTTCCGGACAGCCTGGCTCCGAATTCACGATAGCCAAGCTCCGGAGAGAACTCGAAATCGTAGTCGCGCCAGGACGGTATCAACGACCACTCTCCCCGCTGCGTCACCTGCTGCCAGCCCAACTCGATTTCGGTCAGCTCGAATAGTTCAGCGCCCACTGGAAGCCGCGTTGTCGTGGTCAGCGGCAAATCGATGCCATCGATAGCGGTTGCTAACTGCCGCACGCTATCGGACAGCTCGTGGCGGCCGCTGAGCCTCAGATTACTTCGGTCCCGGACTTGCCAGGCGAGCGTGAACCGCAGCAGCGGCGAGGAGCTGGACTCAAGAACGTCGGGGTCGAGCCAGGTGTAGCCTGTTGCTATATCGATTTCGGTGTGGGCCTGGACTGAGTGCAGACGAGCGACTGCATCGATACGTTCGTAGTCATTCTGATCATTGGGCGCATCTCGATAGGCAACGTTTGTGTATTCCACACCAACGGAACCGTTACGGTTGGGAGCGAGGCGGCGAAGCAGGCGGGCCGAGGTGCTGAAACGGTCGCTGTTGAACGCATCGATCTCTTCGGCATAGCTATTGATGAACCGGGCGTCGAACAGCGTTTCCCAGGCCTGGCCGGAACGAAGCCGCCAGGTGGGGCCGGTTGTCAGCACATTGGTTTGCTGGAGGTTGCCGGGTGTATCAACGGCGAACAGATTGATCGGTTCGACACTGGCAACATCCTGCAAGGCCCATGTGAGCGAATCGGGCACCAGATACCAATCGATGGTGGTTGCCAGGTTTGCCCGGAACTCGTCTTCGAAGTCGCCTCCGATCGAGTCGCGATATTCGACGAATCCTGCACCTCTGGCCTGCCAGTTGGGAGAGCTGCGGCCGATGTCCAGAACAAGCCGCGGAATCAGCGCGGTGTCGTCCGGTCCCGGAGGATCGGAACGCCTCCGGTTATCGCTGTACTCAGCTCCCAGCTCGAGATCGAGGCGATAAGGAGGTGCATCTTCAGCGCCAGGCGTCTGCTGGCACAACGCGCCGCTGGCAGCCAACGCCGCTATCAACCCGACAGCAATGCAGCTGGTATGGTGCCGCCGGACTGATGGCCTCGGGCAGCAGGTTCGAATGGCTGCCGCGGGCGTGCTCATGACAGATAACTGAAGGCGACACCGGCAAACCGCTCCGGCGGCAACCTGGCTGCGGCGCGGCGGATCACTTCGGGCCGATGACGGCCCTCGCCCACGGCCAGGATGACCAGGTCTGCATATTCAGCGAGGATGCGCGCATCCGGAGCACCAAGGACCGGAGGCGCATCGATGACAATGTAGCGATCATCGTATCGATAGCGGAGCTCTTTCACTAGCGCCCGCATTCGAACCGAGGCATAGAATTCCATTCCGCGCTGACCGCTTCGGCCGGCCGGAATTAAACGTAGCCGTTCCACACCGCTCGGGTAGATAATCGAGTTCACGTTGTGCATGTCGGTGCCGAACAAGTCGAGCAGGCCCGGAGAACGCTTGGGCAGGTGAAAGTCATCAGCCAGGGCCGGGTGTCGATGATCACACTCAATGAGCAGAGCCGTCCGCTCTTCATCCATAGCAATGGATACCGCCAGATTTCGCGCCAGGCTCCTGGCGCCGCTATCATCGCTGACTCCGGTCACCATGATCACGCGGTTGTGATCATGGCTTCTGGCCAGAACGTTGGTTCGCAGGTCGCGCACTCGGTCGACCTGTTCAGGGTCCTTCATGGACGCGTGAATAAGCCGCCGCTGTTCGAGCACGCGCGCCGGCAGAAGCTTTTCTTCCGACATCTGCGAGATTGTGTGCCGCGCAGGAATCGGCTCGCCGTTATCGATGGCCGAGATGTCAATCCGATTTTCCGTTTTCATGCGTTCACCATGATTCTCAGCCAGGCAGCAACGCCGTAGGCCGTCAGTGTGATTGTCACAAGCAGGACGGCAACCACCACCCGCGTCTTGAGCCGCTGGCGCTCCCGAGGCGTTAAATAGCGCGGTACGGTGCCGAGCAGCGGCAGCTGCGTTGTGCGCTCGATCGCTTCGGGGGAGCGCAGGCGGGGATCGACACGAACGAGCAGCAGCAGGAGCCCGAGCGGCATCGCAATGGCCGCCATCAGACCGCCAGCCGCCATGTGGAGAAATCTCGGTCCCGAGGGCCTGGCTGCCTCCACTGCCGGCTCGTGAATGCTGAAGGTCAGCCCACGCCCCATCTCATCTAGCCGCATCGACAGCCGGGCGTTTTCCAGGCGATTAAGCAGATCCTCGTAGATGGTCTTGTTGACGTCATGATCGCGTATCAACTCGGCGTGCTGCAGGTCGGATTGCGCTACCCGCCGGCCGCGCTCGGTCTCGGCATCAAGCAGGCGCTGCGTGGCAGCAATCCTGGAGTCAAGCCCCGCCACAGCGGTGCGAACTTCAGACAGATTGGTATTGACCTCTTGCTGCACCATGCTTTGCTGGAAGCCCGATCCATCAATCTGTGTCTCGCTCCGATTTTCCGAGGACTCCAGCTCGGCCTTGAGATCATCGAGCCGGTAGCGGGCCTGTACGACATCGGGATGGCGCGGCTGTAGCTCGAGCAGGAGCGAGTCCAGCTCGTCCCGGGCAAGGGCGATACGCTGCCGCAGCATTCCCTGGTAAGTCTGCAGGCCGGCTTTGCTGTCCAGGCCTTTGAGCTGGTCCTCAAGCGAGGCCTCTCTCGACATCAGCTCACTACGCTCGATTTGCATTTGCTCTATACCCGATCGTATCTCGGCAATGCGCATGTCGACATCGCTCCCGGTACCTGGCCGGGCATCCAGGCTGGCGTCACGGAAGGCCTTGAGCCGCTTTTCGGAATCTACCAGCATCGCGTGATAAGCCCTTACCTGGCGACCGATGAACTCGTAAGCCTCCCGGCTTTCGCGCTGCTTGGCTTCTGTGCTTTCAGCCATGAACAGGGCAGCGAATCGCTCGACAACGATGCGGGCTCGCGCTGCATCGCTGTCTTGATATTCAATCCGGATAAGATTTTCCCGCGGGGCACCCACCGTCGTGTGCTGCTTTATCTCCTGAGAGATTCTTTCCTGCCGGGCTTGCGAAGGATGTTCCGCGAGCCATCCTCCAGCGAGCAGGATCTCGTCCATCACCTTGCGGCTGAAGATCACTTCCCGGGCGATTCCAGCACGATCGTAGATGCTCGTCGGGACCGCTCGTCCGTCCATGAGCTGTCGAATGATGTTGTCTTCGGCAACCAGAATGGTGGTTGATGAGCGGTACTGTTTTGGCCAGGCACTGGCCACCACCAACGCCGTCAGCGCGATAAATGAAAAAGCGAAGACAAGAAACAGGAAACGTCGTCGGGTTTCTCGCAGGCTTGCGGGTATGTATTCAGCAAGCGGGAGAGTCTGTGGCGCGTTTGGCAGCTGATTCATAGGCAAAATCCTAGAAGTGACGCTGTGGAACCGTAATCACGTCACCCGGCATGAGGACATGGTTGGCACTGAGGTCGCCTTGCTCGAGAATGCGGCCCAGCGGCAGTTTGTAACTCTTGATTGAACCGTCATCCATGTGCCGGTGGAGCGCACTGCGATTGGCGGCCGCAAATTCGTTGGGGCCACCGGCCGCCAGCACCGCGTCAAGAACCGTCATGCCCTGACGGTGAGGAAGCGAAACGGGAGTTCTGACGGCTCCGGTAACCCGGATCCGCGACAGGTACTCATGACTGCGAAGCTCAGTGACGATTACCGTGACATGCGGGTCGCGAATATAATCGGAGAGCAGAACCTTTGCGCGTTCGGCCACCTCGCTGGGCTCCAGCCCACCGGCACGTATGTCACCGATCAGCGGAACCGTAATCATCCCGTCCGAACGCACCGGCACGGTGACGCCCAGATCCTCCCGCCGCCATACGCTGACCTGAACAATATCGTCCACACCAATGCGATAGTCCTCGACCGCCATAGTGGAAGTAGACGCGGGCGGAACCGGGTCGGGACGAGGCCCGCTCGCGCAGGCCACGACCAAAAGCGTCGATGCCAGCAACGAAAACAGAAGGAGAACTCGCGTACTGAAATTCGTCATGACCAGTGTTCTCCGGCGGATGCGCATGTTGTGGCCAGCCCGCGAAAGGCTGCCTCGGACAGCCCGGAGGCTGCGATTGCGAATGTAGACGCGTTGGAGGAATCGATCTGTGCGAAAGCGAACATTTTGAGATGTCTATCACGTTTTTTAACGGCATACCGATGCCTGCGCTTGAGGTTTGTGCGAAAACGAACAGAGCGGCTCGCACCGGCTGTTCATGCTCGTGCTGAACAATCGGGAATCGGCGCCGGACTGGCGCAAATTGGTCTTCCGACCACGGCAAACCTACGGACGTCGCGATGAATACAATCCTCAGCCGCAGCATTCGCACCCTGCTTCAACGGGCAAAGTCCATGCTGCGCTCAACGCGCGCGGGCCGCAGCCTGCTCTACGATCTGAATAACCGCGACGAGTTCACGAGCCTGCTGAGTCACGAGCGGATGCTGGCCGATCGAATCCGGGTCGATCGATACCATGAGGCCATCAGTCGTCATGTTCAGCCCGGGCAAACACTGATTGACCTGGGCACGGGAACGGGCATTCTTGCGCTGTTTGCCGCCCAGCAGGGGGCCGAACGCATCTACGCTCTGGATCACTCCGAATTCATCGAGGTAGCGCAGCGAATTGCCCGGCACAACGGCGCTGACCGCATCGAATTTATCCGCTCTAACAGCCGGGAGTTCACGCCACCGGAACCGGTGGATCTGATCATCCACGAACAGATCGGAGATGAGCTGCTGACAGAGAACATGATCGACAACCTGCTGGATCTCAAGCGCCGCTGTCTGAAACCCGGGGGGCGGATCCTGCCGGCGCGTTTCGAGTTGTTTCTGGAGCCCGTTCAGCTCAAGTCGGAGCGCACCATTCCCTATCTCTGGGAACAAACGGTGCACGGCATCGACTTCAGCGTCTTGCGCGAGTGCCCCGAAGCGGATCGTTACCGGCCGCCCGACTATCACTGCTATTTGCTCGAGCCCTCAGCCGTAGATACCCTCCTTTGCAGGCCCGAGCCAATCCTGAGCTTTGATCTCAATCGCATGCAGTCGGCATCTGAGCTTAGGCATGTCGCCAGCGTTTCCCGTGTGACAGACAGGTCGGGAAGAATGGATGGCCTGGCGCTCTACTTCCGGGTAGTGTTTGATGACGAAATTGCATTCGACACTTCACCTCTCGGGCCAGTCACACACTGGCGTTCGAGGCTCTTCCGAACACCGGAGCAACAGCTCGGTAATGGCGACAGCATCAGTATCGACCTGAATGTGGTTGACCCCACGGATGTTCACAGCTGGCTCGTCGAAGTTAAATGCATCAACCCATCAGACGGCCTTTCACCCGCAGGACTGAAGCTAGTTGACGCGGCATCGGTGCGCTGAGAATCAGTCGTTCATCTCTACCTGCAGCAATTCGCCGAAGGTATACGGATTGTTTAGAAGCGTTGGGTCGGGTGAGTAACTCAAGCTCCACTGCTCAGGATTCATTACATCGCGCGCAATGCTCAGGCTCATCAGGTGCCGCGGTCGCTCAGAGCGATTGTCGCCACCGGCGTGCATCAGATCACTGCGGAACAGAATGACGGTTCCCTTTTTCGGAGACGTTCGCACCACTCGGAACGTAGAGTCAAGCAAGTGTCGATTCCTGAAAATCTTCCAGAGCCTGACCGGGTTGAGCATCCCGATGTTGAACTGGTAGGTCCGCCCACTCAGGAATCTAAGGAAGTTCGGCTGATGATCATCTTGCTTGCGTGAAAAGACCCGGTCCCGAAACTCGCCGGGTCGCAAGGGACGGCTTCGGTCGCGGCGCATCTGGCGCAGCATGCGAAAATTGCGCAGCATAATGCGGGCATTGCAGGCCGTGCGAAAGAGTTCCATCAGCTCGAAGGCGCGGCCGCCCATACGGATATTCGCACCGCCAAACTTGTGCGTGCCCGGAACGAACAGCGTACCGCCCTGCTCAGGGGCAATGTCGTCAACCGCCACCATCATGCTCAGCACACAGTCCGGGTCGCGATGGATGTACTGGTGAGAGGAGCCTTTATGGCTTGTCAGCGTCGTGATCTCGAGCAGCGGGCGTGAGCTGCCGCAGTATTCAGAAATAACCCGTTCCAGGCGCTTGCACAGTGATGCCGTGAAGTGAATCGACGCCGGCGTCGACGGCAGGGAGCAGAAATCTCGTCTGCTGTAGCGATTGTCCGTTTCGCTAGCGAACTGACTCATGTGCCGATCAGGATTGTCGACGGTTTGTTTTACAAGCTCGAAACCCACTTCGGCCTCATCCGCTGATAAAGCGGCCTGAATTATTGCAAACCCGTGTCTATCCAGGCACTCGCGCACGACTTTGGCGCAATCGGGCGTCAGCCGGCCACTGGAATCAAGTCGGGCGGTCACCTCGAACTCGGAAGTTCCCTGTGACATTGCAAGGCTTCCCGGCCACAATGCGGATCGGGAATGCTCACGGGCCGGGATCGCCGCTCGGGTTTCTACCATAAAACTCCACTCCTGATCAGATCATGCCGGTTTGGGCTCATGCGGTTGAGCAAGCAGGTGTCCCGCGTTTACCCAACATCCTAGGCTTCGAGAACAGCTCGGCTCAGTGCGCTATCGCACACGTTGCCCATCCCCCTGAACAAGACCAGGTTTGAATATCAATCCGGCCCTCATTGAGGCCCAACCTGGGCTAGACTGGGTATCCATGGACAAGCTGTTCTGGCACGCGCGCTGGCGTCAACGTGAAATCGGGTTTCATCAGCCCGAAGTGCACTGGGCACTGAAAAGTTTCTGGGACCAGTTATCGACCGAGCACGTCAGGCGCGTGCTGGTGCCCTTATGCGGCAAGAGCCTGGATTTGCGCTGGCTGGCGCAGCGAGGGCACGGCGTGGTCGGCGTGGAACTCAGCGGCCGCGCAATCGAAGCCTTCTATCATGAGTGGAGCAAGCCGGCGAAACGTGCCCGCGCGGGCCGTCTGCAGCACTGGCGCGCAGAGAATGTGGAAATCTTCGAAGGAGACTTTTTCGACTTCGAATCCAGCACGCCTTTCGATTGTTTCTATGATCGCGCCGCCCTTGTCGCCTTGCCGATCGATATGCGTACCCGCTACCTGGATCACCTGCGAAGCCAACTGTCGGCACAAGCGACCGGGCTGCTGGTCACATTCGAATACCAGCAGTCGCAAATGAGCGGCCCGCCGTTCTCGGTTTCGTCAGACGAATTGAGCAACCACGACAACCTCAGTTTCGAGCTGCTCGAGCGGCGCGACTGTTTGACCGATCACCCCCGTTTCGTCGACCGCGGCCTCACCGCTTTACAGGAATGCGCCTGGCGCGTGACGGTGAACTGACTTCGACATCCAGCGTGGCCCGCTGTCGACTCTGCCACACTCGGCAGCCAATACAGCGGAGCTCGTCGACAATCCAGGCCCGTCCGTCGGAACCCGCGCTATTATCTACAAAGGCCTGCGTATACTCCACATTCAAGCCCCTGCCAGTATTGCTGTTTCGTCGTGTCATCGAGCTTGTTCATCCGAGTTTTCACTATCCTGATAGCGGCGCTCTCCATCACCGCGACAGCTCGGGGCGTGCAGGCATCAGCCGCGGAGGACTGCATTGCCGCCCGCCAAGCCCGTACGGGTACAGCGTTGAGCGTGTGCCTGAGTGCGTTGGCCGCTGCACGAGCGAAGGATGATCACGCTGCCGCGCTCGTCGCCCTTTTTCAGCTCGCCATCCTGGCTCGCGAGGCCGGCCGCTATGACGAGGCAGAAGCGCGGCACGGCGAGATCCAGCAGATCCCGGGCTTTTCCGGCCAATTGATCAACCAGTACCGGCTCGCCCGCGACCAGGGCATCCTCGCCCATGCTCGGCGAGACAGCGCAAGCGCACTGACCTTCTTTAGGGGCGCCCTGGCGCTGGCGTCCCGGCACGGCGACCGTGCATTGGTTGCACGTAGTCATAACGACCTTGGCAACGCCTATCGACGCATCGGCGCGCTACAGGAAGCGCTTGACGCCTATACGACAAGCCTCGAGATGAAACGCGAGCTTGGAGAAACGCAGCTTGGCAGCACGCTCAACAACATCGCCGATCTTCTGACTGACCTGGGTGACCTCGAACGAGCCGAACATTATTACCAGGAGGCGCTCGAGCACCACCGACGGGCGCAGGCAGACCATCACATTGCACACAGCAATGAAAGCCTGGCTCGACTGCTCGCTAAACAGGGGCGAGCGAAAGAAGCCATGGCGGCGGCGGGCGAAGCATATACCGCTTTTCACACCATGGGGCACTCGCCTGACGAGGTGCGTGCAGCCACCCAACTGGCAAGCATTGCCAACCGGCTCGAACAGCCCCAGCTGGTGAAGCGCTGGCTTGAAATCGCTCGAGCCACGGCCAGTCTTTCCGATATTGAGCTACCGCCGCGCTGGACTGCCCTGCAAGCCGACCAACTGGCGACATCGGGGCAGCTCGACACCGCTCGGCGCCTGCTAGCCGGCGCTCTTGAAAGCGGTTCCACCTGGCCAGGCGACCAGCGCCTGCAGATAATCAAACAGCTGGCCAACCTTAATGCCCAGGCGGATGAGCACCAGGCCGCACTTGACTGGCTGCGCCGCTACAATAGGGAAAGCCTGGCTCGGATCAAGCGTGAGCAGGATCGTGAGCTCAACCGCCATCGGGTACTGTTCGAGGTCTCGGAGAAACAACGAGAAATCGAACAGCTGGCCGCTGATAACCGGCTCCAAGAGCTGGCACTTGAGAACCACCGCCAGCGTACTGCCCTGATCGCAACCGCCGGAGTCAGCGGGACGGGATCGATACTGCTCGTGGCAATTGCGTGGCACCGGCGACGCAACCGTCGCGAACGCAAGCGGCGCAAGCAGCTGCAGCGCATAATCGAGAGCCATAAGGCCTCCGCCAGCGCGCTGCGTACTTCACACGAACAGCTCCAACAGCTCCTCGACATGGGGAGCGACGCACTGCTCAGCCTGGATGCCCGGGATCGTATCGTATTCGCCAACCAGGCCGCTCGCCAATTACTTGAGCTTGACTCTCTGGCAGGTGACGCACCCAACCTCGACCAGATATTCGGTCCGGGCACCTGGCAACAGCTTCAGAAAAACAGGCGCGATGTAGCCGTTACGACCAACCGCGGGTCAGAGCTGCGCCTGGATCTCGAGCCGCTCAATCTCGAAGAAGAGCTGCAGGTCATCAATATTCGGGCGCCAGAGCAACAGCCACATGCCGCAGAAGAGCTGATCCCGCTGATCAACCGGCACTTTTCACGCATGCAGGCTTTCGGTAGCGTGCTGCAGGCCGCCCTGAAACAGGGCGGCATCCCGGGTGAGCTCTACCGGCGCTGGAGCTCCATAGACGACGATCTGGAGCTGCTTTCAGGTCAGCTCCAGCCTGTCCAGCAGGACATCCGAAGTCAGTTTCGGCGGAGTCTGGTCAATCTGATGGTCAACAGCCTGGATGTCTGGGAGCGCGCGACCGGCCAGACGCGGATCGAGTTGGCTGAAGACAGCGGTATCTGGCGGGTAACGATCGACGAAGGCCGACTGCGAACCCGGGCCATGGATCGCTACCTGAGCCTGGCCCAGCTGCCCAAACAGCCGCGCTGGCGCGAGGTGCTACGCACGGCCTATTTCGTGCTGGGAGAGTGTGCCGGAGAGGACGATGGGCAGCTGGAGGCTGGCATTGAAAACGTCAAACGGGATGCAAGAAAGCTGGGGCTGGCCTGAGGCACAGCCCCGCTCCATCCCCATCAGCGAACCGGCATGACCGGCTCGGCTGGCCTGAGCGGCTCGCGTTTCGCAGGCTCACAGCGAACACACATGGTCCGCAGGCCCATCGTCGCGCGATAGCGTTCATGATGTCGCTGTTCGTCGTTGAAGGCCTCCGGGCCTGTGGTGATATGGACGACTGTGCCATGGTCGGGATGCGTTGCACCTACAAAACCCACCGCAAAACTGCCACAGTGGTTGATAGCTATTGCGTTCACGGCCCCCCAGTCGTCATCAAACTGGCCGCAGGTTCGCGTCCCGATGCCTCCGGACCTGCTCGCAGTGCAGCTGCTACGACCGCTTTCCCGCTGCACCATTCGGGCCAGTGTCTCACCATCCCAATTGACCTCATCAACGACGACCAAGCGTCCATTCTCGGTACACCAGTCCGGGTGTTCCAGCGGACTATGAGCCCAAGTCGAAGCAGCAAGACCCGCTGACAGCAGCGCGGCCATGGCCAGCAGATGGCGTTTCGTCACACGGTGCATCCAGATTCTCCAAAATTCATGACGGTCTCCAATCCTAGTCCAGACCGGAACGGGGGGCAGCAACAATCCCGGGACGTTTTGGGAACAAACCTGATATTCAATGATAGATCAGATACTTGAGTTGAAAAGTGTAAGCGTCCGAGACCACCCGACTGGCCGCAGCTTCCCGCTTTCATCACCAGTTTGTGCTGGCCGAAGCGACACTCGCGAGGCAATGTAAATCCCGGCCGTCGATCTGGCGGCTCCCGGTTCTCGCCGGTGATCAAACTCAAACTAGTGGAAGCCAACATGAAAACTCACAATCGTTTTATCTTCGCCCTGCTTTTGATTCTCGCCAGCTCACTGGCCACAGCCGCGCTAGCACCCGGAACAGGCGGCGGCTACTTCGGCTCGGCCTGGTTTACCAATAGCCAGGGCATCGTCGTCGGCCCCCACTCGACCTGGTGGGAATGCAACGAGGCTTTTCAGACTTCACTCGACATACGCGTCAACGACTGGGGCTGGACTGTCGAGTCCATCAGCCCCTGCAGCTACACGCCGCCTTTCAGCGCGGGCCGTGTCGGCTATGAAACGGCATATGCCGTGGACAGCAGTGATCCCGGAACCAGCCTGGGACACGTCGAGGCAATCATCAACAAGATCGCCCTGCTGCGTGAGCAGTACCGGATCACGGAATACGAAAATGCGCTTCAGCGCATCAAATAGTTCTTTAGCTCTTGATCGGGCCGGCCGGGCTTTCGGCCGGCCCGCCCTCTCTGCCAAGCCTTTTCCAAAAAGCCCGATTCCCGCGAGATTATGTTATAGTGCGCCTGCATTCTTGAGGCTGCAATCCCTTGCAGTCGACTTGCATGAATGCCCTCTCGCGGATTGATGGGGTCGAAATGATCCCGGCCAAGGCCTCTCCCCGATTTGTTTCTTTCCCGAAATGTTCGGGAATTTCTTACGCCTTGGCCTCAACAAGGATCAAGATAATGAAGTTCGAATCTCTCGGCCTCAGGGCCGAACTGCTGCGTGCTGTCAGCGAACAGGGCTATACCAGCCCGACGCCCGTTCAGGAAAAAGCCATTCCGCTGGTGCTCGAAGGCCGCGATGTCATGGCCAGCGCCCAGACCGGCACTGGCAAAACCGCTGCCTTCACGCTGCCATTGCTGCATCTGCTGAGTGCCGGTGGCGGCGACCAGCGCAAGCCGCGCGCGCTGATTCTCACGCCCACGCGCGAGCTGGCCGCCCAGGTGCACGAAAACCTCCGCTCTTACAGCCGCCACATCAAGCTACGATCTCTGGAAATTTTCGGGGGCGTCAATATCAACCCCCAGATCAACAAACTCAAGCGCGGTATCGACGTGCTCGTGGCCACGCCCGGCCGCCTGATCGATCATATGCAGCGCGGTACCGTTGATCTGGCGAGTGTCGAGCTCCTGGTGCTCGATGAGGCCGACCGCATGCTTGATATGGGCTTCCGTCCGGCGATCGAGCGTATTGTCAAGGCCGTGCCGGAAAAGCGTCAGACACTCCTTTTTTCCGCCACATTTTCCAGCGAAATCAGTAAGCTGGCGCATAATTATCTCAAACAACCTGCGCGCGTCGAGACCGCCCGGCCCAACTCCACCGTCGAGGCCATCGCCCAGCAGGCCTTCCGCGTGGACCAGAAGCACAAGCGCGAAGTGTTGTCCTTCCTCATCGGTTCCAACAACTGGCAACAGGTGCTGGTTTTCACCCGCACCAAGCACGGCGCCAATCGCCTGGTTCGCCAGCTTGAAACCGATGGCTTGCCGGCGGCTGCCATTCATGGCAACAAGAGCCAGGCTGCCCGCACCCGGGCGCTGAGGGATTTCAAGAAGAACGATATTCGTGTGCTGGTGGCCACCGACATTGCCGCACGTGGAATCGATATCGACGAGCTGCCACATGTGGTCAACTATGACATTCCCAACGTGCCCGAGGACTACGTCCACCGCATCGGCCGCACCGGTCGGGCCGGCCGCGACGGCCTGGCCGTTTCGCTGGTCGCCGGCTCGGAGCACGGCTTGTTCGAAGACATCCGCAAGCTGGTGAAGGTCGACATCCCCACCTTCGGGGTCGAAGGCTATGAGCCCACCGAGCCGCTGTCCAGAGAGGCCGGAAAAATGCCCCCGAGACGTGGCCGCAACAAAGGTGGTCGCGGCCGCGGAGGCGGTGGCAACCGCGGCGGTCGCAATGTCCCCGGTGGGCAAAAGTCAGCGCGCAGCCGAGGCCGCAATCGCGGCCAGCGCTCCCCCACTGCCTGACGCTGATGACATCCCGGCGGGCAACCCGCCGGCGTTCACCACCCGCTGCTTCCATCGCATACCCCGGCACCACGCTGTCGCGCCGCGTCGGCGTGGTGCCGCCAGGGCTTGAAGCCGGGTTCGGGGGCCCGACATTGATGCAGTAGCAGCTACCGCCTTGTCGCAAGAGGAGACTTCTTCGATCCATGGATAAATTTCGTCGCGAACGGGTTCTGAGCATCCATCACTGGAACGACGGCCTGTTCAGCTTCCGCACCACACGGGATAACGGACTGCGTTTCGACAGCGGTCAATTCATCATGCTCGGGATGCCCGTGGACGGCAAGCCCCTGATGCGTGCCTACTCGTTTGCCAGCGCTTCCTGGGAAGAGGAGCTGGAATTTTTCTCGATCAAGGTGCCTGACGGCCCCCTGACTTCGCGTTTGCAGCACCTCGAGATCGGCGACGAAGTCCTGCTGTCAAGAAAGCCGACCGGCACGCTGCTGATCAGCGACCTCAAACCAGCCAGCCGCCTCTATCTGCTGGGCACCGGAACCGGCTTGGCGCCCTTTCTTTCGATCATCAAGGATCCGGAAACCTATGAGCGTTTCGACACTGTCGTCGTCGCTCACGGTGTCCGCCATGTTGAAGATCTTGCCTATCGCGAAGCCATTACCCGGGACTTGCCGAACCATCCGATTCTCGGCGAATTGATCGGCGACAAGCTGCGCTACTACCCCGCCGTCACCCGCGAGCCGTTCCGCAATCGTGGCCGGCTGACCTCCCTGCTTGATTCCGGCCAGATGATGCGCGATCTCGATTTGCCGCAGCTGGAACCGACCGAGGATCGCGTCATGCTCTGCGGCAGCATGGCCATGATCAAGGACTTTCGTGAGCTACTGGATGCGCACGGGTTCCAGGCCAGTCGGTCGATTGGGGATCCGGGTGATTACGTGTTCGAGCGGGCATTCGTGGGCTGAGTCATTTTCTGTCCGCATGCACCCGTCAGCTCAAGAGACGCCGGATTTTCTGGTTCGCTGCTTTGTCCGGATCGTGTTCAAGGCGACCGCCCAGCCTGCGATATACCCCTGACCTCGCCATGAAACAACAAAGAACTTACATGATAACCATCATGTAACTAACTGAATATCGTTAAGATAATAGAACTTGATATTTTCTCGAGTTGCAACCAATACCCCCAGGGGGTATGGTGTGTGCACATGAAAAACCACCCCGACCACAGCGATCAACTCCGTCGCCTCAACCGCGCTCGCGGGCAAATTGACGGGGTTGTGAAAATGATCAATGAGGGCCGCTACTGCGTCGATATCCTGACCCAGCTTCGCGCGGCACGCTCCGCGTTGCGGGCGGTGGAAGACAGCATTCTGCGCAGCCATGTTCAACACTGCATCCAGGACGAGCTCACCCTCGGTCGCACTGAAGGGCCGAACCAGCGCATTGACGAGTTGATCGACGTGCTGACCCGCTACGGGCGCTGAGGCGCCCTGCCCTGTTTTGACTCAATTTCAGAGGCTTACCATGAGCGAACACGACAACGCCCAGAAAAACGCCGGCGAAGACACGCAGCAACACCACTGCTGCCACTCCGACCACGAACACGGAGACGGCAACCAACCATCCGGCAACAAAGCTTACTACTGCCCAATGTGCCCCGGCGTTGAGTCCGATACGCCCGACACCTGCCCCAAGTGCGGCATGGCGCTGGAGAAAGCGCAGGCCGGGCCGTCGACGAAGACTGAATACACTTGCCCGATGCACCCGGAAGTAGTACGCGACGAACCCGGCGACTGCCCCAAATGCGGCATGGCGCTGGAGCCGCGCACGGTCACCGTCGAAGAAGAGGAGAATCCGGAACTCGTCGACATGCGACGTCGCTTCTGGGTGAGCGTACCGCTGACTGCCATTGTGATGTTCCTGGCCATGGGCAAGATGATCCCGGGCTTGCGTGAGTTCATTCCGCACACGCCGGGCATTTGGCTGGAGCTGGTCTTCACCACGCCGGTGGTGCTGTGGGCCGGCTGGCCGTTTTTCCAACGTGGCTGGATGTCGGTTCGCACCATAAACCTCAACATGTTCACGCTCATCGCCCTGGGCGTGGCGGTCGCTTTTATCTACAGCGTGGTGGCAACGATTGCCCCGGGCATTTTCCCCGAGAGCATGATTGATGATCAGCACGGCACGGTCGGCGTCTACTACGAGGCCGCCGCCGCCATCGTCACCCTGGTGCTGCTTGGCCAGGTGCTGGAGCTGAAGGCGCGCTCGCGCACCAGCCAGGCGATCCGCGCCCTGCTCGGCCTGGCGCCAAAAACGGCTCGGCGCATCGACGCCGACGGCAACGAAGACGACGTACCGCTCGAGGACGTGCAGATCGGCGATCGGCTGCGGGTGCGCCCTGGTGAAAAAACCCCGGTTGACGGTGAAGTTGTCGACGGACGCTCGAATGTCGATGAGTCGATGGTCACCGGCGAGCCGGTCAAGGTCACCAAGGAACCCGGCGACCGGGTTATCGGCGCCACCGTCAACGATTCGGGAACGCTGGTCATCGAAGCCACCCGCGTTGGCAGCGACACCATGCTGGCCCAGATCGTGCAAATGGTGGCAGAAGCCCAGCGCTCGCGTGCGCCGATCCAGAATCTGGCCGATGTGGTGGCGAAGTACTTCGTACCTTCCGTGGTTGCGGTCGCTGTCATCGCCTTCTTCGTCTGGCTGGCCATTGGCCCCGAGCCGCGTCTGGCCTATGCCACAGTCAACGCCGTGGCCGTGCTCATCATTGCCTGCCCCTGCGCGCTGGGCCTGGCCACACCAATGTCGATCATGGTTGCCACCGGCCGCGGCGCCGGCATGGGTGTGCTATTCCGCGATGCCGAGGCGATCGAGGTGATGCGCAAGGTAGACACCCTGATCGTCGACAAGACCGGCACGCTGACCGAAGGCCGGCCGCAGCTGGCCTCCGTCGAAGCCGTCGATGGCATCGACGAGGACGAGCTGCTCGCCGCCGTCGCCGCGCTCGAGCGCGCCAGCGAACATCCGCTGGCCGAAGCGATTGTCGAAGGCGCGAAAGCGCGCGATATCCAACTGAGCGATGTTGCTGATTTCGAGTCGGTCACTGGTGAAGGCGTCCACGGCAAGGTGGGCGAGAAACAGGTGGCCATGGGCAATCGCAAGCTGATGGACAGCCTGGGTGTCGACGTCGAATCGCTGCTCGACGACGCCGAGTCGATGCGCAGGGAAGGACAGACCGCCATGTTCGCGGCCGTGGATGGCAAAGCCGCCGGCCTGATCAGCGTGGCCGACCCGATCAAGGACACCACGGCCGGCGCCATCGACGCGCTGCACGAAGAAGGCCTGGAGATCGTGATGGTCACCGGCGACAGTGAAACCACGGCGAAGGCGGTGGCGAGAGAACTGGGCATCGATCAGGTCTTTGCCGACGTCGCGCCCAAGGACAAGTCCGACAAGGTGGCCGAGCTGCAGGAAAACGGCCGCACCGTGGCCATGGCCGGCGACGGCATCAACGACGCCCCGGCCCTGGCACGCGCCGATGTGGGCATCGCCATGGGCACCGGCACCGACGTGGCCATGGAGTCGGCCGGCGTCACCCTGGTCAAGGGCGATCTCACCGGCATCGTGCGCGCCCGCCGTCTGTCGCGGGCAACCCTGGCCAATATCCGCCAGAATCTGATTTTCGCCTTCGGCTACAACAGCGTTGGCGTGCCCATCGCCGCCGGCGTACTGTATCCGGCCTTCGGGCTGCTGCTCAGCCCGATGATCGCGGCGGCAGCCATGAGCTTCAGCTCGGTGTCGGTCATCGGCAACGCGCTCAGGCTCAACCGAGTATCGATCTGAGCGTGGCTCCGGTCGCGGGTGCGTTGCCACCGGGCTGGTATTCTTGTCCGACCCCGATGGCAGGAGAGACAGGATGTCGACCACGACCGTGACGCTGCTGCTGATCACCGCGGCGCTGATCGTGCTGCGACTGCTGGCCTGGCAGCTGATCCGGCTGGCCGCACGCGGGCTCGAGTGGCTGGCCGCTGCGCTCGACAGAACCCGGCACCACCACCGCGTGGCCGGGTTGGGTACCGCGCTCGCGCAGCGGCTCCCTCGAACCGCCCGCATCCTTGCCGCGCGCACCACGCGACAGCAATTCACCGGCCTGCCGCTGACGCTGATGATCCTGGCGGCGCTGTATGTACTGGTGCTGATCGGCGGGCTGGTCGAGGAGCTGCTCGAAGCCGAGGAGATGATCCGCTTCGATCAATGGGTGAATCAGAGCCTGGGCGCGCTACGCAGCGATGGGGTTCTGAGCGTCTTTTCGTGGTTGACCGGCCTGGGCGACTCGGTCACGGTCGTGGCCGTGGCGCTTGCCACCACGGGGCTGGTCTGGGCCTATCGACACGCGCATGTGATCGTGCCACTGTGGACGGTGGTGATCGGCTCGCAGATCACCACCTACGCAGGCAAGTACGTACTCGCGCGCGAGCGCCCCGAGGCCGTTACCGAGATCATCGCCGCCACCCCCTCCTTCCCCAGCGGCCACTCGACCAGCGCCATGGCGGTCTACGGCTTCCTCGCCTATCTCATTGCCAGAGATCTTCCGGCCACGCGCTTTCGCTTTGAAGTCGGCTTCTGGGCCGCCATGCTGATTGCTCTGATCGGGTTCAGCCGCATGCTTCTCGGCCTGCACTACGCCAGCGACGTCGCGGCCGGCTTTCTGGTCGGCATCCTCTGGCTGCTGATCGGCTTCGCGTTGATGGAGTATCGAACGCGCAACAGGCACGCGCCCTGCCGCGGCCAGGCACCACCATGACGAATGATCATGGTCCCCTGAAGCTACGGCAAAACAGAAAAATCCCGGCGCAATGGCCGGGATCTTTCATTGGCAAGCATCGCAAGCCCGGGATCAGCCACCACTGGTGGCGTCGTCGACTTCGTCCTTGACCTCTTCTGCGGCTTCGTCGATGTTTTCACCGGCTTCTTCGGCCGGGCCCTGCTGCTCACAGCCGGCCAGCACGCCGACCGACAGGGCCAGCAAAAGCGCACACAGGACGTTGAACAGCTTGTTGTCAATCAGCTTTCTCATGGTTCACTCCTTCATTTTATTGAGTTTTTCGGCAATTGCCTCGCGGCTTTCGCCATACTTCTCCTGAATCCGGGCAATCAGTTCGTCAAGATTGCCCTCTGCCTGACTGACCTCGTCATCGGTCAGCTCCCCCCACTCTTGCTTGACACTCGCGGTAAAGCGGTTCCACTTGGCTTTCGCCTGGTACTTTTCCATCGTGCGACCTCTCGTTATCAAGCCACCCTGGCTGATCGATTGACTTGCCAAACGCGCACGATACAGCGCTGACGGCGTCGACGTCCATAACAAAGGTTAAAGACAAAGCGCACAAGCTGACCTACGATCTCAGCTCCTTTTCACAAATAAGAAAGGAATACGACATGCTTACATGGGCTTTGATATTTCTCATCATCGCGATCATCGCCGGGGCTCTCGGCATGAGCGGCGTCGCAGGAACAGCCTCGAGTATTGCCTGGATCCTGTTCGTCGTCGGCCTGATCGTGGCATTGATTTTCTTCATCAGCGGCCGCAAACCGAGAGTCTGACGCGCTGCTGAAAGCGGGGGTCGGCAGCGTTGCCGCCCCCGTTCCGATCTGACCTACGCCAGATAGGCCGGATCGAAACCCGACAGCGCCACCAGCGCATCGAGATTGTCGATGATGACGCGGTTGTGGCAAGTACGCGCCAGCCCCTTGTCCTTGAGTTGCGCCAGCGTCCGGCTGACATGCACGGTGCTGATGCCCAGAGCATCGGCGATCACATTCTGGTTGAGCGGCAGCTCGAATTCATTACCCGACACTTTCAGGCGCGCCTTCATTTCCAGAAGAAAATGCGCCAGCGCCTCGACTGCGGGTCGACGACCGATATTGATGATGCGCTCGGTCAACAAGGCGTTTTCCTGAACCAGCTTGAGGAAAAAGATCCGCGCCAGCCTGGGAGACTGTTCGAAGATTTCGTCAAAATGCTCGACCGGAAAGGGACAGGCGAACACGTCGGTCAGCGCGCTCATTTCCGCCTGGGTATGAGAAAAGCCGATATCGCGCAGGCCCATGATGCCACCGGGGAGGAATATATCCAGAACCTGCCGTTGACCGTTGGCCAGCAGCCGCGTCGCGCAGGCCCACCCTGCCTGCAGAATGAAAAAGTGGTTGGCCTCCCGGCCAGCCTCGCTCAATACGCTGCCGGCCGGAAACGCCTGCGCATCATCTTCCAGCGCGCGCAGGAGGCGAATTTCACTGTCATTCAGATCAGCGTGGCGCCTGAATTGGGCCACGATGCAGCTTTTTTCCGCCAACGATCGGCACTCCGGATCGGTTAGCAGGCATCCTATGTCAGGCGCAGTCATTGCACAAGTGCCCCTGCCCTCTCGCCTCGCTGACCACCACCTGTTGCCGCGGTCCCGGAAAGTCACGGGACCGACCATGCCGACACCGTCTTTACAAGCCCGCGGGCTTTGGCGACACTGAATGCCAGCGTCCACCTGGCCTTGCCGGGCCACCGAGGAGGAAACGAAGCCATGTCAGAGAATCATCCCCAAGCGCAAACCCATCCCGTTCCCGAGGAGATCGCAAAAACCGCCCACGTCGACCAGAAGCGCTTCCAGGAACTCCGCCGCGAGGCCGGCGCGGATCCGGACCGTTTCTGGAATCGGATCGGACAGACGATCGACTGGATCAAGCCCTACTCGCGCATCAGGGACGTCAACTTCGACCTTGACGATCTGCATATCCGCTGGTTTGACGACGGCACGCTCAACGTGGCCGCCAACTGTCTCGACCGTCACCTGGAAACCCGCGGCGACCAGGTTGCGATTCTGTGGGAAGGCGACGAGCCGGGCAACGAAGAAAAGATCACCTATCGCCAGCTCCACGCGCGCGTGTGCCGCTTCGCCAACGTGCTCAAGCGTCAGGGCGTGGGCAAGGGCGATCGCGTCACCCTCTACATGCCGATGATTCCCGATGCCGCCGTGGCCATGCTGGCCTGTGCGCGCATCGGTGCCGTGCACTCGGTGGTCTTTGGCGGCTTTTCGCCCGACGCCGTGGCCAGTCGCATCGTCGACTGCGAGGCCAGCATCGTCATCACCGCCGACGCCGGGCGCCGTGGCGGGCGTACCACCGCGCTGAAGAAGAACGTCGACCGCGCACTCGAGAACAAGGACGCCGCCGAGCGCATCGACACGGTGCTGGTGGTGAGAAATACCGGCGAGGACATCGACTGGCACGAGGGCCGCGATCGCTGGCTGCACGACGAGCTCGAGCACGTCGACGCTGAATGCGAACCCGAGGAAATGGGGGCCGAGGATCCCCTGTTCATTCTCTACACCTCGGGCTCGACCGGCGCGCCCAAGGGCGTGCTTCATACCTCCGGCGGCTACCTGGCCTGGTGCGCCTGGACCCACGAGAGAGTCTTCGACTATCACGACGGCGATATCTACTGGTGCACCGCCGATATCGGCTGGGTGACCGGCCACAGCTACATCGTCTACGGCCCGCTGGCCAACGGCGCAACCACGCTGATGTTCGAGGGCGTGCCCAACTATCCCGACACCAGCCGTTTCTGGCAGGTGGTCGACAAGCATCAGGTCAACATCTTCTATACCGCCCCGACGGCCATTCGCGCGCTGATGCGCGGCGGCGAAGCACCGGTGAAGAAGGCAAGCCGCAAGAGCCTGCGCATTCTCGGCACCGTCGGCGAGCCGATCAACCCGGAAGCCTGGGAGTGGTATCACGAAGTAGTCGGCGAGGGCCGCTGCCCGATCGTCGACACCTGGTGGCAGACCGAAAACGGCGGCATCCTGATCAGCCCGCTGCCGGGCGCCACCGATCTCAAGCCCGGCTCGGCCACCCTGCCCCTGCCCGGCGTCGAGGCGGCCATCGTCGACAACGAGGGCAACGAGCTCGAAGGTGCAGCCGAGGGCATCCTGGTGCTCAACGACAGCTGGCCCGGCCAGATGCGCACCGTTTACGGCGACCACAAGCGCTTCGGCGAAACCTATTTCGCGACTTTCCCCGGCCGCTATTTCACCGGTGATGCGGCGCGCCGCGACGAAGACGGCTATTACTGGATCACCGGTCGCGTCGACGATGTCATCAACGTCTCGGGCCATCGCCTGGGCACGGCCGAAGTGGAGTCAGCGCTGGTGGCGCACGAAGCCGTCGCCGAGGCAGCCGTGGTCGGCTTTCCGCACGACATCAAGGGCCAGGGCGTGTACGCCTACGTCACCCTGATGGCCGGACGCAAGGGCAGCGACGAGCTGGCCGACGAGCTCGTCCAGTGGGTGCGCAACGAGATCGGGCCGATCGCGACGATCGATCACCTGCAGTGGGCGCCCCACCTGCCCAAGACGCGCTCGGGAAAGATCATGCGGCGGATACTGAGAAAGATCGCGGCCGACGAATACGATCAGCTCGGCGACACCTCGACCCTGGCCGACCCGGGTGTGGTCGACGACCTGATCGAGCAGCATCGCCGCGGCTGATCCGGGGCCTGAAGCTCAGCTGCCTGGAAAGCGGAGCCGAGCGGCAACAGCGCACGGCTCCGCTGTCTTGCTGCCAAATCCGGGAGCCACTGAAAACACGGAATACACGGATGACTGCTTGCCCGTCAGGGTCAGCTCCGCTGCTCGAGTCTCCCCACGTTCCGTTCCGTATTTCCCGTGTATTCCGTGGTTACAGGGTCTTGATTCTCATGAACCACCACCAGCCGTCGCCGCGACGGCCGCGCTACGGCTTCAGATACCGCGCGTGATGGCGCAGGTGGTCGTCGATGAAGCTGGCGATGAAGAAATAGGAGTGGTCATAGTCCGGCTGCCGGCGCAGATCGAGTTCGACCCCCGCCGCCTTGCAGGCCGCCTCCAGTGCCTCGGGCCGAAGCTGGCCGTCGTGCAGGAAATTGTCGGCCTCGCCCTGGTCGACCAGCAGTGAATGATCGCTGCCGCGCGTGCGAATCAGCTCGCTGGCGTCCCACTCTTTCCACGCTTCACGGTCGTCGCCCAGATAACCGCTGAAGGCCTTCTGGCCCCAGTCGCACTCCATCGGATTGGCGATCGGCGCAAAGGCCGAGACCGAGCGGTACTGATCGGGTTTGCGCAACGCACAGATCAGCGCGCCGTGGCCGCCCATGGAGTGCCCGGAAATCGCCTGGCGATCGCTGACCGGCAGGCTGCCCGAAACCAGCTGGTGCAGCTCTTCGGTCACGTAGTCGAACATGCGGTAATGACGATCCCAGGGCGCGCGAGTGGCATTGAGGTAAAAACCGGCCCCCGAGCCGAAATCGTAGCTGTCGTCCTCGCCCGGCAGATCAACTCCGCGCGGACTGGTATCCGGGGCGATGATCGCCACGCCCAGCTCGGCGGCCATGCGCTGGGCGCCGGCCTTTTCCATGAAGTTCTGATCGGTGCAGGTCAGCCCGGACAGCCACCACAGCGCAGGCACCGGCGTGGTTTCGGCCGCCGGTGGCAGATAGGCGCCAAAGATCATGTCGCAATCAAGCACCTCGGAGCGATGTTTGAAACGCTTGTGCCAGCCGCCGAAACTGCGGTTGGCGGCCAATTCTTCCAGCTGATAATTCATGTCTTCACTCAACTCAGTAATGCAGAACGGTACGAATGCTCTTGCCGGCATCGAGCAACTCGAAGGCCTCGTTGATTCTGGCAAAAGGCATTTCGTGGGTGATGAACTCGTCGATCTTGATCTCGCCATCCATGTAGCGCTGGACATAGCCGGGCAACTCGCTGCGGCCCTTGACGCCGCCGAAAGCCGAGCCGCGCCACACCCGGCCGGTAACGAGCTGGAACGGCCGGGTCGAGATTTCCTCGCCGGCACCGGCCACGCCGATAATGACCGACTCGCCCCAGCCCTTGTGGCAGCACTCCAGCGCCTGGCGCATGACGTTGACGTTGCCGATGCACTCGAACGAGTAATCGACGCCGCCGTCGGTCAGGTCGACGATGACCTCCTGGATGGTGTCATCGTGGTCTTTGGGGTTGACGAAATCGGTGGCTCCGAACTGACCTGCCAGATCGAACTTGTCGGCGTTGATGTCGATGGCGATGATGCGCTCGGCGCCGGCCATGACCGCGCCCTGGATGACTGCCAGGCCGATCGCGCCAAGGCCGAAGACGGCCACCGTCGAACCGGGCTCGACTTTCGCAGTGTTGAGCACGGCACCAATGCCGGTGGTCACGCCACAGCCGAGCAGGCAGATCTTGTCCAGCGGCGCCTCCTTCGAGACCTTTGCCAGCGAGACTTCGGGCACGACCGTGAATTGACTGAACGTCGAAGTGCCCATGTAGTGATGCAGCTTGTCGCTGCCGAGTGAAAAGCGCGAGCTGCCGTCGGGCATCACGCCCTGCCCTTGCGTGGCGCGCACCGCCTGGCACAGATTGGTCTTGCCCGAGCGGCAGAACTTGCACTGGCCGCACTCGGCCGTGTAGAGCGGGATGACGTGGTCGCCCGGCGCCACGCTGGTGACCTCGGGGCCCACCTCGCGCACGATACCGCCGCCCTCGTGGCCAAGCACAGAAGGAAACAGCCCTTCCGGGTCGGCGCCCGAGAGCGTGTAGGCGTCGGTGTGACAGACGCTGGTGGCGACGATTTCGACGAGCACCTCGCCGGCCCTGGGGCCTTCGACCTCGATTTCGGTCAGCTCCAGCGGCTCGCCGGCTTTCCAGGCAACTGCAGCGGTGGACTTCATGGAGCGAGCTCCTTTTCCGGTAACGTCAGACCACAGGGTAGCAAAGCCGCGCGCACAGAAGGATTGGCGCCTGTGAAGATCAGCGCTCAGGCTCGGGCACCCAGCCTGATCCCAGGTTGTCCATCTGGTGCAGAATCCAGCGCTGGCGCGCCAGCAGAAAATCGTCGGGCCGGTCGGCATCGAAACGTTTTGGCGCCGGCAAAACCGCCGCAAGCCGGGCGGCCTCGGCGCGGGAAAGCCCGGCAGCCGATTTGCCGAAGTAGTGTCGCGCGGCGGCCTCGGCACCATAGACGCCAGTATCGAACTCGACGATATTGAGGTAGATCTCGAGCAGTCGGTGCTTGGGCACGAACAGCTCCAGCGGCACCGTGATGGCGGCCTCCAGCCCCTTTCGAACCCAGCCACCACCCGACCACAGATACAGATTGCGCGCCAGCTGCTGGCTGATGGTGCTCGCCCCGCGCAGGCGGCCACCGTCGAGGTGGTGATCGACGGCTTCCTTGATCTGCTTGAGATCGAAACCATGATGGTGAGGAAACTTCTGGTCTTCGGCCGCAATCACGGCGAGCTTGAGGTGATCGGAAATGTGCTCGGATGCCACCCACGTCTGGCGAACGGCGCGATCGTTGCGCCAGGCATCCAGGGTCATGTAGGCCGAGGTGGCCGGGTCGACCCAGCGCAGCGGCAGGGTCAGGCCGACAAGCACCATCACCCCCAGCAATGCCAGGCGCAGCAGCCACTTGCCGGTGGTGCGAACAACTCGCATCACGCCTCGATCGCCTGGCGCAGCTCGCGGCACAGCCTGCGGAAATCAGTCGCGCTCAACTGCGCCCTGAACAACCCGATCGAGCGCGGCAGCCCGGCGGCGTCGGGTCGCCAGCGAAAGCCGACATAGGCCGGCGAGACGAACGGCAGGCCGGCGAGCTCGCCCCGCACGACATGATCGTCGCTCGCCTGACGGACGCACACCCTGCGCCCGGCCACCTCCAGGGCGACGATTTTCGGCCGCAGCAGGCGCCGAACCGACAGGCCACCTCCAAGCAGTGCGAGCAGAGCGAGAAGGAATTGCAGCGGCGTGGGCAGAGCGTTGATGAATGCCGCCAGGCAGGCCAGCAGGCTCAGCCCGGCTACAGCCAGCGCCGCGCCGCGCGCCGGTTTCACCAGCCAGTCATTACGCCGAGGGCGAGAAGTGGCGGGCACGAATGGCCTCGACGATGGCTTGCAGCTCCGGCTCGGGTCGGGCGCGCCCCAGCAGCCAGTCCCAAAGTCGGTCGTCCTCGACCTCAAGCAGGCGTTCGAAAGCCTCGCGCCGGCGGGCATCGGCCTGGCTCCAGCACTCTTCCAGCCAGCTGCCGAGCATCACGTCAAGCTCCTGCATGCCGCGCCGGCAGCGCCAGCGCAGTCTCGAAGGCGGCTGATCACTGCTCATATCCGCTGGGCTCCTCGGTGGGTGGATGCAGTATGGCCCGGCGGCGCACCTCATCTGTTTCGATCATTCGAGTTTCGGTCGTTCGAATTTGTTTGCTACTTGCAATCTGGTGCTTGCTACTTGGCAGCTATCCGGTACGTAGTTGGCCGATACTCGCAATTTGGGTTTTCAGAGGCTTCGCCTGGCCAGCATCATCTTCTTGATCTCGGCAATCGCCTTGGCCGGATTCAGCCCCTTGGGGCAGGTGTTGGTGCAGTTCATGATGGTGTGGCAGCGATACAGACGGAACGGATCCTCGAGGTCGTCCAGGCGCTCGCCCGTGGCCTCGTCGCGCGAGTCGACCAGCCAGCGATAGGCCTGCAGCAGAACGGCGGGGCCAAGATAGCGCTCGCCGCTCCACCAGTAGCTGGGGCAGGCGGTCGAGCAGCAGGCGCACAGAATGCACTCGTAGAGCCCGTCGATATGCTTGCGGTCTTCCGGCGACTGCAGACGCTCCTTGTCCGGCGGTGCCGGGCTTTGCGTACGCAACCAGGGACGAATCGAGGCGTACTGCGCATAGAAGTGCGTCAGATCGGGCACCAGATCCTTGACCACCGGCATGTGCGGCAGCGGGTAGATCCGGACGTCTCCCTTGATCTCGTCAATGCCCTTCGTACACGCCAGCGTGTTGGTGCCGTCGATATTGAACGCGCACGATCCGCAGATGCCCTCGCGGCACGAACGCCGGAAAGTCAGGGTCGGATCGATCTCGTTCTTGATCTTGATGACCGCGTCGAGCACCATCGGGCCGCAGTCTTCAAGATCGATGTCGAAGGAGTCGACGCGCGGATTGTCGCCGTCGTCCGGGCTCCAGCGGTAGACGTGAAAGGTCTTGACCTTGCTCGCGCCCTCGGGCGCCGGATGGTGCCGGCCCTTGCCGATGCGCGAATTCTTCGGAAGTCTGAATTCAGCCATGGTCGTCAGTAAGTCCGTTTCCGGGGAGGAATGACTTCGGCTTCATCGGTCAGCGTTTGCATGCGCACCGGCCGGTAGTCGATTCTCGTCTTGTGATTGTCATCCATCCAGATGAGGCTGTGCTTCATCCAGTTGTCGTCGTCGCGCTCGCTATAGTCCTCGCGCGCGTGGGCGCCGCGACTTTCGGTACGATTTTCGGCCGCAGCCATCGTGGTCACGGCGTTGCCGAGCAGGTTGCGAAGCTCGAGCGTTTCGACCAGGTCGGAGTTCCACACCAGCGAGCGGTCCGAGACCTTGACGTTGCTGAAGCTGTCGGCCACCTCGGTGATTCGCTCGCGACCGACCGCCAGGGTATCGGCGCTGCGGAACACGGCTGCGTCTTCCTGCATGACGCGCTGCATCCGGTCGCGGATCGTGGCGGTGGGCAACTCGCCGTCGGCGTGGCGGATACGATCGAAATCGTCGACGATTCGGTCGACGGTGCCCTCGGGCAACGGCTTGTGGGTTTGCCCGGGCTCGATGGTTTCGCCACAGCGCAGGGCCACGGCCCGACCGAAGACGATCAGATCAAGCAGCGAGTTGGAACCCAGGCGGTTGGCGCCGTGGACCGACACGCAGCCGGCTTCGCCAACGGCGTACAGGCCCGGCACGACACGCTCGGGATCGCCGTCGGCCAGGGTCACGACCTCGCCGTGATGGTTGGTCGGAACGCCGCCCATGTTGTAGTGCGCCGTGGGCAGCACCGGGATGGGGTCCCTGGTCACGTCCACGCCGGCGAAGATGCGCGCCGACTCGGCAATGCCCGGCAGGCGCTCGTTGATGACCTCGGGCCCCAGGTGCTGCAGGTTGAGATGAATGTGGTCCTTGTCAGGCCCTACCCCGCGGCCTTCGCGAATCTCGATGGTCATCGAGCGCGAAACCACGTCGCGCGATGCCAGATCCTTGGCGTTGGGCGCATAGCGCTCCATGAAACGCTCGCCTTCGGAGTTGGTCAGGTAACCACCCTCGCCGCGCACGCCTTCGGTGATCAGGCAGCCGGCGCCGTAGATGCCGGTGGGGTGGAACTGGACGAACTCCATGTCCTGCAACGCCAGGCCTGCGCGCAGGGCCATGCCGCCACCGTCGCCGGTGCAGGTATGCGCCGAAGTGCAGGAAAAATAGGTTCGCCCGTAGCCACCGGTGGCCAGAATCACGCCGTGGGCGCGAAACTCGTGCAGGGTGCCGTTGGTGAGATCCCAGGCCAGCACGCCGCGGCAGGCGCCGTCGTCGTCCATCAGCAGATCGAGGGCGAAGTACTCGATGAAGAATTCGGCGTTGTGCTTGAGCGACTGCTGGTAGAGCGTGTGCAGGATGGCATGCCCGGTCCGGTCGGCCGCAGCGGCCGTGCGCTGGGCCGTGCCCTCGCCGAAGTGCGTGGTCATGCCGCCGAAGGGACGCTGGTAGATCTTGCCCTCTTCGGTACGCGAGAACGGCACGCCGAAGTGTTCCAGCTCCACCACCGCCTGCATGGCGTTCTTGCACATGTATTCGATGGCGTCCTGATCGCCGAGCCAGTCCGACCCCTTGACGGTGTCGTACATGTGCCAGCGCCAGTCGTCTTCGCCCATGTTGCCGAGCGCGGCACTCATGCCGCCCTGGGCGGCCACGGTGTGCGAACGGGTGGGAAACACCTTGGTGATGCAGGCGGTCTTCAGGCCGGTGGCGGCCAGGCCCATGGTGGCGCGCAGGCCGGCACCGCCCGCGCCGATGACCAGCACGTCATATTCGTGCCGGGTGATGTCGTAGCTACTCAAGTTCAGACTCCCAGGGCCAGTTTGAGAATGGCAATTGCGGCCAGCAGGCCGCCGAACAGCGCCGCCGCCCGGATCAGCACGATCAGCGCCAGCTCGACGGCGCGACTGTGGACGTAGTCCTCGATGACCACCTGCAGGCCGAGCTGGCCGTGGTGAAAGGCGACGACCACGAAAAGGATTGCGAGCACGGCATTGACCGGATGGGCAATGAAAGCCGCCGCAGCGGCATGGTCGGCGCCGACAAGCGTCGTCAGCGCCCACACCAGCCAGCCCGTGAGCGCCACCAGAAAGATGGCAGTCAGGCGCTGGATCCACCAGTGACCGACGCCGTCGCCGGCCGAACCGTGGTTATGAGCCTGTTGCAGCGGATGTCGAAGTTGTGTCACAGCAGACCTCCCCAGACGATGGCAGTCACGATGACAGTCAGGGCCAAGACCGTCCAGCCCGAGGCGTAGGCGCCCTTGAGCTCCAGCAGCCAGCCGGCATCCCACAGCAGGTGCCGGATGCCATTGAACAGGTGGTAGAACAGCGTGACCGTCCAGACGAACAGGAAAATCAGCCCCAGCGGGCTGGCCAGCCAGGCATTGACGGTGGCGTAGGCCTGCTCGCCGGCCGCCAACCCGACCAGCCAGGCCACCACCATGACCATGCCCAGGCTCAGCAGCAGACCGCTGAAGCGATGCAGGATGGAAGTGACCGAGGTCAGCTGCGGGCGATACACCTGCAGATGCGGAGATAAGGGGCGGTTGTCCGTCGCCATGGCTTTGATGCTCCCGGTATCAGTGGAATTCAGAAATCAATGCAGCGACCGTCCTTCTCCCAGTCACCGTAGCGGGTCGGATCGAGACCCTGCCGTCGACCGCCGTACTCCCGAGGCCGCTCGTCTGGCGAGCTTTCCGGCAGTGAATCCGGCATGCTGCTGCCGGATGGCTTTTCAGCGACCGGCTCGGCGGCATCCGGATCCGGGGTCGTGTCCGAAGATGTACAATTATAACCGTTCATGACGCTCCATTTTACCCGGCATGCCGAATAGATTCAGTCTTGCTCATCTGGCGTCCTTTTCGATCGAGGGCGCCGATGCCCATGATTTTGCCCAGGCCCAGTTCACCGTCGACGTGAATACGCTCTCCGGCGAACGCTGGGCGCCGCTGGCCTGCTGCGATCCCAAGGGCCGTGTGATCGCCTTCATGATAGCGCGCAGCGCTGAAGACCGCATCGAGCTCATCCTGCCCGCAAGCCAGGCCGAAGACGTCGGCAAGACGCTCGCGATGTTCACCATTGGCCGCAAGGTGACCATCTCCGAACCCGGACCTGTGGCCGGCTCTTTCCACCCCGATGCCGCCACTGCCGTGCTTGGCCCGGACCCCGGGCGCGGCCTGACTGCCGGAATCGAGGCGACGGCAGATGCTGCGGCGCAGCGGCGCTGGCAGCGTCTGGATCTGTGCCTCGCCCTGCCCTGGCTGGAGCCGGCTTCGGCCCGGCAGCACCTGCCGCAATGGCTGGGGCTGGAAGCGCTGGGCGGGCTGGTGCATGACAAGGGCTGCTACCCCGGCCAGGAGGTTATCGCCCGCCTGCATTTTCGCGGCAAGGTCAAGTACCGCACAACCGGGTTGATTCTCGACTCCGGCCTGGAGGTGCCGGCCCATGCCCGGCTTGCCGATGAGCAGGGGCGGCGTGTCGGTCACTGGCTCTATGGCTTCGGCGACAGCGATGCCGGCGCCGGACTCGCCGTGCTGGACAACAGGATTGCCGACGGCGGGCAGGTCTGGATCCGAGTCGGGGAAAACACGTGCCCGGCGAAAGTGACGGCGGCAGAAACGCTGTGCTAACATCCGGGGCAAAAGAAATCAACAAATCATGAATTTAGAGGGGCCAGCTCAATGAAAACATCAAGCCAATTGGCCAGCCTGATGATGGCTCTGATGCTGGCGGCAGGGTCTTGGGCGCAAGAAGACAGCCAGGATCAGGAGCCGCCCCCGGAGCAAACTGTTCAGCAGCAAGAGCCGGTTGAGCAAACCGATCCGGCCCGGGAGCCGGAGCTTCCCGAAGCGCCGGAAAACCAATCGCCTGAGCCGGCATCGTCTGCCGAACAAGCAGTGGAAGCGGTTTCCGAGCAGGCCGGAGACACGGCCCCTCCTCCCGCGGCAGCCGAGGCGGATGCTGTCGAGGTGCTGGAGGAAGCACCGCCCCCGCAGCAGGGAGAGGATGCGCAGCCGCCGCAAGATTCGGCAACGGCCGAGGCGGCAGCCCCAGAGCCGGCTGCGGACGCGAACGCCGGCAGCGCCGAAATCTTCGTCGTGCAGGCACATCCCGTCTTCCCGCCGGAAACCGCCGAGCAGATCTATCGGCCACTGGTCAACTACCTCAACGACAGCTTGCCGTATCGTTTTGAACTGACGCTTGCGCCCGACTTTCATCGTTACTGGCTGAGCACCCGACGGGGAGAAAGCCCCCATATCGTCCTGGAAGAGCCGCACCTCGTAGCCCACCGCATGCGCGAGTACGACTTCACTCCACTGGTTCGGGCCGAAGCGCCGATCACTTATTCACTGCTCAGCGCCACTGACAACGCAGAGGCCAGCGTGCAGGACTTCATCGGCCGACAGATTGCAACCATGCCGGCGCCCAGCCTTGGCTACCTGGTGCTCATCAACTGGTTCAAGAACCCCATGCAGCAGCCCATCATCCAGTCCGGCGCCAGTTCCTGGCAGGATGCAGCCGAGCTTGCCGTCTCCGGTGCGGCCGCAGCGGCGATCGCCCCCGGGCGGGTGGTCTCACGCTACGATGACATGACCAGCATTCTGACTTCACAGGAGTTTCCGGGGCTGACCGTTGCCGCCAGCCCGGAGGTCGCAGAAGACATCCAGCAGGAAATCAGCGATGCCCTGCTGTCTCTGCATGAAGACGAAGCGCGACCAACAGTGCTCGACGAGCTCGCGATCGAGCGCTTCGTCGCAGCTCAGGCCGAGCAATACGACGGCCTCGAGGAGTGGCTCAACCTGGTCTACTCGATTCTTTGAGTCCAGGCGGACGCGCGCAACGCTACCGGCGCGCGATCAGATAGCAGATCCAGCCGGCGTCGGCATCGCCGGTTTCGGCCGGCTCGTAGATGCCGTCGCCTTCGCCGGTGTCCTCGTCGGTTCCTTCCCAGTAGACCGCCACTGAAGAATAGCCGGCCTCTTCCAGCAGCTCCCTGATCTCCGGCAGCGTCCACAATCGCCAGTGGTATTCGAAGGCGCGGCGCATCTCCGAGCCATCCGGAAACTCGAAGTGAATCTGACAGGTCATGGCGTGCTGTATCGGATCGAAGCTGGCCTGGTCCCAGACGTAGGTCCAATCGTCATACTCGGTGCGCTCTTCGAGCTCACGATGGGCATCGTAGCCGCCGAAGGCATCCAGAAACAGCACGCCATCGTCGACCAGAAATTCTCGAACCCGCTCGAAGTACGCGCGCAGCGTCGCCCGGGTCGTGAACAGGTAATAACTGAAGTTCATGGCCAGAACGGCATCGACCGGCTGCGTTTGTGCCTGCATGACATCGCTTTCCACCAGCTCGATGCGGGCCCGCTGCTCCGGCGTGAGCGTTTGCAGATGATGCTGTCGCCCCCAGGCAAGAACTTCGGCATCCAGGTCCACGCCCACCGCCCATCGGTCAGGATGGCTTGCCACCCAGTAGCAGGCGGTGTTTGCGGTCCCGCAGAAGTCCTCGCGGATGAAACGCAGCGGGCGATCGGTCAGATCATGAAAGGTTTCAGAGACGAACTCCAGCTCCGACTCGGGATCCTGAACACTATTTTCATACAGGATATGACGATCAGCCTGATCGGCCAGCGTATGTGCCTTGTCCTTGCCAGACATGCTTGAAAACTCCGTTGGAATACCATTGCCCCGGCGGGACAGATTCAGGATTGGCGACGAATCGCAGGCCAGGCAGCACGCAGATACAACACCATCGACCAGATGGTGAGCAGGGCAGCCAGAACCAGCAGCCAGCGCCCGATGTCGAGCACCGGAATGGCCCACAGTGACTCGCCATAAAGCAGAAAACCGATGGCCACCATCTGCAGGATGGTCTTGACCTTGCCGACCCAGACCACCTTGACCCGCCCCGCTTCGCCGAGGGCCGCCATCCATTCGCGTAGCGCCGAGATCGTGATCTCGCGTCCGATGATGATGGCCGCCGACAGCGTGATATCGATTTCGGGATGTCGCTGCACGATCAGCAGCAGCGCGACAGCCACCATCAGTTTGTCGGCCACGGGATCAAGAAAGGCGCCGAAACTGCTGGTCATGCCCCAGCGCCGGGCCACCCAGCCGTCAAGTCCATCGGTCACCGCAGCGAGAACGAACAAAGCCACCGCGACCTGGTTCGATGCCTCGAACGGCAGATAGAAAACCAGTACGAGCACCGGAATGAACGCAATACGAAACAGCGTCAATAGTGTCGGTATGGTCAACTGCAACGCTTTGCTCCAAAGGCCGGGAAAACGCCATTATCCCGCAACGGGCGGGCCAGGGTAAGCCTCATTGCTGCCCGCCGAAGTGTCGGGCGACGGCTTCAGCCAGTTTGCGGCTGATGCCGTCCACACGGGCGAGTTCGTCAACGCCGGCCTTGCGGATGCCCTGCAGCCCGCCAAAAGTCTTGAGCAATGCCTGACGACGCTTGGGGCCGATACCCGGCACCTGCTCCAGTGGTGAGGCCTGGGCCCGTTTCTGGCGGCGCTGGCGGTGGCCGGCAATGGCAAAGCGATGCGCTTCATCACGCACCTGCTGCACCAGATGGGACGCCGGGTGGTGCGGCCCGGGAACGGCTTCGCGCTCACCCATGATGAAGCGTTCATGCCCGGCCCGACGCGCCGCCCCCTTGGCAACACCCAGAAGCGGAATGGCATCCAGGCCGAGCTCCTCGAAAACCTCGCGCGCTCGCCCGAGCTGGCCCTTGCCGCCATCGATGATCACCAGATCCGGCAGCACGTCTTTCTTTTCCAGCGCCTGCGAATAGCGTCGCCGCAGCACCTGTTCCATGGCTGCGTAGTCGTCACCGGGCTCTATACCGCTGATATTGAAACGTCGGTAATGCTTTTTTTCCGGGCCGCGCGGCCCGAAGACGACGCAGGAGCCGACGGTTTCCGTACCCGAAATATGCGAAATATCAAAACATTCCAGGCGCTCGGGAGGATTGGGCATTTCCAGCATATCGGCCAGCGCCGCCAGCCCGCGCCCGATCTGGTCGCGTTCGGACAGTCGCCGCCTGAGTGCATCGGCGGCGTTGGCAACCGCCAGGCGAACCCATTCGGCGCGCTGTCCGCGTAAACGCCAGGCCAGGCTCACGCCAGCGCCCCGGCGCGAGCCCAGAGCCTCTTCCCATAGACCGGCATCGGCTGGCGCCTGCGACAGCAGAATTTCAGCCGGCGGCCTGCGTTCGGCAAAATACTGTCCCAGAAACGCGGCCAGAATATCCGCCGCGTCCATATCCGCATGCACATTGCCGGGAAAATGGCTGCGGCCGCCCACGTTTCGCCCGTGCCGAAACTCCACGACATGGATGCAGGCCTTGCCGGCTTCAACATGCATGCCGATGATATCCATCTCGCCCGTGCCGCCGGTCACGAACTGACTGCTGCGCACCTGCTGTACCGCCTGAATGCGATCGCGATAGGCTGCCGCCTTCTCGAACTCCAGGGCCGCGGATGCCTCTTCCATGCGCCCGGCCAGGTGCTCGATCACCTCTTCGTTGCGGCCCTCGAGAAACTGCACGGCCGCGGCGACATCGCGGGCATAGTCGCTCTTGCTGATATAGCCCACGCAGGGGGCGCTGCAGCGATTGATCTGGTACTGGAGACACGGGCGCGTACGGTTTTCGAACACCGTGTCCCGGCACTGCCGCAAGCCGAAGAGGCGATAGATCTGGTTGAGCGCCTCACGTACGGCTCCCGCGCTGGAGAACGGGCCGAAATAACGGTGCGGCGGCTTGCGCGGGCCGCGGTAGAAGCCGATACGCGGATAATCGTGGCCCACCTCCAGGCGGATCCAGGGATAGCTCTTGTCGTCACGAAGATTGATGTTGAAGCGCGGTCGATGGGCCTTGATCCATTCATTTTCCAGCAGCAGGGCCTCGGCTTCGGTGCGCGTCAGGCTGACTTCCATGCGCGCGATCTTGCGCACCATGAGGTTCAGCCGGGCGCCCAGGTCGCGCCGGCTGAAATAGCTGGCCACCCGGCGCCTCAGATTGCGCGCCTTGCCGACATACAGCACCTTGCCTTCGGCATCACGCATCAGGTAGACGCCCGGACCCGTGCTCAGGCTGCGGGCAAAAGCTGGCCCGTCAAAGCCCTCTTTCATCGGCGCCGGCCAAGTTCCTCGACCAGACGATCGGCCGCCACTTCCAGCATGTCGATCACCCGCTTGAACCCGTCTTCGCCGCCATAGTAGGGATCGGGCACCTCGTCGACGCCATAGTCCGGCGCCAGCGACATGACCAGATCCAGGCGACAGCGGTGGTCGGCCGGCGCCATTGACCGCATGGCCTGAAGGTTCGAGCGATCCATGACAAAGATGGCGTCAAAGCGACGAAAATCATCTTCGACCACCCGCCGCGCACACTGCTGGCTGATATCCAGCCCCCACTCCCGCGCGATTCGCTGCGATCGCGTGTCCGGCGGATTGCCGGCGTGGTAGCCGCTGGTGCCCGCCGAGTCGGTGTCGATGACCAGCCCGGCCTGCTGCAGCTTCCAGTCAAAAACCGCCTGAGCGGTCGGGCTTCGGCAGATATTGCCCAGGCAAACAAAAAGCATGCTTTTCATGAACTTGCTTGACCTCCTTCAACCAATATCGAATATGGCGCTGCGCTCAGGGTGCCAGGCGCCGCGCAGCCGCCGCCAGATCTGCCGGCGTATCGATGCCGCCCGGCACCGGCGCGACCGCTTGCTCGCTGGCGATCATCCAGCCGGCGGACAGCGCGCGCAGCTGCTCGAGCGATTCCAGCGTCTCCAGATCCGATGCCGGCAGTGCGCGCCACTGGCTCAGCGCACCGGCGCGGTAGGCGTAGAGCCCGAGGTGCGCCCGTGCCATTTGCATCGGCCAACCGCCGTCACGCACATTAGGAATGGGGCTACGGGAAAAATACAGCGCCCGTCCACGCGCATCGCAAACCATTTTGACCACATCGGGCCGACGCCATTCCGCCTCGTTTTCCAGCGGCCGCCAGAGCGTGGCCATGCTTGCGCCCCTGCTGGACGCCAGCAGCTTGGCCACCTGCCGCAGGCAGGCTGCCGGCATCTCGGGCTCATCCCCCTGCAGATTGACCACGATGGCGTCTTCTTCCAGGCCGAGCATCGCGGCGGCTTCGGCCAGGCGATCGGTGCCCGAACGATGATCGCTGCGGGTCATCAGCACCTCGCCGCCGTCGGCGCGCACGCAGTCGGCGACCGCTTCACTGTCGGTGGCGACATGCACGCTGGCTGCTCCCGCCGCGCGGGCGCGGTCGCACACGCGCAGGATCAGGGCCCGGCCGGCCAGCTCGGCCAGCGGCTTTCGCGGCAGACGCGTCGCCCCCAACCGCGCTGGAATCAGGATATGAAAAGTGTTCATGGCGGACCGAATTCTCGCACATGCCCGACAGCAGCGGTAATCGTCACCTCCGGCAGCCGGGCCTCGATCGGCAGCACCCAGGTCTCGGGCAGGCCGGTCAAGCGCTCGAGCTTGACCGCATCCTTTTCGGTAACGATCAATGGGCCCGCCAGAGCGGCGAGATCCTCGGCGTTGTAGTCATGATGGTCGGGGAAGGCGTGCCGGCGAATGCGATAACCCAAAGCTTCGAGCAGCTCAAAAAAGCTTTCCGGATTGCCAATTGCACACACTGCATCGAGCTCCCCTGCCGCGGGCCCTGAGCCGGTCGCCGTCAGCGTCCCCAGGCGATATGGTGCGCCGGGCTGCACCCCGAACGCTCGCCCCGGCAGCGCCATCGTCTTGCGGTCGCTGCCGGAGCACTTGACCAGCACCTCATCGACGCTGGCCAGCCGATCAACCTCCTGGCGCAACGGGCCGGCCGGCAGCAACTCCCCGTTGCCGAACCCACGCTGGCCGTCAATGACACAGATCTCCCAGCTTCTGGGAAGGCGCGGGTGCTGCAGGCCATCGTCGGCCAGCACCACGTTGGCGCCACCGGCTACCGCCGCCGCCAGCGCCGCCCGCCGGTCGCGGCAGACCCACACCGCACAACCGGCTCGTCGGGTGAGCAAAACCGGCTCATCACCCACCTTTGCGGGATCACTCGACGGCGTCACCGCCCGGGGGGTATCGCCGGACCGTGCGCCATAGCCGCGACTGATGATGGCCGGCGCGTAACCGGCCAGCGACAGCGCACGTGCCAGCGCCGCAACAACCGGCGTCTTGCCGCTGCCGCCGACGGTGATATTGCCCACGACAATCACCGGACAGGCAGGGTTTTCCTTCGGTCGCCGACGGCGCGAGGCAGACAACACACGATAAAGCGGCACCCATGCGCGCAGCCACCAGGGTGCAGGCTGCGCGGAGTACCACCTGCGATTGAGAGCGCGTTCCAGACGAGCCTTCACCGCGGGTTCATGCCCCGGCCAGCTGAAGCCGATGCAGGTAGCGGTAAAGGCCCTTGTCGCGCTCGAGGAGTTCAGCGTGCGAGCCCGACTCCACGACTCTGCCCTGATCGAGTACCACCACCTGATCGGCCATCTGGACCGTGGCCAGGCGATGGGCGATCACCAGCGTCGTGCGGTTTTCCATCAGCACCTCCAGGGCGTCCTGGACCGCCTGCTCCGATTCGGCATCCAGCGCCGAAGTGGCCTCATCAAGGATCAGGATCGGCGCATCCTTGAGCACGGCGCGGGCTATGGCAATGCGCTGGCGCTGGCCGCCTGACAGCAGCGACCCCCCTTCGCCAATGGGGGTGTCCAGCCCCTTGGGCAGCCGCTCGATGAACTCCATGGCGTGCGCCGCGCGCGCCGCCTCCTCGATCTGTTCAGGCGATGCGCCGGCCAGGCCGCCGTAGGCAATGTTGCGGGCGATGGTGTCGTTGAACAGCACCACGTCCTGGCTGACCAGTGCAATCTGCTGCCGCAGCGCCGCCAGCCTGAATTCGCGAATATCGACGCCATCCACCAGAATGCGCCCCGAGGCCGGCTGATAGAAGCGCGGCAGCAGCTTGGCAATGGTGCTCTTACCCGAACCCGAGCGCCCGACCAGGGCCGTGACCCCGCCAGCCGGTATCTGGAGATCGAGATCAATCAGCGCGGAATTGCTGGCGTCGGGATAGGAAAACCCAACACTTTCGAAGCGGATATCGCCGTGGACTTTTTCCGGCGCATGGTCGCCGTCATCGACCTCGCCGGGCGTGTCGACCACGTGGAAGATGCTCTCCGCCCCGGCCACGCCGCGTTCGATGACGACATGCATCTTGGTCAGACGCTTGAGCGGCGGAATCATCGCCGCCAGCGCCGCCAGCACCGACATGAAGATGCCGGCGGTCACGGTGTCGCCCATCAGCTCACTGGCGGCGACGACCAGCAGAACCACCAGCGCGACCCCGGCAGCCAACTGCACCAGGGAAGACGACAGCAGCTGCGTTCCGACCAGCCGCAGGTGCAGTCGGCGGTTGCTTTCGTTGATGTCGTGAAACTTGCCGCGCTCATGCTGCTGCCCACCGAAGACCTTGATCACCGGGTGGCCGTTGACCGCCTCCTCGGTCACATGGGTCACGTCTCCCATCGAATCCTGGATGTCGGTGGAGATGCGTCGAAAGTGGCGGCTGATGACGTAGGCAATCACGCCGATGATGGGAAGCAGTACCAGCAGCGACGTCGTCAATCGCCACGACTGGATCAGCATCACGCCGAACAGGGCAATCACCGTCATGACATCGCGGGAAATTCCGATCAGGGCCTTGGTGGCCGCGTTGGCCACTTGCTCGGTGTTGTAGGTCACCCGCGAAATCATCTGCCCCGACGATTCACGATCGAAGTACGCCGCCGGCAGCTCCAGATAACGATCGAACAGGGCGCTGCGCAGATCGGCAATCAGCTTGCGCCCGACCCACTGCATGCCGAACTCGCCGCCGAAGTTGCCGACCACGCGCAAGATCAGCGACAGGAATACCAGCGCCGGCAGAAGGTAGTTGAACTCGGGGTCGGGATTGGCGATGGTGTCGTCGATCAGCGGGCGCAGCAGATAAAAGAACAGCCCCTGCCCGGCCGCGTCGAGGGCGACAGCCACCAGCGCCATGGCAAAAATAGCGCGGTGCTTGAGCACCATGGCCAGCAAGCGACGATAGACCTGCCCACCAGTCATTGTGCCTCCTCTTCGATGGCGGCAATACTGACGCGCTCAATGCCTTCGGCCGCAGCCGAATCGAGCACGCGCACCACCAGACGATGCGGCGCCTCGGCGTCGGCACGCACCACCAGCACGGCCTCGGGATTCTCGGCGAAACGCCGGACAATCGCGGCTCGTACCGTGGTCCGGCGCTGGTCGACCAGCTCTTGCTCGCCGACGAACAATCGACCGTCATCGGTGATCATGAACTCAACGACTTCGGGTATTGATTCGGCTTCGGCGGTGCTCGCCTCGGGCAGATCCAGACGCAACAGAGCCTGGCGCTCGAAAGTGGTTGACACCATGAAGAAAATCAGCAGGAGAAACACCACGTCGATCAGCGACGTGAGGTTGACCTCCGGCTCTTCACGTTCTTCCTGCTGCAGCTTCATGATCTACTGTGCGCCGGCCCGCTTGCGCTCGATGGTATGCAGCAATTCCAGCGCCTGCTGCTCCATGTCGACGACGTAAGCGCGCACCAGGCCGCGAAAATAGCGGTAGAAGAAATAGCTGGGAATCGCGACCGTCAGACCCGCCGCCGTCGTGATCAAGGCCTGGGAAATACCGCCGGCCAGTTCATTAGGATCGCCAACGCCGTGGATCATGATGGCTGAAAAGACATCGATCATGCCAATCACCGTCCCCAGCAGCCCCAGCAGCGGGGTGATGCCGGCGATCGTGCCCAGGGTGTTGAGAAAGCGCTCGAGCTCGTGCACGACGTGGCGACCGGTATCCTCGACCGACTCCTTGATGATTTCGCGCTCACGCCGGCGGTTGATCAAGGCGGCCGCGAGCACACGGCCGAGCGCCGAACTGCGCCTGAGCTGCTCGATGTGCTGGCGATCCAGCTCGCGCTGGGCAGCCCACTGGCGCACGCGATCGAGCACGCCGACGGGCAGCACGCGTTTGCGCTGCAGGTTGACGAAACGTTCAATGATGATGGCGGCAGCGATGATGGAACAGGCCAGGATCGGCACCATCAGCCAGCCGCCTGCAATAACGATTTCGAGCATGTTTCGGAGTCGACTCCGAGCGTTGACCAATCCAGCGCGCATGATAACGGGTTTGTCCGTCAACGTCGCGCCTCGGCGGTCGGCGGCAGCTCAGGGGCAACCCGCCCGCGGCCTCCAGAAGCGCGGCGCAAGGGTCGCCATGGACCGCAGCTGCGGCCTGTGCCCCGGGCGCAGGCGCAGTCGCATGGCGCCGCAGCGACCGGTCTCGCTGAGCGCGATCCCTGATTTTCGGAGCCGCCGGCGGGTCGGCGCATGCACCCGCCCGAAGCGATCGAACCGCGCGACCGAAGCCACGGCATGGCGCGGCGCAACCGCTGCCAGAAATGCCGCACTGCTGCCGCTGTGGTGACCACCGGCCGGCAGCTGCAACAGATCGGCCGGCGGGCCAGCGAAGCGCTCCAGCAGTCGGGCCTCGACATCGGCGTCGATGCCGCCGGTCAACAACAGGCTGCCGCCGGCACCGTCGATATGCAACACGCAGGAGGAGTTGCGTCCCAGATCAGGCAAGGCCGCAGTCGGATGAAGGACGCGAAAGCGATAGCCATCGGCATGCCATTCGATGCCCGCCACACAGGGCTGTCCGGCGTCGACCCCTTGAGCATGAACCCGAGTGCCTGGCCCCACTGCAGAAGCCAGCCCGCCGGCGTGATCGCGGTGACCGTGAGACACGATGACCCGATCGACGGCCCTGCCGTGCGCGAGCAGATCCGGCAGAATGCCCGAAAGCACATCCCGGCCCTGGCCATCGCCCGGCCCGGTATCGTAGAGCACCGTCTCTCCAGGCGTTCGAATCAACACGGCCAGTCCGTTGCCCACATCCAGAAACCAGGCTTCCAGCTCGCCCGACTCGAGATCCGTTCCCGGCGCCCACAACAGCGGGAGCAGCAAGACAAAGCCAAGGCCACGCGCCGGCCAGCCGGGCGGCGCCACCAGCCAGACGGCACCCACGGCGGCCACCGCCACCACCCAGGGCGATGGGCTGGGAAAATTCAAGTAGCTGCCGCGCAGGCCGTGCACCCACTCCAGCAGCTGCAGCAGCCACTCGAGCCCGAGGGCGCTCAAACCACCGGCAGGTGTGGCCGGCAGGCCGACCAGCATGGTGCCCAGATCCAGCAGCAACGCCGGCAGCACCAGAAAGCCGACCAGCGGAATCGCCACCAGATTTGCCATCACGGCACCGGGAATCAGCTGACCGAACAGGCCGATATTGAGCGGCAGCAGGCCAACGAGCAGAATCAACTGTGCACGCAACAGCGCGGTGGCACCACTGCCCGGCGCGGAAGGCCGCCAGGCAAACGTCCAGATCAGTACGGCCACCGCAGCGAATGACAGCCAGAAACCGACCGCCAGCGGCGCCAGGGGGTCGAACACAAGAACCGCCAGCAAGGCCACCAGCAGCGCGTGGCCGGGCGCAATCGCACGCCGGGTCATCAGGGCCAGAGCCAGCACCGAAAGCATGATCAGAGCGCGCTGGGTCGGCAGCGTAAAGCCGGCGAGGCCGGCATAGAACACGGCCGCGGCCAGACCGGCAACAACTCCGATTCGCCGCCGATCGAGACGAGGCGACAACAGGCAGATCGGCGCGGCGAGCAATCCGGCCAGGCTGCCGACCAGTCCCGCCACCATGCCGACGTGCAGCCCTGATATGGCCAGCAGGTGGGCCGTGCCGGTCTGGCGCAGGCGCTGCGACAGCTCCGGCGAGATCGCGGAACGATCGGCCACGCCCAGCGCGCGCTTGAGCGCGGCGACATCGGCGCTGACAGTCTCGGACTGGATGATGTCGGCCAGGCGCTGGCGCTGCCGATCCAGGGCCTTCGTCGCCTTGGGTCCGGCAACGGGCTCCGGCCGGCCGCGCACGCTGCCGATAGCGCCAATACGACGAGTCAGCAGGTAGCGACGATAATCGAATCCGCCGGGGTTGACTCGCCCCTTCGGCGGCGTCAGGCGCAGATCCATGCGCCAGCGACTGCCCGGTTCGAGCCGCACCTGCGGGCGATACCAGCGCACCAGAATGCGCTCGGGCAGCGTCCCGGCCTTGCGCGCGGCCCGATCCACCGAGAGCACGAAACGCACGCTTTGTCCGCGCTGCTGCGGCAAATCGGCGACCGCGCCGGTAACGCTGACCACCTGACCCGCCCGATCCGCGGGAAACTGTCGATCGAGCTGCCACTGCGCCGCGCCAAGAAACCACAGCGCTCCCAGCAGGAAAGCGGCCGCAGCGCGCGTGCGGACAAATGCCAGGCCGGCGCCAGCGCAAGCGGCCATAAGCGCAAGAACGGCAAAGCCGGGCAACACCGGCAGCCAGGGCGCCAGCATGCAACCTGCCGCAAAAGCCAGAAGCCAACGCCTGCCGCCCCGGCCTGCCATCGCTCAGTCCATGGGCACGAGCCGGCCCTCGGTCATTTCCAGTCGTCGATCCATGCGGCGGGCCAGCTGTGGATCATGGGTGACCAGCACGACGCTGGTGCGAAACTCACGATTGAGCTCGAGCATGAGCTCGTAGACGTGGTCGGCATTGCGTTCATCAAGGTTGCCGGTGGGCTCGTCTCCCAGCACGCAGGCGGGCCGGTTGATCAGCGCGCGCGCCACTGCCGCGCGCTGACGTTCACCGCCCGACAGCTCACCGGGCTTGTGCGCAAGGCGCTCACCCAGGCCCACGCGGCTCAGCAACGCCTCGGCTTCGGTCGCGGCCCTGGCGGCGCTGTGGCCGGCAATCAACAGCGGCATCGCCACGTTCTCCAGAGCGGTGAATTCCGGCAACAGGTGATGAAACTGATAGACAAAGCCAAGATGACGGTTGCGGAGGGCAGCGCGGCGCGTTTCATCGGCCTGCGCCATGTCTTCTCCGGCGACCTCCACGCTGCCTGCCGTGGGCTTGTCCAACCCGCCAAGCAAGTGCAGCAGCGTACTCTTGCCGACTCCCGAAGCACCAAGAATGGCTACCTGCTCGCCGGGCCGAACCTCGAAATCGACGGCCTTGAGCACGTTCAATTCGGCGCGCCCCTGAACGAAACTGCGCGACAGGCCCCGCGCGCGGATGACAAATTCATTCATGACGCAGCGCCTCCACCGGTTCGGTCCGTGCGGCCCGCCAGGCCGGATAAATCGTTGACAGCAGCGACAGCACCAGAGCCAGGGTTCCGAACCTGGCGACGTCGCTCAAACGCAGCTCCGAGGGCAGATCGCTGATGTAGTACACATCAGCGGAAAGAAAGTCGGTGCTCAGAATCTGTTCCAGCCCGGCGACGATGGTTTCGACGTTCAGCGCCAGGGTGATGCCGGCAACGATGCCCAGCAACGTGCCGATGATGCCGATCAGCGAACCCTGCACAATGAAGATGGCCATGATCTTCTTCGGGCCCATTCCCATGGTCTTCAGAATGGCGATATCGGCCTGCTTGTCGGTGACCACCATCACCAGAGTTGAAATGATGTTGAAGGCCGCCACGGCGATGATCAGCGACAGGATGATGAACATCACCGTTTTCTCGGTTCTTACCGCGCGGAAGAAGTTGGCGTGCTGCTGCGTCCAGTCGCGCACGCGATGCCTGCCGCCAAGCTCGTCGTTGAGCTCCCAGGCGATGGCCCGGGCGCGCATCATGTCGTCGAATTTGAGGCGGATACCGCTGACCTGATCGTCGCTCAGCCGAAACAGCCGCTGGGCGTCACGATAGTGAATCACAGCCAGGCCGGTATCGTATTGTTGCACGCCGGCCTCGAAGATCCCGGCAACCTCGAAACGGCGAACCTGCGGGACAACCCCCGCCGGGGTCGAACGGATCTCGGGCGCGAAAATGGTCACCGAATCCCCCTCGCGCACGCCCAGCCTCGCTGCCAGACCGCCGCCCAGAAGCACGCGCCACTGCCCCGGCTCGAGTGCATCAAGATTGTTGTGGTGCAGCAGCTCGCCAATATCGGAAACCTGTGGTTCGAGCCGCGGGTCGATGCCGCGCACCTGGGCCCCGGCGGTTGCGCGGCCCTTGATCAGGGTTTCCTGCTCGACATAGGGAGCCGAGCCCACCACCGAAGGGTGGTCGCCTACTTGCTCAAGCAGGTTCTGCCAATCGGGCAAGCGGCGCTCGTAGCCCTCGATGGTGGCATGCGAGATCATGCCGAGGATGCGCTCGCGCAACTCCTGCTCGAAGCCATTCATCACGCTCAATACGGTGATGAGCACCATCACGCCCAGCGCAATGCCGCCCATGGACACCAGAGAGATGAAGGAGATGAAGTGGTTGCGGCGCTTGGCGCGCAAATAGCGCAGGCCAACAAAGGTGCTCAAGGGGTGATACATACGCTCGCGGGTTCCCTTGTCAGACGGGCGGTCAGCCCTGGCGCAGTCGATTCAGCACCGAACTCAGTTCATCCGGGAGAGGCACCGAAAAGACCTGCTGCGTTGGCCAGGGCAGCTTCAGACAATGCGCATGCAGGAACAGTCGCTTCAGCCCCGCCGGCGCCGGATTCTGATTGTACCGGTCATCGCCGGCCAGCGGGTGCCCGATGCTGGCGGCATGGGCGCGGATCTGATGCGTACGCCCGGTTTCGATGCTGGCCTCCACGTAACTATAGTCACCAACATGTTCGCGCAGGCGCAGGTGCGTGACCGCGGGCTGCCCGTCCGGCGCAGCAATGACGCGGTGCTGACCGCTGCCGTCACGAATCTTCTTCAGCGGTGAATCGATCGTCATGTGCTCTTGTTCGAGCCTGCCTTCGAGCAGCGCCAGATAGTATTTCTCGACCGTCCGGCCGGAAAACGCCTTCTGCAGCTCGCGCGCCGCCCGGTGGTGGCGCGCGACCACCAGCACCCCGCTGGTCGAGCGATCGATGCGATGCACCGGGCGGAAGCCCTCACCGATGTGTGCCAGCACATCCATCAGCCCCCAGCCCAGCCCCGTGCCCGCCTGAACCGCCAGCCCCGAGGGCTTGTCCAGTATCAACAGATCATCATCTTGCGAGACCACGCGGGCGCGGATGCGTGCCACCAGCCCGTCGGGCAGGCGGCGCTGTTCAGGCGCCTGTCGCGCCACCGGCGGAATGCGCACTTCGTCCCCGGCCTCGAGCTTTTTCATCGGCTTGGCGCGGCCGCCGTTGACCCGAACCTGCCCGGTTCTCACCAGCCGATAGACCAGGCCCCGCGGAACCGGGCCCAGTTCGCCCATGAGGAAATTGTCCAGGCGTTGCCCGGCTCGATCCCGACCGGCGGTGACATACCGAACGCCGCCGGGCTTGTTGTCCTGTGCCATCGAAATTCCGGTCCTGCGATGCAAACGATTCAGGCCGGCTATCACCCGACTATCGCCTGATTCGAATCAATGATAAAATTCCCGCGCCAGGCGCAGAACGTGGCTGCATTATCGCCGCAAAAGCGGCCCGCAAGATCCAAAAGACACGCGCGCACCTGGCCATGAATGCTGACATATCCGGCGATGCCGATACAAGCTCGGTTTGCCCATGGTCGCGCTTGAGCGGCCGATACAGCATCAGGTATCAGAACCATTTGCTCGACTCCCGTAGCGTTCGTCAAGAGCCCCACGGGAGCGATTCGGTCACAACCCGATCGAATTGTACGCCGACCTCGCGGGCGCAAGCGCCGCGATTCGGCACCGCGGATTGAGACGTGCCGCCTGCCTGTTTCGAAAGAACGAAACCTGGCGGCCTTGATAAAAAGATCATGCGCTCCCGGAGCCGGCGAAGTATCGCCTCCGGGCTCGGTGTCAGATACTGCAGGCCAGCGCCTCGCGCGGCCGCATGCAAGCCAGACGCCGCCGCCAATGGGTCGGCGGCCTTGACCGCCAGCCCGGGCATCAAGCCCGGCGTTGATGAATGCTGGCTGGTTTGCCCGCCCCGGCTCCCTGAACGGAGCCCGGCCCGTGTCCGGCACCCGCCCCGAAGACCTCTGCCCGTTGTCACCGGGAGCGCCGGAGGAAAAACAAATGAAACGCATGCTGATCAACGCAACTCAGCCTGAAGAGTTGCGCGTGGCCATTGCCGATGGCCAGACCCTGCTTGACCTCGATATCGAGGTGCCCGCCCAGGAGCAGAAGAAATCCAACATCTACAAGGGCCGAATCACACGCGTCGAGCCCAGCCTGGACGCCTGTTTCGTGGAATTCGGTTCCGAGCGCCACGGATTCCTCTCGATGAAGGAAATCAGCCGTGATTACTTCGGTGATGCGGCCATCAAGGTACTGGAATCAGGTGAGCGCCTGGAGATCAAGGACGCCGTCCAGAGCGGTCAGGAGGTCATCGTTCAGGTCGACAAGGAGGAGCGCGGCACCAAGGGCGCAGCGCTGACCACCTTCATCTCGCTGGCCGGCCGCTACCTGGTATTGATGCCCAACAACCCGCGTGCCGGCGGAGTCTCGCGCCAGATCACCCGCGACGAGCGCAAGGAACTGCTTGACACCCTCAAGGAAATCGAGATTCCCAACGGCATGGGCTGCATTGTCCGCACCGCGGGCGTCGGGCGCGACCGTGAGGAGCTGCAGTGGGACCTGGACTATCTGCTGCAGCTGTGGCGCGCCATCAAGGACGCCGCTGACAGCCGCAAGGCACCCTTCCTGATCTATCAGGAAAGCAACCTGATCATCCGCGCCCTGCGCGACTACCTGCGCGAGGACATCGGCGAAATCCTGATCGATGACGGGAAGGTTTTCGAAGATGCACGCGAGTTCATGCAGCAGGTCATGCCGCACAACCTGCGAAAACTCAAGCTCTATCAGGATGATACCCCGCTGTTTTCGCGCTACCAGATCGAGAGCCAGATCGAGTCGGCTTTCGCCCGCGAAGTCCGCCTGCCCTCCGGCGGCGCGGTGGTCATCGACCACACCGAGGCGCTGCTTTCGATCGACATCAACTCCTCGCGAGCGACCAAGGGGGCTGATATCGAAGAAACCGCGCTGCAGACCAACCTGGAAGCGGCCGATGAAATCGCCCGGCAGCTGCGGCTGCGCGACCTCGGTGGGCTGGTGGTCATCGATTTCATCGACATGATGAGCAAGGATGCCCAGCGCCAGGTCGAGTCCCGTCTGCGCGAAGCCATGAAAATGGACAAGGCACGGGTCCAGTTCGGCCGCATTTCGCGTTTCGGCCTGCTCGAGATGTCTCGCCAGCGATTGCGCCCTTCCCTTGGGGAGTCAAGCTACATCACCTGCCCGCGCTGCGATGGCTACGGCGCAATTCGCTCGATCGAATCTCTGGCGCTGTCGATCCTGCGCCTGGCTGAAGAAGAGTCGATGAAGGAACACACTTCGCGGGTGATCGTTCAGGCACCCATCGAAGTGGCCAACTTCCTGCTCAACGAGAAACGCCAGGCCACCGAGGAAATCGAGCAGCGGACGAAGGTCAGCATCACCGTGGTGGCCAACCGCTGGATCGAAACCCCGCGCTTTGAAGTGCAGCGGTTGCGCACCAGCGAGTCGGTCGACGAGCCGAGCTATGCCCTGGCCAGCGGCGAGGAGATAGAGTCCCTGCCGGCACAGACCGAGGCCCAGCCCGCACCCGCCCCACAGCCAGCAGCCGTGAGCCGTATCCAGCGTACCGCGCCGGCACCCACGCCAGCGCAGAGTGATGGCGGCCTGGTCGCCTGGCTGAAGGCGATTCTGAACAGGCTGTTCGGCAGCAGCGATGATGACGAAAAGGATCAGTCCCGCAATCGCAGGCGCACACACAAGCCCGCCGGCAAGCGCAGCGACCGCACCGCCGCCGGCCCCGGTCGCCAGCAGGAGCGGCCCGGCCACAAGAAGAAAAAGAAGAAAACCGGCAAGAAGAAGAAAACCGGCGGTCGACAGAACGGCGACCAGAGCGGCAGCACGGGACCACAGCAAAGCCGACGCGGCCACAAACCCGACGAAGATGGCTCCGTAGACGACGGGGCGAAAAAGAAGAAAAAGCGTCGTCGACGCGGCGGCAAGAAACGCCGCAGCCGCAGCGGCGGCGCCAACCCGAGATCGGGCCGGCAGCCGGACCAGAAGCCGGACCAGAAGCCGGACCAGAAGCCGGACCAGAAGCCGGACCAGAAGCCGGACCAGAAGCCGGACCAGAAGCCGAACCAGAAGCCGAACCAGAAGCCGAACCAGAAGCCGAACCAGAAGCCGAACCAGAAGCCGGACCAGAAGCCCGAGCAGAAGCCCGAGCAGAAGCCCGAGCAGAAGCCGGAGCAGAAGCCGGAGCAGAAGCCGGAGCAGAAGCCTGAGCAGAAGCCCGAGAAGAAGCCGGAGCAGAAGCCCGAGAAGAAGCCGGAGCAGAAGCCGGACAAAGAGCGCTCCGGGCGCGGCAGTCAGTCAGGCGGTGGCGGAAAGCCGCAGGAAAAAGCCGAGCGCAGTTCCGGCGCCATTCCCGAAGGCGGCGGCATCTAC
>NZ_JBJNIP010000090.1:0-410 GCF_056324165.1 Wenzhouxiangella sp. YN9
CCGTGCGGCAGGGCATCGGCTTCGGCCAGCAGCCGCTTCTTCTCGGTTACGCTAAACCGGCGTCGGGTACGCTTCTCAAGGCGCGGGTCGGTGACAACTTCGTTGGAATCAGACATCTCTTCGCTCCGTAAGCGCCCTGACTGTTACAGATAAAACCGATCAGGTACTGTTGGTAGGGATGTAGACACAAAGGTTGGCGGCTGGAGCGCATCTTCCTGACCAGGTGCAGAAAGAACAGCAGCGAGCCGTCCGACACCCGCGGCAGGCCGCGGCCGAAGCGGCCATCGAAGCCCTTGTGCTTGTGCTCGTCGCCGACTTCCTTGCGCACTTTCTTCCAGTCCACCCCGAACGGCGGATTGGCTAGCATGAAGTCGAAATGCTCGCCGGCCAGCTGGTCGTCGGACAGGGTA
>NZ_JBJNIP010000091.1:0-182541 GCF_056324165.1 Wenzhouxiangella sp. YN9
CTCGTCCATGAATACTTTGACCTGTTGCTCGGTGGCCGCCATCCAAAACCCCTTTCCGGGTGCAGTGAACAAACGGCCAAGCTTAGTGGCAACCGGCCAAAATAGTTGTCGCCGACCGGCCAAAGTAATTGTCGTTCAATAATCCCCACGAACAGCCCTCCGATCACGATTCCGAGCATTCTGAACAGCGCGAGCATTGATCAATGCACGACCGGATGTGGGTTCATGCCGCACCGGAACCCTTGGCAACCCATGCCCGCAGCTCCTCCGAGCTGCTTGGCATCCGGACAATCCGCCACTGAATGTTCCGCGCCTTGCCGTTCCACTCGAGAATGTCGGCCTCTTCCAGCACCACGCCCAGGTAACTGGCCCCCTGGGCGTGCAGCGTGTCGCCGGGCTTCTGCTGGTGGATGGCGCCACCCAGACCGTAGCGTTCGGTACCGTGATAGAGCTTCTCGACGTTGTTGGCCAGCGGGAACCAGTTGTTTCGGAAGTGCGCGTGCAGCAGGCGAAGGACGAGCATGATCTCCTTCATGGAATAGTCGTGGCTGACGCCCGATTCGCTTTCGATCATGACGGCATCTCCCCGTACCGACCACTCGAACGCTCGCGTCCGACCACCGTGCGTCTCGGAAGGCCCATCCTCGTCCGGCGCCGAACGAGACCGCGCCTTATCGGTCGAGCCGGCGCCAGAGCGCAGGAAGCGAACGCCCCCGTTCTGCCCCAACCGCACCGAATCGACCCGAAACCCGGCATCCTGCCAGGCGCGGCTCTGGGGGCTCTTGTTGGCGCCATCATGATTGGCCCACCAGGGCCGATAGTCCCGAGCCGAGGCCGGCAACGGCGCACCCAGAATCCTCTCCAGCTCGGCAAACGACAGATTCACGGCATCCGGCGCGGATCTCAGGTAGTTGCCCAGAGGCGCATACTTGCCCTTGGCCGGACTGCGATCGACAGGTGCTCTTACCTTGCGCACGGGAGAAGGCCTATTCGGCGTCATGCGCCCCTCCGTTTTCGACTTCGGGATCTCCGCGGCCGCCATCGGTGCCCCGGACAGATGCTGGGTCTGCCACAAACCGCATTCCCTGATGGCGACGATCGGCGACTGATTGCCGAGCCACTTCCGCGATGGGTGGCACTCGGAGCAGTGCGCCACCGTACCGATCGAGCCCCGTTCCAGCCGCAGGCGTTCCTCCCGATCCGGTACCTCCAGCACGGCGAAATCGAAGCGATCGCGCATGTAGTCGCTCACCCGTGCCTCCACCTCGCCCAGTGCGGTCCGATCCAACTGCTCCCCGTAACGTTCCCGCGCCGCCCTGGAAGTCAGATCCCGGTTCCATTGCTCCAGCAGCGCACTCCCCTCGGCCGCGAGCATCGCCCGCCCGATGTTCTTGCGGAAGATGCTGCGGTCCTTGTTCTCGACCTCGAAATGCTCACGAAGCCGCTTCGGCAGATTGCCGTCACCGGTATGTGTGCCGATGCGCACGATGCGATCCCCGCCGTGAGCGCGCTCGCCCCGCTCGAAGAGGATGTAGAGCCCGTTGGCGGGAATGCGCGAGGCATCCAGCGGAAAGCGATGGCGCGGCAGCGAGTTGGCCAGATCATGCAGCGCCTGGCAGGCCCGGGCTGTGTCGTCGTCAGCGCCGGACGCCGGATCCCGATGGACCGCGTTCTGCAGCCAGCTCACCTGCTTACCGATCGGCAGACCGGCCAGCGGCACGTCGACATGAGACAGCCGCGACACCAGAAAGCGTCGATACTTCTCCCCGGCCAGAAACACGAAATGATCCTGAGCCGGATCGAATCGGCGCCCCATCTGCTCGAAAACCCGCTCTGCCCAGGCCCTTACCCGGTCGATTGGCAGCGCGTTCAGCGTCAGATCGTAGGGCTCGATCACCTGTTCGAGATCCACCAGCCCGTACTTGGCCGAAAGAATGCAGATCTCGTCGGGCTTCTGGGACTCTGCCCAGTCCAGAGAAGCCCGAAACAGCGTTCCCTCATATAGATCTCGGGCACGAACAGGCCTGTCCAGTTTCCGGCTGGAGCAGGCGATCAGGACGACAGTCTTCCCCTTGTTCGGCATGCCGCTCAGTCTAGCCGGGCAGGTGCACGGGCTCAATTGCCTGGCGGAGCGCCTGACTGAGGATCCGTCAGGCCGGGCGCGTCTCGGCAACCAACATGCGCGGAGAAACAGGGGCAATCTGCGAAATCGCTCACGGAATTCCCTCACTGACACCGGGTCACCCGGTCTATGATTCCACGGTAAGTGGCAGAGATGTGGGGAAACGATGGCCCGTCGGGAGCCCAGAAAATCACCGCTGAAATCCAAGCCGGTCCGCACACCCGGCCAGTCCCTGGACGAACAGCGAAGAGCGCTGTTCGACGACTATCTGCTCCTGCCAGCATTCTTAGTCGCTGGGGTGCTGATGGTCTGCATTGTTCAGTGGCACGCCCATCTAACTGGGCAGCCTCCTCAACCTTTGCTTTGGACAGGCGCCCTTGTCCTCGCCATCGGCTTCGTGATCTACCGACTTCTGAAGATCTTGCCGGTTGTTCGCAAACTACGCCAGGGCGCGGACGGTGAGCGGGCCGTTGGACAGTACCTCGAAGGACTGCGTGAGCAGGGCTACAAGGTATTCCATGACATTGTTGCAGATGGCTTCAACCTAGACCACGTGGCGATTGGTCCCGGCGGCGTGTTCACCATAGAAACCAAGACGTGGAGCAAGCCAGCCCGCGGCGAGGCGGTCATTCACTTCAACGGAACCGATATCCAGGCGCTGGACAGCGCGGCAGACCGCAGGCCGGTGATCCAGGCCAAGGCCCAAGCGGCCTGGCTGAAGGCGTTACTGGAGGAAAGCACCGGGGCTGCACCCGAAGTCCGCCCTGTCGTCGTCTTCCCGGGCTGGTATATCAAAGATTCCGCCAGCGCCCGCGCTAAGATCTGGGTGCTGAACCCCAAGGCCCTGCCCAAGTTTCTGATCAAGGCTACACCCAGGCTTGACGCCGAAACCGTGAATTTGCTGAGCTACCACCTCAGCAGATACATTCGTGCCCAGGAAGGAGAACTGGAACGGGAGCGCCGGTCGTTCTGGCGAGCAGCCCGCAAGCGGCCACTCCCCGAGTGAGACAGGCGCGACCGCGTGAGCCGTTCACTGCAAAGCGTACGGGGACGATGAGAAACAAGGGGCCATGAAGGGCGTATTCACCACAAGAGTCGTTCCGGAGTACGACGACCTTCCCGAGCGGCACTACCACTTTCCGCGCACCTATCTGCGCCAGGTGGAGCGCTGTGTGGGCGACTGGATCGTGTACTACGAGCCCCGCCGGTCGAGTGCAAATCAGCCGGGCGGCCGTCAGGTCTATTTCGCCACGGCCATGGTTACCGGCGTCCGCCAGGACCCACACCGGCCCAACCACTACTACGCTGACGTACAGGGCTACTTCGAGTTTCCCAACCCCGTCCCATTCCGTGACGGGCAGCACTACTATGAATCATTGCTCCGCCGCCCCGACGGCGCCACCAACAAGGGGGCGTTCGGCCGAGCTGTGCGAGGGCTACCGGACGAAGAATTCTGGGCCATTCTCCAAGCGGGAATCGCCTCGGACGTATTCGATGAGGAGGCCGACAACCTCGTTGCCCAGTCCCCGCCCGAGCGAACCACCGTCGAAACCTTCCTCAACCGAAACGTCCGCGACCCCTCATTCCGACGCCTGGTTCGCCAGGCCTACGACCTGCGCTGCGCCGTTTCGGGCCTCCGCTTGGTCAACGGCGGCGGCCGCCCCGAAGTGCAGGCCGCCCACATCATGCCGGTAGAGCACAACGGTCCGGACACCGTTCGGAACGGCATCGCGCTGTCTGGTACAGTTCACTGGATGTTCGACCGGGGGCTCATCAGTTTTGGCGACGATGGCAGTATTCTCACCTCCCCGCACGGCCTGCCGGACGACATGGACCGGCTGATTCGGCCCGAGCGGCGGCTGCTCACTCCCGACCGCCCGGCTTTCCGCCCGCATCCGGGCTACCTGGCGTGGCACCGCGACCATGTCTACAAGCGATAGGCGCTGGCTCCCATGAAGTTGATCGACAATATCAATGACTTGCTGGGTGATGATTTGAAGGGGGCGCTCACGAACGGCTCCAAATTGAAGATCGCCGCTTCCTGTTTTTCCATCTACGCCTTCGCAGAGCTGAAGGACCAGCTCGAATCTTTGGAGTGCCTGGAGTTCATCTTCACGTCCCCCACTTTCGTCCCTGATGAGGCAATTAAGGACACCGGTCGCAAGGTCCGCCGCGAGTTTCATATTCCGAAGGCGGAGCGGGAGCGCAGCTTCTACGGCAGCGAGTTCGAGATCCAGCTCAAGAACAGGTTGACCCAGCGTGCCATCGCCCGGGAGTGCGCGGACTGGATGCGGCGCAAGGCCGTTTTTCGCTCCAATCGCAGCAAAGCGCCGATGCAGCAGTTTGCTTGCGTTGAAACCGGCCAATCAAAAGCTGTCTACCAGCCCCTTCATGGCTTTACCGCCGTGGATCTGGGCTATCAACAAGGCGACGCGGTCTCGAACTTCGTCAATCGGTTTGACGACCCTGCCTACACGGCTAATTTCCTGCAATTGTTCGACCAGATCTGGAGCGACCCCGAAAAAATCGAGGATGTTACCGAGCGGCTTTGCGACCACATTGCCTCCGTGTACCAGGAGAATTCGCCCGAGCGAATCTACTTCCTGATGCTCTACAACATCTTCAACGAATTTCTGGAAGACATCAGCGAGGACGTGCTGCCCAACGACCGCACCGGCTATCAGGACAGCCTCATCTGGAACAAGCTCTACAGCTTTCAGCGGGACGGGGCCACGGGCATCATCAACAAGCTGGAAACCTACAACGGCTGCATCTTGGCCGACAGCGTGGGCCTGGGAAAAACGTTCACGGCGCTGGCGGTCATCAAGTACTACGAACTGCGCAATCGTTCTGTGCTGGTGCTCTGCCCCAAGAAGCTGGCGGACAACTGGCTCAACTACAACCGGAATCTCACTACCAATCCACTGGCGAAGGATCGCTTCAACTACGAGGTGCTCTGCCATACGGACCTTCAGCGCACCAGCGGAGAGTCCTTTGGCACCCGCCTGGATCGCGTCAACTGGGGTAATTATGATCTAGTCGTAATCGATGAATCACACAATTTCCGCAACAACGACGTCTTCAAGGATCGGGAGACCCGCTACCAAAAGTTGATGAACAAGGTAATCCGCGAAGGGGTCAAGACAAAGGTCCTGATGCTCTCCGCAACGCCGGTCAACAACCGGTTCACCGATTTGCGAAACCAGCTCGCGCTGGCCTATGAAGGCGAGTCCGATGCACTCAGCGCCAAGCTGCGCACCGAAACAGATATCGAAGAAATCTTCCGCCGCGCCCAGACCGCCTTTAACGCTTGGTCTCGGTTGCCACCGGATGAGCGCACGGCAGACGCCATTCTGGACGCGCTGGACTTTGATTTCTTCGAATTGCTGGACAGCGTTACCATTGCCCGCTCCAGGAAGCACATCGAGCAGTTCTACGACACGACAGAGATCGGCACCTTCCCGGAGCGCCGCAAACCGCTGGCTTTTCACCCGCCATTGACCGAGCGCCGGGACGTGATCGGGTTCAACGACATCTACGCCCAGCTCTCCATGGTTAAGCTCGCGGTCTATGCGCCGGTGAATTACATACTGCGCAGCCGGTTGGCCAAGTACGAGGCGCTATACGATACCGAGGTGTCCAGCGGTGGGGGGCGACTGAAACAGGCAGATCGGGAACGCAGCCTGCAAGCGTTGATGACCACCAACCTGCTCAAGCGCCTGGAAAGCTCGGTGGAAGCATTCCGTATCACCCTGCAAAAACTCCAGGACAACCACACCCGCACCTTGGAGAAAATCGCGACCTACAAGAAAACGGGCCGCGATATCGGTTTTGCGGATGTCACGGCCGGTTTTGCGGACGCGGAACCGGAGGACGAAGAACTCTTGATTGCAGACGATGATTCCATCGGCGGGAAGGTGCGCATCAGCCTGGCCGACATGGATCTTCCGTCCTGGGAGCGGGACCTTGAGGGGGATCTCGAAATTATTCAGGCGTTGCTGGCCGAGATGCGGAAAGTCACGCCGGATGACGACACCAAGCTGCAACACATCAAGGCACACATCAACGATAAGATCAACGCGCCAATTAATCCCGAAAATCGCAAAGTGGTCATCTTTACGGCTTTCGCAGATACCGCGTATTACCTGTATAGGAATCTGGTGCCCGAAATTCTCGAAACGCACTGCATGCACAGCGCCATCGTCACCGGCTCCGATGCGCCCAAGTCAACCCTCGGCAGGGGCTATGACTTTCAATCCCTGCTGACGCTATTCGCACCCAAAGCGAAGGACAAACACCATGTCCTGCCGGACGAGCCCAACGAGATCGACCTTCTGATCGCCACCGACTGCATTTCCGAAGGGCAAAACCTTCAGGACTGCGACTACCTGATCAACTACGACATTCATTGGAACCCGGTGCGCATCATCCAGCGCTTCGGGCGGATCGACCGTATCGGCTCCCCCAACGCCAGCATCCAGCTGGTCAACTACTGGCCCGACATCACCCTGGATGAGTACATCAACCTCAAGGAGCGGGTCGAAAGTCGCATGGTTATTGTCGATGCCACGGCGACGGGAGACGACAATCTGCTCGATACCGAAGCCAGTGAAATCGCCTACCGCAAGGAGCAGCTCCGCCGCCTGCAGGAAGAGGTGATCGACATGGAAGACGTCAAGACCGGCGTTTCCATCACCGACCTCGGGCTCAACGATTTCCGCATGGACCTGCTCAACTACATCAAATCCCATGGCGAGCTGGCCAATCTGCCCAGCGGACTGCACGCCGTGGTCCCGGCGGACCCCGATCGTGGCCTGGTGCCGGGGGTGATCTTCACCCTGCGCAACCGCAACCATGCGGTCAACATCCAGCAGCAGAACCGCTTGCACCCATTCTACCTGGTCTACATCGCCAATGACGGGGAGATCATCGCCAACCATACCGAAGTGAAATCTCTGCTGGACCTCGCCCGCGCCGCCTGCCGAGGGCGCGCCGAGCCGATCCAGGCAGTTTGCCAGCCCTTCAACAAGGCCACCGACGACGGCCGCAACATGGGCTTTTATTCCGACCTGCTGGACCAGGCCATCCGCAGCATCATTCAGGTGCAGGACGAAAAGGATCTGGACAGCCTATTCAGCGGCTCGCGCACCAGCGCACTCACCAGCCCAATTGCCGGGCTTGATGACTTCGAGCTGCTGTCTTTTGTAGTGGTCCAAAGAATTCATTGAATACGTGATGGATGAATACGGAAATAGGGAGAGAGAATGACAACCTTTGAAAGTACAAAATTGCCTTTGAAAAGTCTTTTGGAAGAGATCCTAAAAGGCGATATTCAGTTGCCGGACTTTCAGCGCGGATGGGTGTGGGATGACGACCACATTCGCGATCTGTTGGTTAGCATTGCTAGATCATTTCCTATTGGCGCCGTCATGCTGCTGGAGGCAGGTGGCGAGGTGCGGTTCGAGACAAGACCGGTAGAGGGCTTGGAAGGTCAAATACCGAAGGGGCAGGAGCCGGAGAAGTTGATCCTCGATGGTCAGCAACGCCTCACCACGCTCACCCAGGCTCTTGGGTTGGATGCGCCCGTAAGCACCACGACAGCCAAAGGTAAAAAGATCAAACGCTTCTATTACTTTGATATTCGCAAGGCGGTGGAAATGCCACATGCGTTAGATGAAGCAATAGTCGCTGTTGATGAAAATCGACAGATTCGCAGCAATTTTGGACGTGATGTGGATCTAGACTTATCAACCCGTGAGCTAGAGTGCCAGCAACTCTACTTCCCTTGCAACTGCATTTTTGATGCTGATGACTGGGAAACTGTGCTTCACGACGTTGCGCCCGAAAACTTCGGTGTTTATAAGGACTTTCGAAAGGAGGTTCTTCTTCGCTTTCGGGATTACGACCTTCCCGTCATTCTGTTGAAGAAAGACACATCAAAAGAAGCGGTTTGCCTGGTATTCGAAAAAGTAAACACGGGCGGTGTCCAGCTATCCGTCTTCGAGCTCATTACGGCCAGCTATGCCGCTGATGGCTACAACCTGCGTGATGACTGGTTCGGCTCGAAAGTTCGCAACGTCGAATCGCGCAAGGCACGGATTGAGCAGGACGGCTTGCTCAAAGGCACGGAAGCCACCGAATTTCTCCAGGCCATTAGCCTGCTGCATACCCATGAGCAGCGCCAGGCGGACGTCGCCGCAGGCAAAGCGGGCAAGCAGGTTCGGCCAGTTAGCGCCAAACGTGCGGATGTTCTCCAACTACCCCTATCGGCCTGGCAGCAGTGGGCGGACGATCTGGAGGCCGGGTTCAAGCTGGTCGGCCGATTCCTGCGCAAGGAGTGCTTCTATAGCCGTCGGGAGCTGCCTTACAGTACGCAACTGGTGCCCCTGGCTGCCGTGCTGGCCCGCCTGGGGGATCGCTGGCTGGAACCCCGCATCTACGACAAGCTGGCGCGCTGGTACTGGTGCGGGGTGCTGGGCGAACTCTACGGCGGAGCTGTGGAAACCCGCATGGCCAATGACTACGAAGAACTGCTGCGCTGGTTTGAAGAGGATGACGCGCTGCCACGGACCGTGCGCGATGCCAGTTTCCAGCCGGATCGATTCGATACGCTGCGTTCGCGCCTAAGCGCCGCCTACAAGGGCATCAATATTCTGGTGCTTCGCGAAGGCTCGAAGGACTGGTTCTGGAAGGCCACCATCCGTGAGCTGGACGCAAACGAGATTGCCCTGGACATCCACCATATTTTCCCGCGCAACTGGTGCGAGAATCAGGGTATTTCCAAGGATGAGTACGACAGCATCCTCAACAAGACGCCCATTTCCTACAAGGCCAATCGCAAGATCGGCGGCGATGCACCGTCCCAGTATCTACCGAAAATTCAGCAGGAAAAGCAGGTAGGCCTGGGCGACGACGAGATGGATGCCTTATTGACCAGCCATGCCATTGCCCCGAAATTACTCCGTGCCGACGAGTTCAAGCATTTTATCGAAGATCGCCGACGCCGCCTTGCCGCACTGATCGAAAAAGCCATGGGCAAGCAGGTCAACCAGGCTTCCGAGAAGGAAGAGTACGACACCGAAGCCTTGGAGCAGTTCGCCGAATGACTGAAGCGGGGCACCCAGCACTCATAGACTACCCCGAGCGCGCGCGAGTGGGCCGGGTGGTGCCCAAGAATCGCATCGTGGTGTCCGGTGCGCCGGGTCGGCGCGTGCGCGATCAGCTTACCACCCAGGTGGCCCGAATCACCTGGGAATACAAGCTGGCGCAGGAAACGCTAAATCTGAAAGGCAACAAGGCGGTGCCGGAGATTCAGATATTTCGTGTGGCGCTGAAGCCGGCCGGGGTGAGCGATGACTTGCCGGTTGAGGTATTGAAGTGCATCGACCGCGCCATCGGTTTTCCGTTGATCTTCGAGCTGACCAGCAGCCGCGAGGACGGCGCGCCGCGTGATGCCATTCGGGTAGTGGCCACCTACAAGCGGGCCAGCGAGGCCGATGCCAGCAAATGGGTGATCGACGACTACTTCGCCACCGACTGGCTGCCAGCGGATACACCCCGGGCACCACTGCCGGTGGCGCTGGATTTGCCGCGTCTTTATGAGCAACTACTGCGCGAGCTGCTCCCCATCCAGGCTCGCCCGGGCGAGTCCATGACGGCGCTAATGGCGCGTCACAGCCGCATCACCGCAAAGCAACGCGAGTGCCGGCGGCTGGAGGCCCGTATTCAGCGAGTAAAACAATTCAACCGCAAGGTCGAGCTTAACCGCCAGCTACGAACACTGAAGGCGGAACTCGATACCTTGCGAGAAACAACCATTGAAGGAAAAGAGCAACATGGCTGAAGAACCGACCCTCGACAAGTTGAAGATGCACAGCCCTGATCTGAGCCAGGACAACATTGCGAAGATTCGCGAGCTGTTCCCTGGCTGCGTGACCGAGGCGCGTGATGAGGCGACCGGCAAGCTGCGTCTGGCGGTGGACTTTGATCAGCTTCGACAGGAGTTGAGCGATTACTTGGTAGAGGGTGGGCAGGAGCGATACCTTCTGAATTGGCCCGGAAAGAAAGAAGCGCTCATTGTGTCAAACGCACCAGTGGGGAAAACGCTCCGGCCAGTGAAGAGCGAGAGCGTAAACTTCGGAGAAACCAAGAATCTGTTCATTGAGGGCGACAATGCAGACGCGTTGAAGCTGCTGCTTGAAACGTACCTTGGTGCAGTGAAGGTGATCTACATTGACCCGCCTTACAATACGGGAAATGATTTTGTTTATGATGATCGATTCACGCAAGGTTCGAACAAGTATCTTGAGGAGTCCCTTCAGCGTGACCCAGATGGCAATCGGCTGGTAGCAAATACAACTGCCAATGGCCGTTTCCATTCTGATTGGCTTTCGATGATGTATCCAAGGCTCCGTTTGGCGAAACATTTGCTGACGGAGGACGGTGTAATTGCAATAAGCATCGACGATGAAGAGGTAAGCAATCTGCGAAATATCTGCGACGAAATATTTGGTAGGGAGAATTTCATAGCCCAGTTTGTCTGGAAGTCCCGCGTCAGTGAAGATACACGAGCCACTACTGGCGTTTCGACTGACCATGAGTACATCGTCTGCTACGCTCGTAGCGACGCGGCGCGATTTCGTGGCGCCGAGAAGGACTTCGATAAGTTTTCCAACCCGGATAATGACCCGCGCGGACCTTGGCGATCAGCAGATTTGACCGGTCTCGCTACTAAAGAGGCGAGGCCGAACCTTCACTATGACCTTATCGATCCCGAGACAGGTATAAATTATGGCTGCCCTCCAAAAGGATGGCGCTATGAACCTGCGACAATGAATCTGAAGATCGAGGATGGCCGAATCCTTTTCCCATCGAGTGCTGGCGGGAGGCCGCGCCACAAGTTGTTCCTAAACGAGATTAAGAGCCTCTTTAAGAATATTTCGTCTGTGTTGAATGGCTTTAGTACTGCGGATGGAACCAGAGAGTTGAACGGGCTGATGGGGGGTGTTGCCTTCACGTTCCCAAAACCTTCGGCGCTAATTCAATTGTTCGTCGAGCAGCTGACGGAGAAGGGCGACACTATTTTGGATTTCTTTTCTGGATCAGGAACTACCGCAGAGTCGGTCTTTAAACAGTGCGCGGCAGATGGAATGTCGCGGAAATTTATTTTGGTCCAGCTACCGGAAGAGCTTGATCGTGAAAATTCTGCGCAAGGTGCTGCCGCCGAACTCTGTGACAAGCTCGGAGTATCGCGAAATATTGCCGAACTTTCGAAGGAACGCATCCGTCGCGCAGGCAAGAAAATACTGGAAGGTGAGTGCCACCCCGACTGGAACCGCGATGTCGGCTTCCGGGTGCTCAAGGTAGACACTTCGAACATGAAGGACATCTACTACCGCCCCGACGAGCTGAAACAGTCCGACCTGCTCGATATGGTCGATAACGTGAAGGAAGACCGCACCGCCGAGGACTTGCTGTTCCAAGTGCTGGTCGATTGGGGCGTGGACCTGACCCTGCCCATCCGCCGCGAGACCGTCCAGGGAAAGACTGTGTTTTTCGTCGACGACAACGCCCTGGTCGCCTGCTTCGACAAGGGCATCACGGAAGAGCTGGTGAAAGAGCTGGCCGGCCATCAGCCCCTGCGAGTCGTCTTCCGCGATAACGGTTTCGTCTCGGACGCAGTGAAAATCAACGTCGAGCAGGTCTTCCGCCAGCTTTCACCCACAACTGAAGTCAAGTCGATCTGACCATGACGGCAGATGATGCAACGCTATTGGCTCTTCTGGGGCAGCTGCTGGACGATTGGGAGAGCGAAGTTGTTGAATTCAAACGTGGCGGAGACGGGTTTTCCAGCAATGAGCTGGGTAAGTACGTCTCTGCGCTGTCCAATGAAGCAAATCTCAGAGGGCTTGAACGTGGCTGGCTCATTTTTGGCGTGGACAACAAGACCCGCCGGGTATGTGGGACGACGTATAAGCAGAACGCTGATCGTTTGCAGGCGGACAAGACAAGCGTTCTGGATGGCACGGGCAGTCTTACGTTCCGGGAAATATTCGAGCTCGAACATCCTGACGGTCGAGTCGTTCTCTTTGAGATCCCCGCTGCTCCACGCGGCATCGCGATTGGCTGGAACGGCCACTACTATGGAAGAGCGGGGGAAAGTTTGGTCGCGCTTGCCCAGGACAAGCTGGACGAGATCCGTTCCCAAACTCTTGCGTCAGACTGGACAGCACAAGTCGTGCCGGGTGCAACTCTGGAAGATCTCGACCAAGCTGCCTTGAGTGTGGCGCGCAAGCGATTTGCGGCCAAGCATGCCAATAGATTCGCCGCCGAAGAGATTGCGCATTGGGAGGATAGTCTCCTACTGGACCGAGCTAAGGTGACCCAGAATGGCCAAATTACCCGAACAACTCTTCTCCTCCTTGGCAAACCTGAGTCAGCCTGGCGTCTGAACCCTCACCCAGCCGAGATTACCTGGAAGCTCGATTCTGAGGAGCGGGCCTACGAGCATTTTGGGCCACCTTTTCTGTTGTCCACTTCGCAAGTCTACGGTCGCATTCGAAATGTGCAGCTCCGTGTGCTGCCCGAAAATGAGTTACTTGCGCACGAGGTGGCAAAATACGATCAGAAGGTCGTCCTGGAGGCTCTGCACAATTGCTTAGCCCACCAAGATTACACGCGAGCTGGCCGAATTGTGGTGATTGAGCGCCCGGATTGCCTAATCTTGGAAAGCGAGGGCGCCTTTTACGAAGGTGAGCCGGAAGATTATGTTCTTGAGCAGCGCGTTCCCCGGCGCTACCGGAACCCGTTCTTGGCCCAGGCTATGACCGAGCTCAACATGATCGACCACATGGGCTACGGAATTCTCGACATCTACCGCCGCCAGCGCCAACGGTTCTTTCCGCTACCAGATTACGATCTCGAAGAACCTGATCTGGTCAGACTCACGATTCACGGCAGGGTGGTCGATCCAGCTTATAGCCGAATGCTGATAGAGAAAACGGACTTGCCGCTGCCGGATGTATTGGCTCTTGACCGTGTGCAGAAGAAGCTCCAGATACCCGATGAGGCAATCACCCGCCTGAGGCGGGCAGGACTGATTGAGGGCAGAAAGCCGAATTTCCACGTGTCGGCTTTCGTCGCCAAAGCCACCTCCGGAAAAGCGGATTACATTCGTACCCGTGCCCAAGACGACGAGTTCTACGCCAAGCTGCTGACTGACTATCTTGAGAAGTTTGGGCAAGCCAGCAGAACTGAGGTTGATAAATTGCTCCTGGAGAAGCTCAGCGATGTCCTCACTCTGGATCAGAAAAAGTCAAAAATCAGCAACTTGCTGACGAAGATGAGACGTCAAGGCCGAATCGTAAATCATGGCCCGAAAACAAAACCAGTCTGGAAGCTTGCAGAATGAGACTCTGTCATTTCTGAGAAATTTAACTGAAAAAGGCCTATTTATCAGATATCTAATTCTTTCTGCAGATGCATGACCGATGAAGTTTGCAGAAAGAATGCAGAAAGAGAATGTGATGAAGTTCAAATTTAAGCTCCAGCCCTACCAGACCAATGCTGTCAACGATGTGGTCGATTGTTTCGCCGGCCAGCCCATGAGTTCGGGGCTGAGCTACCGTATCGACCCGGGCCGCGCGACGCAAGCCAGCGCCTTCGAGGAAGGGTTCAAGAATGCCGACATTGCGCTGTCGGAGGCACAGATCCTGGAAAACATCCAGAAGGTCCAGCGGCGGCAGAACCTGCCGGTATCGTCGTCATTGACCGACTTCACGACCTTCAATAAAAAGGGCGAGCGCGTAGCGGCGTCCGCGGCCTACAAGAAGGACGCACTGGCCGCCACCCGCGTTCATCTCGATATGGAGATGGAAACCGGCACGGGGAAGACCTACTGCTACATCAAGTCCATATTCGAGATGAACAAGCGCTATGGCTGGTCGAAATTCATCATCATCGTGCCTTCCATTGCCATTCGTGAAGGGGTGTACAAGTCTTTCCAGGTGACCGCGGACCACTTCACTGAGAGCTACGGCAAAAAGGCGCGGTTCTTCATTTATAACTCCAAGCGCCTGCACGAGGTGGAGAGCTTTTCCTCGGACGCCGGGATCAATGTGATGATCATGAACATCCAGGCGTTCAATGCGCGCGGCAAGGACAACCGCCGGATTTACGATGAACTGGACGATTTCCAGTCCCGCAAGCCGATTGACGTGATCGCCTCCAACCGCCCGATTCTCATTCTGGATGAGCCTCAGAAGATGGAGGGGAAGGCCACCATGGAGGCCCTGCCGAAATTCAAGCCGCTGTTCATCCTGCGCTACTCGGCCACGCACCGGACCCAGCATAACCGTGTCCACCGGCTGGACGCGCTCGACGCCTACAACCAGAAGCTGGTGAAGAAGATCGCCGTGCGGGGCATTCAGACCCGTGGCCTAGCCGGGACCAATGCCTATCTCTATCTGGAGGGAATCGACATATCGAAGCAGGCCCCAGTGGCCCGGATCGAGATGGAGGTGAAACTGAGGTCGGGAGAGATCAAACGGCAGCTGCGGCGGCTGACTTTCAGGGATGATCTGTTCGTCGAATCGGGGGAGCTGGATCAGTACCGGGGATTCACCATCAGCCAGATCGATGCAGTCAACGATACCGTGGAGTTCACGAATGGGGAGGTGTTAAAGGCCGGCGAGGCCAGCGGCGATGTCACCGAGCGCGACATCCGACGCATCCAGATCCGCGAGACCATCAAGGCGCACCTGGACAAGGAAAAGCAGCTTTTCGCCCAGGGAATTAAGGTGCTGTCGCTGTTCTTCATTGATGAAGTGGCGAAGTACCGCGACTACGAACAGGACGATGAGCAAGGCGAGTACGCACGGGTGTTCGAGGAAGAATACGCGTTGCTCCGGGATGAGTACCTGTCGGAGCTAGCGATCGACAACGAGGCGTATCGGAAATACCTGGACAAGATCGAGCCAGCCAAAACCCACAATGGCTACTTCTCGATCGACAAGAAAACAAACCGGCTCAAGGACCCTGCGGTTGGAAAAAAATCCATCGATTCCGATGATGTCGACGCCTACGACCTGATCCTGAAGGATAAGGAGAGACTGCTGGACTTTGACGAACCGACCCGGTTCATTTTCTCCCATTCCGCGCTGCGCGAGGGCTGGGATAATCCGAACGTGTTCGTCATGTGCATGCTCAAGCACAGCGACAACACCATTTCCCGCCGCCAGGAAGTTGGCCGGGGGCTGCGTCTGAGCGTCGATCAGCACGGTGATCGCATGGACCATCCTGCCGTTGTGCACGATATCAATGTGCTGACGGTGGTGGCGAGTGAAAGTTACCGCGACTTTGTGGCGGGCCTGCAGAAGGAAATTTCAGAAACTCTATCTTCGCGGCCGCGTCAGGCGACTGAAGCCTATTTCACTGGCAAGCTGCTCACCAGCGATGAGGGACCAGTGGAAGTCACCGCTGCCATGGCGAAACAGATCTATCGCTACCTGGTCAAGCACGATTACACCGACGACGCCGACCAGATCGCTGACGCCTATCACGACGCGAAGGCCGCCGGCTCCCTAGCCGCGTTACCTGAAGAGCTGAAGCCCTATGCGGAGCAGGTTTTTCAGTTGATCGACAGCGTCTTCAGCGACGCACAGCTCCCGAAGGTGGATGACGGCCGCAAGCCCAAGACCAACCCGCTCAATGCGAATTTTGAGAAGAAGGAGTTCCAGGAGCTGTGGGCTCGCATCAACCGTAAGGCTGTGTACCGGGTGGAATTTGATTCAGCGGAACTGATCAGGAAATGCGTCAGCGCGCTGGATAAGAACCTTCGTGTTACTCCGCTAAAGTACACCGTACAGCTCGGTATGCAGCAAAGCGCCTTGACCGACGGAGAGCTCCGCGAAGGCACTGGTTTTGCCTTGCAGGAAACCGCAACCGAGCACGGAGAGTCGATCCATTCGCTTGTGAAGTATGATCTTATCGGCAAGGTGGCGGAAAACGTCCGGCTCACCCGAGACACCACGGCGGCGATTTTCAGCCGGGTGCAAGCGGCTGTCTTCGAGCAGTTTCGGAAGAACCCGGAACACTTCATTGCGGAAGCCTCCCGCCTGATTGCCGAGCAGAAAGCCGCCATGGTCATCGAGCGCCTGGCTTACAACGAGGTTGATGATCGATACGACACCGACATTTTCACCGCCAACCAGACTGGCCAGGACTTCTCCCGCGCCACGGAAAAGCTCAAGAACCACGTCTACGATTACGCCATCACCGACTCTGATGTGGAGCGGGAATTCGTCAAAGAGCTGGACACAAGCAGCGAGGTGGTCGTCTACGCCAAGCTGCCCCGTGGCTTCTTGATCCCGACGCCAGTGGGCGACTACAACCCGGACTGGGCGATTTCCTTCAAGGCTGGCAGCGTCCGACACATCTACTTTGTGGCGGAAACCAAGGGCACGATGTCGTCGATGAAACTGCGTGAGGAAGAGAAGGCAAAGATCGAGTGCGCCCGAAAATTCTTTAAAAAAATCAGTCGACGTGTTGCCCAGGACCGTGTCGAATATGACATCGTTGACAGTTACTCCAAGCTGATGGACTTAGTTGGGCGCCCAAAAGCCAGGTTTTGAAGCGCGGCTTCGGGCCGTGTTTCGGCGCTTTTTCGAGGGCAAATGGCCAGACTCTGTCCCCTTGGTGGACACCCTGGCACCGAGTGACTTCGCCGTAGTGAAAGAGCGGGCCAGCCAGCATCGAGGGGATTGACGACCGTGTTCGTCTCGCACGAATGCTGGCCGAGGAGCGCCGGCACAAGCCGGGTCGATCCCGGGGCGGTTGGCTTCATGCAACCGACGAAATGAGGGGAACATGGCGGGTGGCGCCGGAATAGATGCTGGCGGCGCGCCATCGGCGGCCGCCAGGCTTGCCCGCAGCAAGGCGTTGTCGCCCTAGCGGCCCGAAAGGATTGGGTCCCGCTGATCGCTGTGCCGGAGCGGCGGTCCTGGCTACGTCTCCCTGAGCAGGATCTTCGCGGTGATGATCGCGGGGTTGTTCTCGTAGCCCATGTCGGCGAAACGCATGACCTGCTCGCGGATGTCCTCCGGAGACAGGAAGTACCAGCCGCGGGATTCCATGAACTCTCTGAGCTGCGCGGATTCCCGCCGGTGGACCTTGCCGGCGGCCAGCCCGAGCCGAAGGCTGGTCTGGTCCGAGATCATTCCCAGACTCAGCAATTCTAGCCGCAGGCGCTCGAGCACGACCTGGCGATAGTTCTCGCAGGTGAACAGCTTGTACTTGCCCTTCGGTTCGTCATGGGATTCGGTCAGGCTGTCCATGCTCACGCCGGGCGAGTCCAGGAAGGACTTGGCTTCCAGGACCAGCAGCTCCTCGGTTTCGCGCTTGTAGGCGAGGATGTCGATTTCCGGCCGCGGAATCGAATGACGCCCGACCTTGCGCTTCTCTTCCTTGGTCATCTCGACCTTGAAAGAGCGCCGTACCCAGTAGCCGGAAGCTTCCAGCAGGTCTGAAACGATCGTTTCGAAGTGGTCCATTCAGAGTTACCTCCTATCGATTGGAAAACCGGAGCCTGTCGCCGCGAATCTCCTGGTGCCGGGGCCTGTGGCCCGGCTGCTGTGGCGGCAATCTGACCAGATAGCGCTGGTCTCCGATCGCAGCGAGTATGGTGATTGTCTCTCCAGTGGCCTCGAGCACTGCGCGGCTGCCCTCCTGCATGGGGTGCTTCTCCTTAGATCAAGTGGAGGGCTATCCTGAAGTCGGACGGCGACAGATCGTGTCGTCAGCGCGACTTTTCAGCTTCCGGTTCAGTGTGGTTAGGTGCCAGCATGGGGAGTCAATGAGGCGCTGCCTGGACTCCGGCCCATACGACTCGGTGAAAAGTCAAAAAAGGGGGTTGTGGCGCTTGGTGCGTCCGAGCTCCTTGCCATTCTGTGGTCTTCGACAGGCTGGATCCTGCCTGGGGCTTCACGACGTAATCCTGCCCGATGGTCGCGGTGGCCTTGCTCGGATTGATCATGCTCTGCTCGATGGTCGGGGCATCTGGGTCGTTGAGACCAGAACCTTTACCGGCCGCATCTTCGGGCGTGTTGTGATGGCGAGCCGGCTCCTTTCAGGTCGGTTGAACGGATGCGGCCCGGAAGTTTTCAGCGCGCAGTGATGTTTCAGAACCCAGACGATAGGCAGCCAGCTTGTGGCCCCGGCCTGCGCTGTAGTCGACGCAGGCGGCGTTGGGGCGTTCGGGCTCGAGATCGCCTTTCTTCCAGTAGTGTCCGAAGAAAACCGGCGGCGCGTCCGTCGGGTAGCCGGGGTGGTCCGGGTTGCCGTAGGCCATCTCGGGGTCTATTCCCGACTGGGCTGGTGGAATCAGCAGGGCCTCGCCAAGCGTCTCGGGCGCAGGCTCCCACCACCGGATGCGTGCATGGCGCCTGACATGGTCGTCCTTGTCGCGGAAAGTGGCGCCGGCGGGAAGCGCGTACTCCGGACCCTTGAGCAGTTGTTCCACGGCCTGGTATTCGGGCTGGCCTTCACGCGCTGCGGCCGTCCAGCGGTGCTCGGGAATGAACCATTGCCGGCCGCGGCGCTGCAAGGCCGCAAGGCTTTCGGGATGCCAGCAGGCGTGCACGCATCGCCAGCCTTCGCCTTCGACCGCCAGCGGCAGGGTCTTGAACCAGGCAAGCATGTCGGCCTTGTCGCCGGGGCGGTTCTCGAGCTCTTTCAGCACTTTTTTGTGCTGCCCCCGGTTCTTTTCCGAGTGTTCGCGCAGATAATGACCCGGGCGATCCGGGTCTTCGCTGTGGAACTGGATGGCGTTGTATTCGTGGTTGCCCATCAGGCAAAGGGCGTCGCCCTGCTCGACCAGTTCGCGCACGATCTCGACGGCGCGCAGGTTCTCTGTACCGCCGTCGATCAGGTCGCCGGCGAACACCAGTGAAGCACCACCCGGGCCGCGAAGCCGCCCGTCCCGCGTCTTCCAGCCCAGCTTGTCAAGCAGCCGCAGCAGGGTCGACGCCTGACCATGGATGTCGCCGATGAAGATGGTTTCGGGAAGTTGTCTGCGTTGCATATATCAGTATCCGGGTGTTGAACTTTTCAAGTCTGACGAAGGCCGGTCCGGCCGGTTGCCGGGATGCTACTCGACAGGGGTCACGGCAATCCCGGTATCCAGATAATCTTGGTAGAGTCGGCAGTGGCGTTTCATCTCTCGCTCGGCCGTCGGGCCGCCGATATCATTGTGCGCCCGGCGCCAGTCCGAACAATTCTTGCTCAGCCATTTTCCCTGGTTGGTGTTGGCGCGCTGCTCGCGCAGGGCCAGGCGCTTGCGCTCGGCTTGCTTTCGGCGTTTTTCAGCTGCCGCCTGTCGTCGAGCTGCGCTTTCGCGGGCTTGCTTCTCCAGCGACCGCGTAGCCGCCTGGGTGGACTCTTCAAGGCCGGTGACTATTTCATTCAGGGCCTGTACGGCGCGATAGCTGAAGTACTTCTGAATGGCCCACTCGATGAAGATCACCGAGCAGACGAACATCACGGCGAAGGCGGCCAGGCGCAATGTCGGGTCAAGGCCATCGCGTGGCGGAAGCCATGAATCATCGGTGTCTTCCGCAGGTGACTGGTGCTCGGAGTCGGAAAAGACCGGCTCCTTTCTGACTTTCTTGTTGGACATATCCCCTCTATCGAATGCCCACCCACACCATAAGGATTATGCCACCCCCCCGAAGATGAAGTGGCTGTGCGCCCCAACGGCGGCCGCCTGGAGTACAAGACGTGGCGTTGACACCTGCCTTTTCTCGCCAGTCCAACCGATTCATGGGCAGGTTTCTGTACACCATGTTGGCACGACACCGGTCTGCGTCGGTGTGGCCAGCGGTTGAGCCGCGGGTGCTGGCTTCTCCATCAGGTGTGGGTGGTAGGCTGTCTGTATGTACAACATTCACACCATCGATACCCATTATCTCGACCGGTCCGAGCTGGCCGCCGCCTATCTGATTATCGAGGGCGATCGCGCTGCCTTCGTGGACAACAACACCAATAACGCGGTGCCGCGGCTGCTGGCCGCGCTCGAGAAACAGGGGCTCACGCCCGAGCAGGTGGACTACCTGATCATCACGCACGTGCACCTCGATCACGCCGGGGGCACCTCGAAGCTGGCGGAGGCCTGTCCGAATGCGACCGTCATTGCCCATCCGCGCGCCGCGCCGCACGTGATCGACCCTTCGAAGCTGGTCGCCAGTGCCTCGGCGGTCTATGGCGAAGCGGAGTTCGAGCGCCTCTACGGCCGCATCGAGCCGGTGGCCGAGGCGCGGGTAAAGGTGATGGAAGATGACGAGACGCTGCGCTTCGGCGGCCGCGAGCTGCGTTTTCTGCACACCCGCGGCCACGCCAATCACCACTTCTGCATCAAGGACAGCGCTTCGGGCGCCATCTTTGCCGGCGACGCCTTCGGATTGATCTACCCGGCCCTGCAGGCCGAGGGCACTTTCGCCTTTCCGTCGACCAGCCCGACCGATTTCGAGCCCGATCTGGCGCGTGATTCGATCCGCCGGCTGGTCGAGGAAAAGCCCAGCCGCCTGTATCTGACCCATTTCGGCGCCGTGACCGACGTCGATACTGCCGCCGGCCAGCTCACCCGCCATCTGGACTTTGCCGAGCGCCTGCGCGACGACGCCGAGGCCAGCGACCTGCCCGACGAGGCGCTGACCGACTACTGCCTGCCTCGCGTCTACGACTATTTTGCCGGCCTGCTCGACGGTCGCGGCCAGCTCGGCCAGGATGCCGATATCTGGTCGCTGCTGAAGATGGACCTCGACCTCAACGCCCAGGGCATCGCCTTTGCCGCCAACAAGCGCCGGCGCAAGGCGCGGGCCGCCGGGAGCTGAGTGCGAGACGGTGACCCGAAGTGGACGAAGTAGCTACAATAGTCACATGAAAGAGATCAGTGCACGCGATGCCAAGAACAAGTTCGGGCAGCTGCTTGAGTCGGCTCAGCTCTCTCCCGTTCGCGTGACCCGGCGCGGGCGGCCCGCCGGGGTGTTGATGTCCGAAGAACAGTATCAGCGCTTGCGGGGCCTGGCCTGGGATCGTCTGGCAGCCACCGTGGAGGCCATGCGCGAGGAGGCTTCTTCCAACGAGCTGACCGAGGCGAAGCTGGCAGAACTGCTCGCCGATGACCGTTGACCGGCTGGTGCTCGACAGCAATGTCCTGATCAGCGCCGCGTTGTCGCCTGTCGGCACACCAGCGCGCCTGTTTGATTACATTTGCGAGCACCGGGCGATTCTCCTTTTCTCCAAAGCCACGCGAGCCGAGCTTTGCACCCGCTTGATGCGCTCTCGATTTGATCGCTATGTCAGCCGGGCGGGCCGAGCCCGATTTCTGGCCGAGATCGACGCGGTTTCGGCGCTGGTCGGCATTTCAGGTGGCGTCATGGGTTGCAGAGATCGTGATGATGACAAGGTACTGGAAACCGCGCTGAATGGCGGCGCCCGCATGGTTGTCAGCGGCGATCAGGATTTGCTGGTGCTTGATCCGTGGCGAGGCATTCCCGTACTTGACCCCGGTTGTGCCCTGGAGTCGCTGGCCTGCTGACCCGCCGAGAAAGCGATTGGTCTCCGGGCCGCTTCAGCTCCCGGCGATGCGCAACTGAGTCCGGATGATCTGCTCCGGCTGCTGCAGCATCGGCAGGTCGCCGTGCTCTTCTTCCAGGTCTTGCCGGACTTCGGACAACACATTCCGGATCGCCTCGACCAGGCGGCTGATTTCCCTCGCCCCGAAGCGGGGCCGCATTCCGACCGACTCGGCCAGCGCGCGCCAGTGTTCGGCGCCGATACGGCCTGGATCGGCTTCGCCGCCGACGTTCATGGCCAGGCGGCGATCCGGGCCGGGCCGGGTGATTGTGAGCGCGGGATCAGATAGCAGTCCAGGCCCAGAAGTCGGGCAACTCCAGGGCCTTGCCCAGTTCGGCCGTGGCCTTGCCGCGCTCCAGCTCGGACAGAAAGCGCATACCCAGTCCGCTCAGGCCCGAGAGCTGTTCGAGCGTCAATTCCTGTGACTTGCGCTGCGCGCGCAGGGCGGCCCCCAGCTCGGTGGCCGTGTGCAGGGGAAGATACTGGCGGTGGGCGCTCATTGATTTTACCGCTCGGGACAAGTCGATTGCGTCTGCATACAGCAGACCTGATTTTTTACTGCTCGGTAAAATATGCCTCGTCGGCCGGCAAAGCAAATCATATTGTCCCGCACGGGAAAGTCGAGCCGGCCCATTGCGCTCGTCGCGCGGTGGTCGCGCACCGAGGCGCTGTGATTCAGGCGCCCGGGGAACGGTTCGGAATGCCGGCCAGAAACTCTTGCAGCCAGGCGAAGCGCACGTGCTCCTGCTCCAGGCGCAGGCGCTCGGCCAGGCGGTCGTCGCGCAGGGTTTGATAGAGCGCCTGCTCGGCGTCGTTGAGGCGGTCGAGCTCGCCGATGAAGCGATGATCTTCCGGCTCCCGGCCCCACAGCTCGCGGTGGGCGTCGAGGGTGGCGCGGTCCATCAGAAACGAGCGCGCCTGGGGCAGATAGTGGCGCAGGCGGTTGAGGATGGCGAAGCCGTGGGTGTCGATGTCGCCCCAGTACCAGCAGCGCGCGCGTGCCAGCCAGTCGATGCCGGCCAGGCGCTCCAGGCCGTAGCCCAGGCCGAAGATGACGATCGCGCGTGGATGGTCGGGAAAGGCCAGGCCGTTGATTTCGTTTTCGGTGATGAAGACCTCGTCGACCGCCAGATCCAGACCGGCGAACTCGGGCGCGGGCACCGACAGGTCGGTCAGGCCGGCAAGCGCCAGCGCCGGGTCGAGAATGCGAAAGCGCACCAGCACCGGGCGGCTGGCCAGGCCGTAGCGGCGGTTGAACCGGCGCGCGCCGGTCGCGTCGGTGTCGATCGCCTCCCCGGGCAGGGTCGCGTCGAGCAGCTCGCCGATCAGTCCGCGCCGGGCCTGGATGAACTTGGTGTCCACGCCGGGAATGTCGAGCTGGCGCAGGTAGGCGCCGGGGCGCGGATGGCGGCGAAAGTAGCGCAGCACGGCTTTCAGGCGCGGCCATTCTTCGGCGCGGCGCAGGGCCTCGAGCGGGCGCCGGATCAGCCAGCCGCGCAGCTCGGGAAATTCCGCGAGCAGATCGGCGGCCAGGGCGTCGAACTGGCGTGCCTGGCGGGTCTTGCCGATCAGGCGCAGGGCATCGTCGGCGGCGGGCACGACGATCGCGCCGGGCAGTTCGTTGCGCCCGAGCGTGCGGTGGTTGATGCTGCGCCACTGGATTTCGTAGCCGTGGCCGCGGCGTTCTCTTGCCTGCTCGCTCAGCTCGCCGACCCAGTCGCGCACGGCATCGAAGCGGTCGGTGAGATCGCGCGAAACGGGTTTTCGCAGGCGCAGCCTGAGCGGGAACAACGCGCGCTCGGGGTCCAGGCGCTCGGCCAGCAGCCGGCCCGAGTTCCAGTGCTTTTGCACCTGGGCGACAAGGTCTTTCGGGGTGGTCCAGCCGCTCACGACGCCGGCGTCGGAGAAGGCGCCTTCCGCGCCGCTTTCTCTTTGCGGTATTCCTCGATGCTGAGGTTGCGCAGCATCGACTGCTGGCCGTCGGGGTTGTGGACAAAGCCGACGCTGGACACGAAGGGCTCGATGATGTGGATCTTCTGCAGCGGCGTGACGATGAGCAGCTGCAGGTTGAGCCGGGCAAACAGCTCCAGGCCGTAGCGGGCCGACTCATCCGAGCCGCGCCCGAAGGCCTCGTCGATGACCACGAAGCGGAACGAGCGCGAGCGCTTTTCGCCCCACTGCAGCCCGAACTGATAGGCCAGGCTGGCGGCCAGCACGGTGTAGGCCAGCTTTTCCTTCTGGCCGCCGGACTTGCCGCCGGAGTCGGCGTAGTGCTCGTGTTCGCTATCGTCTTCGCGCCAGCGCTCGGAGGCCGAGAACACGAACCAGTTGCGCACGTCGGTGACCTTGCGCGTCCAGCGCCGGTCGAGCTCGGCGGTGCCCTCGCGGCCGCGGAAGCGGTCGATGATGTCGCGCACCTGCAGGAACTTCTGCTCGGAGTACTGGGTATCTTCCGAGCCGGTAATGGCGCCCTCGGTGCAGGCGCGCAGCTTCTGCCGGAACTCGCGCACGTCGGCATCGGCGGCGGTTTCGGCCATCAGGCGGATGTAGCGGCCCTTTTCGTAGTCGATCTCGTGCAGGGAGCGGTTGATGGTCTCGATGCGCTCGCGGATCTGTTCGCGCTCGCGGTGCAAGAGCGCCTGGAAACCGGCCACCTCGCGGATGGTGTTTTCGTTGAGCAGCTCCTTGAAGCGCTTCTCGAAGCGCGGCAGGTCGTCGCTTTGCAGGCTCTCGAGCAGGCGGCGGTATTCGGCCGCTGCGGCCACGCTGATGTCGGCCTCGCGCGCCTGCTGCGGCCATTGGTGGTGGAAGGCCTGCATGCCGCGGATGATGCGGTCGTTGAGCCGGCCGATGGCCTTGTCCTCGCGGTCGACGCCGGCGGTCAGCCAGGCGCGGAATTCGCGCTCGCGCGCGGCGATGCCGTTGAGAAGGATAGCCTGCTCGCCCAAGGCGTCTTCGCGCAGCGCGGCGAGCTGCTCGAACCAGATTCTGCGCTCGGACTCTTCGAGTTCGGCCACCAGCCGCCCGGCCTCGGTCCGGCGGTCCTCGGCGTCGCGGGTGCGCTCTTCGGCGGTATTGAGCTGCTTCTGGCGCTTTTCGAGCCGCTGCTCGGTCTCCTCGCTCTTGTTCTCCAGCTCGTCGAGCTGCGCGCGCAGGGTTCTGAGCACGTCCGATTCCTCGCGCAGGGCGCGGTATTCGACCTCCAGCTCGTTGATGCGAGCGGCCGGCTCGTGCCAGTCGAGGCGCTGGAAGTCCTCGAACATCTCCAGCCGGCTGATGTCGCCCAGGCGCTCGCTCACGGCCTTGAGCTGCTCGTCGAGCCGGGCGATGCCGTCGGCGGCTTCCTGGATGCGCTTCTCCAGCCCGTTGCGCTGCGCGGCCAGCACGCGGATCTTGCTTTCGTTGCTCCAGCCCAGCACGTAGCGGCTGCGATCGTCGATGGCGTGGCGGTCGTCCTTTTCGTGGCGGGCGCCGCCGGTCTTGATCTGGCCGGCGCGGGTGATCGCCCGGGCCTCGCGGCGGAAGCGATCCATGTCGTCGCAGCACACGTGATCGAAGCGGCGCTCGAGCTCGCGCTCGAGCCAGGCGTAAAAGCCGCTGTCGCTGCGAATATCGAGCTTGCGGCTGAGCGCGTCGGCATGCGGCCGATCGTGGCCGGCCGCGCGCGCTTCACGCACCCGGTAGTAGACCAGCCGGCCGCGCAGGCGGGTGGCATCGACCCATTCGGCCACGGCGCGGTAGTGCTCGTCGGGCACCAGCAGCGACAGCGCGAAGTTGTGCAGCAAACGCTCGATGGCGCCTTCCCAGTCGCGCGCGTCGTCGCGCACCTGGATCAGTTCACCGGCAAACGGCAGGTCGTCGGTCGCCAGGCCGAGCGCCTGGCACAGCTTGTCGCGCAGCGCGAGCATGGCCGCGGGCAGGTTCGAGCGGCGGGCCTTCAGCGAGGTCAGTTCGGCGTCGATATCGGCGTGCTGCGCGCGCAGCTCGCGCACGGCGACGAACTGATCCGTGCGCTCGTTCTGGTATTCGGCCTGCCGGGCCTCGGCCTGCTCGCGCAGGGCGAGCAGCTTGCCGCGGTTGTCGCGGAAGGTGTCGGCATCGCGGGCGGCGGGCAGATCGAGCGGGCCGATGAGCGCCTGGTAGCGTTCGGCCTGGTGCCGGCGCTCGGCCTTTTCGGCGCGGCGGCGCTCGATTTCCTCACTGATTCGTTCGAGCCGGTCGCCGCCGTGCTCGGCAATGGCCTGGCGCAGCTCGTCGCGCTGGCGGCGCTGCTCGCCGCGGCGGCGCTTGAGCTCTTCGACCTTGTCGGCGGCGCTGGCCTGCTCGCGCGCCAGGTCGGCCAGCCGGTGCTCGAGCAGCTCCATTTTCAGGCTGGCGAACCAGGGCGTGAGCGCCTCGCGACAGCCGCGCAGCGTCTCGGCGCGCTCGCTGCGCGCGGCGTGGTCGTCGGCGTCGGCGACGATGGGGGTGAGCGTTTCGATCTGGGCGCGCGCCTTGAGCACCGCCTCGTGCGAGCGGTTGAGATCCTCGAAGTGGCGGATCAGCTCGTCGATGCGCCGCCCGGTATCGGCGGCCTGCAGCATGTGCTCGCGCACGAACTCGGTCAGGTTGCCGACCGACTTCATCGACACGGTCTGGTTGAACAGCTCCAGGGCCTGCTCGCTGCCGATGCCGAGCTTGCGCCTGAGGCTGGCACCGTAGGCCGGGAAGGCGTTGTGCAGCTCGACGTGATCGAGGCCGCGCAGGCGCTTGCGCAGGTCTTTAAGGTCGTGGCCGAAACCGGAAAAATGCTCGGCAATCGAAAGCGGCACATCGGCGGCCACGTAAAAGCGCTCGGGCTGGCCGCGGTTGTCGCTGACCCAGAAGACCTGGGCCAGGCAGACGTGGCGGTCGAAGCCCTCGTTGTAGAAATGCCCGAGAATGACCGAGTAGCTGTTGTGGTCGCGCAGCGCTACCGGGCGGGCGGACAGGCCGGACTCGCCGCGCTCGGACTTGTAGTGGCCGAGCACGTAGGATCTCAGCGAGCGCTCGCGCGACTCGGCTCCGGCGGCCTTGTTGTAGGTTATGCGCTGGGCCGGTACCAGCAGCGTGGTGACGGCATCGATCAGCGTGGACTTGCCCGAGCCGATATCGCCGGTGACCAGACAGTTGTCGCCGTCGGGCGTGAGCTGCCAGACCTGGCGGTCGAAAGTGCCCCAGTTGAGCAGCTCGACGCGGTGCAGGCGGTAGCCGGCGCGGGCGTCGTCGGTGGCGAAATCCAGTGCCAGTCCTTCCATGGCGTCAGTCCCGTGCCGCGTGTTCGGCGTATTCACCCAGGCGGGCGTCGAGCTCGCCGAGCCACTGCGCGTCGACGTAGGCCTTGAGGATGCGGCGGACCTCGAACTGGTTGTCCTGGCCCCGGAGCCGGCGCAGAAACCCCATTTCGACGGCCTTGTTGATGTCCATGCCGACGCGGTCGATCAGTTTGGCCTCGTTGGCCGAATCGGGCAGGAACAGGCGCACCAGATCGACGATTTCCTCGCGCGAGAGCACCAGGCGCAGCTCGCCGCCGCCGGCGTCGTGCTCGGCCAGTTTCTTGCGCAGCAGGGCCAGCAGCAGGCTGACCGGATAGCTCAGCTGCCGGCGCGCCATCAGCCGCGGCAGCTCGGTCTCGCGATCCTCGTCTGTCTGCTGGCGCAGAAAGGCGTAGCCCTCGGCCTCGTCGACGATCAGCTCCAGGCCGAGCACCGCCACGTGATCGGCGATGGCGGCCTGGCGCTCGAGCAGGTTCTGCCAGTTCTCGTGGCTCTGGTCGGCGTAGAGCACGCCCTTGAACAGCGCGATCAGCGGCAGCGACAGGCGGGGATCGGGCGCCGGAGTGGTGTGCGTGTCGGTCATCGCGAAAATACTACCAGAGGCATCCGGGCGCGGCGCCGTCGGCCGTCGGCCCGGGTCCAGGTGACGGTCTCGGTGTGGTCATCGTCGATCAGCGCGCCGTCGTCGTCGGTGGCGATCGCCAGATAGGTGACCAGCTCGGCCAGGCCTTCTTCCAGCGGCTGGCGGTCGAGAAGCTCGGCCAGGCTGATCTGGTCGCGATCCTGCAGGGCGCGGCGGATGCCGGCCTCCAGCGCCTGGCGGTCGACATGGGTCTGGTCGAACAGCGCTTCGGCGTCGATCAGGCGGTCGTCAGCCAGCTCGACCTCGTCCTGGATGTCGGGGCGCAGCGGCGGGCTGAACAGCGGCCGGTCCATGACCAGATCGAGCTCGGGCACGGGCATGTCCAGGCGCAGGTCGAGCCGGCGCGGCGGCTTTTCGCGCACGGCCACGGCCTTGCGCTCGAGGCTGCGGATCAGCTCCATGATGCGGCGGTTTTCCAGCCAGGCCTGGTCGTCGAGAAAGCGCCTGAGCTGTTCGGACAGCCGCGCGACCGTGCGCTGGGTGACCTCGCCGGCCTCCAGCCAGTCGTAGTGCACGCGCTTGAGGCGGCGGTCGGGCCGGAGCTCGACAACCGCCTCGAGCTCGAAGATCTTCTCGAGCAGCTCGCTGAGCTCGTTCTGGCGGGCCGGCGACATCAGAAAATCCCAGAAGGCGCGAAAGCTGCGGCCCTGGTCGGAGTCGGCGATGGCGTCGTGCTCGCCGAAAACCTCTTCGAGCACCTCGCCCTTGCCGCCTTCGAACCAGGTCATGCGCTCGCGCACCTGGCGGTCGAGCCGGCGGAAGTTGTCCTCGACCTGGCGAAAGTCGGCCAGCAGGGCGCGGGCGGTGTCGGCCATCTGCAGGAAGCGCTCCTTGAGCTGGGTGTCGTCCATCAACGACAGCTCGCCGCCGCGGATGCGCTCGATCTCGGCGTCGATGGCCTCGCGCCGGGCCTCGAGCTCGGCGATGCGCGCGGCCGGGTCGGTCTCGGCGCCGCTGACGATCTGCTTGAGCAGGTCGAACACCGTCATCAGGCGCGACTCGGCGCCGACGAACTGCTGCTGCTCCAGGCCGGACAGCCAGCGAATCGCGCTCTCGGCGGCCGGCGTCAGGTCGTAGTGGGCCTCGTCGCTGTCGCTGGTGTAGTAGCGCCGCAGCCAGGCGCGCCGGTCGTCCGCCCAGTCGCTCAGGTAGGCCAGCGCCGGGCGCGGAAAGCGGTCCTCGCCGGCCACCTCGCGGATGCCGGCAAGGTGGTCGTCCAGGCGGGTGACAAGCTCGCCCTCGCTCATGGCGCGCACGTTCGACTCGATGAAGCAGTGGTGCAGAAAGCTGATGATCATCGGCGCGTGATCGGCCAGCAGCAGCCGCCAGCCGCCGTGGGCGTCGCGCAGGTTGTTCAGCGCATCGAAGTCCATGTGCGCATTCTAGAGCAGGCCGCGGTCGGGTCGTGACCGGGCGCAGCGCCATGGTCGTGTTGGCGTGGTCAACCCCGTCGACGCGACGGCTACTTGAAATATTGCTGGCGAGTCATTCGGGCATTGTCCGGTTCTGAGCCGGCTGGGTGGGGGCGGTGCGGGTGGAGAGCTGGATCTGATTGAGGCGCTGCAGGAAGGCGTTGGCGTTGCGGTCGGTTTTGCTGTCGAAGCTGGCGACGGTGACGGTGCAGACGAGCGTATGCGCGCCGCTTTCGAGGCGGAAGGGGAACTCCGCGAGCACGTCGAGCAGGCGCCGGCGAAAAACCCTGACGCCCTCTTCCCCGGTCATGGGCAGGATGATGAAGGGCACGGCGCGCCGGGTTTTTTCCAGCGAGCCGATCAGATCCAGATCGCGGGCAAGGCGCGTGATGCGGTAGTAGAGCTCGGGCAGGACTTCTTCGATGTCGCCATCACGCGGGCGTCTGGCAGTGCCGCCTTCGACAGGCAGCAGCCACTCGACGAGGACCTTGATGGCGGAAAACGGGTTGCCATAGCGCTGGGCCGCCCGGGCCTGATGCTTGAGAAACAATGCGGTATTGCTGACGCTGAGCACGCTGGCCGGCAGGCTGGCCCGGCGCTCTTCTGTCCGGCGGCCGGTTTCGGGGGCGGCGGCTTGCTGTCGGGGCGTCTGCGCGCGTGCCTGCTCGCCCACCGCCGCCCTCGGCTGCGGGTTGCGCTGCCGCAGCTGAGCCTGTAGCTGCTGTGCAGCTTCCGGGCCCAGGCCGCCGTGGCGCATCTGCTCGATCAGCTCTCCTTGAACGCGCTCGAGCTGGCTGCTCACGCTGTCGGGTGCGATGGCCTGATCCGGGCTGGCCTGGGTCAGGGCCAGCTGCCGGCTGACGCGTTCGATATAGTCGGTGAAGGCGGCCGACAGCTGCTGCCTGTCGCCGGCCCCACCCTGGCGCAGCTCGCCCGCCAGCACCAGCAGGCGAGCGGCTTCGGTGGGGTCCTGCCGGATGTGCTTGACGATGTCGTCGACCTCCATGCCGACGTCCTCGGCGCCCGAGGCCAGAGCGCGCAGCAGCTGCTCGCTGCGCAGTTCCTTTGAAAGCTCGTGAACCAGCCGAGTGTATTGCTGCAGCGGCATGCCTTCTTCGAGCAGCCCTTGGCGCAGCCGCGGCAGCAAGCGTTTGAGGTCGCTGGCATCGGGCAGCATGCGGTTGATGATCTGGGCCATGCGCTGCACCGAAAAGCCGCCGCTGCGGTATTCCTCGCGCACCAGGCGCACCAGGGTCGAGTAGGTCAGCTCGTCCATTTCGCTGACCACTTCGCCACTTTCGGCCATGATGCGATCGATATCCTCCTGCGTGCTCACGGTCTGGCGCAGCCGCTGCCTGAGCGTGCTCATGGCGGTAAACAGCTGTTCGGGCGACAGGCCTTCGGCATCGTCGCTGCCCATTTCGATTTCGCGCGTCAGGCGTTTGAGGTGCGCGACCAGGCGACTGCGATGGTCTTCGTCTTCACTCGGGCTGGAGTCGATCCGCGCGGCTGCCGTGTCGGGGCTTTCGGCCATGTCGCCGAACGCGAAGAACGAATCGAGCTGTTCGAGCACGCGCTCGCCGGAGAAGGCTTCCCGCAGGCCCGGGGGGGCGCTTGCGGCCGGCTCGGCAGGCTCGGTTGCGGCCTCGCCACTGGTCACCACCTTCTGGTCGGAGGTGACCTTGCGATAGACGATGTAGTTGAAGCGGATGCAGCCGGACTGACGTGTTTTCAGGTCGGCTTCGGCGGCGGCGAGCGACGGATATTCCGGCAGCCGATCGAGCGTGGCGATCAGCGCCTTGGCGTCGGCCGCAGTGAAACCGCGCTGAAAGGTGATCGACTCCAGTCCGGCCTGGTTGAGGGTGTCGACCATGCGCCTGGGGTTGAAGCGGGCGCCGACGGGGTGCTTTTCGATGAACAGACGGCCGCGGTCGAGAATCAGCGACAGAGCTTCGTCGTTGTGTAGCGCCTGCGACAGCGAGGCATGAAAGGTCTCGAGCGCGCGCTCGGTGGTGGGATGGTCCACGCCGAAACCGCTGGCGTTCATGTAGGCGGAGTTGAGCTGGCGCGCGATCAGTTCGGCGCTGCGCGCATCCAGCGGGTGGGCGGCATCGGGGTTCACGGCGCCGCCCGCCGCGGTTGCCGTGACTGGAACCAGCGCTGCACGGCCTGGCCAAAGGCCCGGGCGCTGATATAGCGCTGCGCCGGGTCGGCGGCGGTCGCCTTGGCCAGGATGCCCGCCATGACCCGATCGATGGTTGGCGCGCAGTTCTGGAAGGGTTCCGGGAAAAAGCTGTCAGGTGCTCTGATCTTGCGCAGTACGGTGTCGCGACCGGATTCGTCGCGAACAGGCAGGTGCCCGACAAGCATCTCCAGCAGCATGACGCCGGCCGAGTAGATGTCGCTGCGCCGATCGGTGTCGCCGGCGGCGGCCTGCTCGGGCGACAGGTATTGTGGCGTGCCCACGACCAGCCCGCGGGCGTAGTATTCGATCTGCTGCGTTTTGGCGATGCCGAAATCGGCGATCAGCGCCCGGCCGGTCCGATGGTCGATGAGAATATTGGCGGGCTTGAGGTCCTGATGGATCACGCCTTCTTCGTGAGCGAACTCCAGGCCGTCGAGAATTTCGCTGATCAGGCGCACGCTGTGCTGCAGCGGCAGCACCCGCCGGTGCGGTACCGGATGGCGCGCCAGCTTGCCAAGCAGGCTTGCCAGGTCGTCGCCTTCGACCAGCTGCATGGCCTGGTAGAAATAGTCGTCGTCCTCCCCCCTTTCAAAAATCGTGATGATGTGCGGGTGCGAGAGTACCGCCACCGTTTCGGCTTCGTCGCGAAACTGTCGGCGCGCGAGCTCGCTGCGGGCCAGCGCCTTGGGCAGCAGCTTGATGGCCACCTGGCGCTTGAGCGACTGTTGATAGCCGATGAAGACCGCGCCCATGGTGCCGCGACCGAGCTCGCGCACGACAACGAAATTGCCGAAGCTGCGCCCGATGGCCGGCGTGTAGTCGTGGTCGCTGATTTCGCTCAAGGCCGACGCTTCCCGAGAAAGATCCGATAATTCTCATATTAACGCGCCAGACATGGGAAGTGCATCACATTCTGTTGCGGCCATGGCGCGAACCATGGCCCACCAGCTGCAGGGTTTCGGCAGTGGTGCGATCTTCGGCGCCAAGAATTGCAAGCAGCCAGGCGGCAGCATGCAGGCCGTCGGGCAGGCCGTGCCAGTCGGCGGCGTAGAGTACCGAGCCGTCGGCGTGCAGGCCCAGCGCGGCGCCGTGCTCACGCATCTGCTGATGTAGCGCAACCCGGTTGCCTTCGCAGGCCACCAGCTCGGCGTCGCTCGTGACCGCGGCCGCCAGCCGGGCGCACAGCTCGGGTTCGGCCACCACCACCGGTTGTTCGGTTGCCGCGGCCAGGTCGTTCAACAGCAGCGCGCCCAGGCAGGCCATCGTGACCGGCTCGCCTTCGGAGTCGATCACCCGCAGGCGGCTGCCCGTACGGTCAAGGGCAATGCCCAGGTCAGCAGCAAAGTTGTAGACACAGAGCTTCAGGTCGCGCTCGCGTTCGCCGCCGGCAAAGTCGCCTACCTCGGCCGGATTGGTTTCGGCATCGGAATTGAGCGCGATCACGTCCACATCCAGGGCCTCGAGCAGCCGGGGCGCAATAGCGCCGTTGACGGGGTTGCCGCAGTCGAGTACGACCCGCAGCGGGTAGTCGAGTCGGTAACGTGCAGCGAGCTGTTCGCTGTAGGCTTCTACGCCGACATCGGGGCCGGCTTCGACGCCGCCGGGCTGGCCGGCGCCTGTGGCCGGGTTGCCCTGGCGGCTGCGTTGCAGAAGCTGTTGTTGATCGTGGGCGTCGAGCCAGTGGCCGTCGAGTACGATTTCCAGCCCGTTGACCTCTTCCGGCCGCTCGCCCCCGGTCAGCACCACGGCGCCGGCGTTGCGCGTGTGCATGGCACCGAACCAGGCAAGCGGTGCCGGGCAGGCGCCCAGGTCGATGACTTCGATGTTGCCGCGGTGCAGGCCTTCGGTCAGGTGGTCGAGCAGTACCGGCCCGGACTCGCGGCCGTCGTGGGCGACATACAGGCGCTGAATGCTGCGCTCGGCGGCCGCCGCGGCGATGGCGCCGCCGAGCAGCCGCGCGGCCGGCGGATCGAATTCCTGCCCGGCGACGCCGTGGATGCCGTCGTCGGCGAACAGGGTCGAGGGCAGGCTGTGGGCATCCGGTGGGTGATCTGAGTGCGCTTGTTCGGCTTCATCCGGCGCCGCCAGCAGGGTATCGAGGTCTTCATCCTGCCCGTCGCGCAGCCACTCCGGCAGGCCGGGGTCATCGGGGTCGGGCGCCTGCGTGTGGTCCGGAGGCGCTTGCCAATCGCTGCGCTGCGCTGCGGCTGCCGCGACGTCGCTGGCTTGCCCGCGCCCGCTTGCATCGAGCACGACGGTGTCGTGTGCCGACCGGGGTGCCCCCGCAGGCTCGGGTTCCGGCGCCGGTCGTGTTTCGGGCCTGCGCCCGGCGCTCAGCACCTGCGCCAGGCGGGTGCGCCGCCGCAACAGCAGCCCGAGCATCAGAACGATGATGCCGGCGCAGCCGATGATCACTGCCATCCGGTTGTCCAACGGCGCGCCGAACAGCGCCCGGTTCCACTGCAGCAGAAGATGGCTGCCCGCGATTGGAATCTCGCGGATCGGCGCGGCGGTCGAGCGCCCGAGGACGGCCAGCGGGATCTTGCGGCCGTCGTTTTGCTGAGCCAGGGCGATGAAGTCGAGCTGGTCGCTGTCGTGCAGCAGGCGGGTGAGGGCGCTTACCGTCTGTCGCAGCAGCACGACATCGCCCTCGCCCGGCAGGCGTTGGGCAAAGGCCAGGCTCTCTGCGGGCGTGCCCGGCTGCAGCACGCGGCTTTCTGCGCGCGGCTGGCGAATTGCTTCGAAAACCAGCTCGGCGGCGGCAAAGTCCAGGTCGATGTGCGCGCTCAGCGCAATGGCGTCCACGCTGGCCGGCAGCAGCCGGACATCGACGATGCCATTGACGCCGCGTTGGCGAAGGGCCGAGCGCAGCGCGTCCGCATTGCCGCTGCGCGCGGTATCCACCACGCTGGCGTCGCGCAGGCTGGTGTGGACGCCAGCGAGGACTTCGGCGATGCGGTCGGCCTGCGCCAGCGCCGCGCGCTCGGATCGTTCCAGCTGCAGCTGTGTGGAAAGATTCAGATACGCTGCCGTGGCGCCGAGGGCAGCGGCAAACAGCCCCAGGGCAATGGCGATCAGGCTGGCCAGCCTGATCAGGTTGGTGATCGAGTCCGGAATGGAAGACTCCTGTCCCCGCGGCCGTTGGTTCACGGCTTGTCACTCCCCTTGCGGTGCGCCCGGGGCGGATGACTGCCATCCGGGCATCTGTGTGCTCCATCACGGCACTTGCTCCCCTTTGAGAAGTTGCCGCCAAAGCATTATGCCAGCCGCGGGCGGAAGACTCCAATACCTTTGCGTACTCGTGCGCGCGAAGGATTCGGGGCTCTGTCGTGACGGGCACCGCCCGCGCGGCTGCCCGGTATCCGCACGGGGCGCGGGTGTCGGGGCTCACAAGGATGGCGCGCCCGGGAGGACTTGAACCCCCAACCCCCAGGTTCGAAGCCTGGTGCTCTATCCGGTTGAGCTACGGGCGCAGTGTCGACAGCGTTGACGGCAGGATATACCAGAGTAGCAGCTGATCGGGTGCCGGGGTCAAGATGCCTGCGCGCCCCGGATCGGAAGCCTGCAAGAATTCCATTGCCGCCATGGCGGCGCTGGCGTAGCATCTTCGCGGGAGATCGGGGAGCAGAACATGAAGCGGATCGTCATCTGCTGTGATGGCACCTGGAGTGCAGCGGATCGTGAGCGTAACGGCGAGCCGGCGCCGACGCATGTTCCCAGAATGGCGCAGGCGGTTGTCGGGGTCGATGCGGACGGTGTCGAGCAGCGCGTTTACTACGGCCCGGGCGTGGGGGCCGGTGGCAGCCGGCTCTACCGCTGGTTTGCCGGGGCGACCGGCTGGGGGTTGTCGGCCAATCTCAAGGACGCCTATCGCTTCGTGGTGGCGCATTTCGAGCCCGGAGATCAGCTGTTCCTGTTTGGCTACAGCCGCGGCGCATTCACCGTGCGCAGCCTCGGCGGCATGATTTACAACGCCGGCGTGGTCAGGCGCGAATGCGACGACCGCATTGACGAGGCCTTCGATCTCTACCGCTCCCGCTCCCCGCTCAAGCACCCCGATGGCAAGCAGGCCGTGCGCTTTCGCCAGCGTTACAGCTGGCCCCAGCCGCCCCCGATTCACTTCATTGGCGTGTGGGACACCGTGGGCGCGCTGGGCAACCCGCTGCTGCTGCACAAGAGCCCGCTGAGCCGTCGCGTGCAGTTTCACGACACTCGCCTGGGGCCGACGGTGCGCCATGCCTTTCACGCTCTGGCCATCGACGAAAAGCGCCGCCACTTCCGGGCCACGCGCTGGCAGCGCCATCCGCAGGCAGGCGATCAGACCATGGAGCAGCGCTGGTTCGTGGGCGTGCACGGTGATGTCGGCGGCGGCAGCCCCGGCACGGGATTGTCGGAGATCACCTTCGAGTGGATGCTGCGCCAGGCCCGGCAGTGCGGCCTGGCCGTCAACGAGGTCAACACCGCGCCGGATGTTTTCAGCGGGCCTTCGCGCAGCCGTCGGGGTCTGTTCCGGCTGATTCCCGCCTGGCATCGGCCGATCATGGCGACGCCGGGCGCCCGCAGCGGTGAGCACGTCGACCCATCCGCCGAGTGGCGCTGGCGCCGCGACGAGCGTTACCGGCCGCCGAATCTCGGCGATCACCTGCGGCGCCGGGCCGACTCGTCCTGAATCAGCGACTTGCGCTGGAAGCCGGCCGCCCGCACTTGTGATTATCGGACTCGTACCATTACGCCACGCTCGCCTTTCGGCGTTTGCTGGCAGACTGTCACCATGAATGAAGCGCCCCGACAAATTGATTCTTCCGCTGCTGAAGCGGTGGTCGCCCGACAGCACCCTCCGCGCTGGGCCAGCGAAGGGCTGGTGCTGTTGGCCATTGGGCTGGTCGGCCTGTATGCGTTGTTGCGCCCGGAGGCTGATACCACGCTGCCCGACTTTGGTCAGATCGAGCAAGTGGCCGAGCGCAAGGCGGCGTTCTTCAGTTTTCTCGCGCCGATTGTCGCGGCTGAAAACGAGCGCGTGCTCGCCCAGCGCCGCCACCTGCTCGAGATCGCGCCGAAAGTGGAAGACGACCGCCGGCTGGGCCTGCTCGATCGCCGCTGGATGATGAATCTGGCGGCCGAGTACGAGCTGAGCTGGCCGGGAGATGCCCGCGAGGAAACCCTGGCGCTGCTCCTGCGTCGCGTCGATAGCGTGCCGGTTTCTCTGGCGCTGGTGCAGGCGGCCAAGGAATCGGGTTGGGGCCGTTCGCGCTTTGCGCGCGAGGGCAACAACCTGTTCGGCCACTGGTGCTATGCGCCGGGTTGCGGCATCGTGCCGGAGCGGCGTAACCGCAATGCGGGGCACGAGGTGGCGGCGTTTGATTCGGTGAGCGAGTCGGTCAGGCGCTACATCAACAATCTCAATACCCACCCTTCCTATCTGCCCCTGCGCCGCATCCGTGAGGCCGAGCGCGCGGCCGGTCGCGAGCCGGGAGCCGTTGCCCTGGCCGACGGCCTGATTCGCTACTCGCAGCGGCGTCAGGCTTACGTCGATGAAATCAAGCAGATCATCCGCGTCAATCGCGACATGATCGGGCAGGCCATCAGCGACTTGCCGGGCGCAGCGGCGTCGACAGCGGCTATCGGAGGCACCTGATCATGACACGATTGCTTGCCCTGCTGATGATCGTGCTCGTCGGCGCGCTGCCGGCGGTGAGCGTGGCTGAAGATCATGGCCACGGGGTCGTTCTGCTTTATCACCACGTCAGCGAGGCGACGCCCGCATCGACCAGCGTCACGCCCGAGCGCTTCAAGGCACACCTGGACTATCTCGAAGAGCATGATTTCGCCGTCTGGCCCCTGCCTCGTCTGCTGCAAGCTGCACTGCGCGGCGAAGAGGCGCTGCCCGCCAGGGTGGTGGCGATAACCTTTGACGATGCCTACGAGTCGGTTCATGCCACAGCCTGGCCGATGTTGAGCAAGCGTGGCTGGCCGTTCACGGTATTCGTCAATACCGATGCCGTCGATGCCGGTCACTCGCCTTACATGAGCTGGCAGCAGCTTCGTGATCTGCACGACGATGGCGTTGTCATCGGCAACCACAGCGCCAGCCATGGTCACCTGATCGCGCGTGCCGAAGATGAAAGCCGGAGCGAGTGGGCCGCGCGCGTGACGGACGACATCGAGCGCGCCGAACGCCGGATTTCAGCGGAGATCGGTGCGAAATCGAAACTGTTCGCCTATCCCTACGGCGAGGATTCGGCCGAGCTGGCCACCATTGTCGGTGAACGCCATGCCTTTGCCCTGACGCAGCGCTCGGGCGCCGTCGGCCCGACGACCGATGCCCTGTCAGCGCCGCGCTTTCCGATGGCCAGCGGCTTTGATGATCTGGATCGATTCGCCCAGGCTGTCAATTCGCGCGCGCTGCCGGTGGTCGAGGCCAGGCCGGTGCCGCCGGGCGACGGCGTGCGCGGCCCGATCAAGCGCTTGCGTCTGGTGCTGGCCGACGGGGGTTATCGTGACGGGCAGCTGGCCTGTTACTCGAGCCGCGGCGAGCGGCTGGCCACGACTTTCACCGCAGGGCAGCCACATCGGCTGGAGATTGCAGTGGACGGCCAGGGCGTGACCGGTCGCAACAAGATCAACTGCACCGCGCCGGCGGCCGACGGCAGCGGCGACTATTACTGGCATGCCTTTCAGTGGGTGCAGGATGCCGTGCGCGACTGAGCGTTGCCCCGGGCCCGGCGCTCTGGCAATGCGTTGATGGAAATTCTGCTGCTCATTCCCGCTGCCGCCCTGGCGTGGTGGGGCTGGGGGCGCTGGCGCCGGCATCGGCGTCGACAGATCTCCCGCAAGCCGCTGCCGCCTGAATGGCAGCAGATTCTCGAGCGCAATGTGCCGCTCTACCGCGGTCTGCCGGATGCGCTCAGGCGAGAGCTGCACGGGCATATCCGGCTGTTCTTGCACGACAAGACCTTCGCCGGCTTCCAGGGCCTGGAGGTCACCGACGAGATGCGCCTGACGATTGCCGGCAATGCCTGCATTCTGCTGCTCAACCGGGCGCATGATCAGTACGCCAATTTCTCCACCATTTATCTCTACCCCAGCACGTTCGTGGCCCGGCATGAAAGCTACGACGGCCTGGTGCGGTCGGTGGGCAAGCAGGCGCGCCTGGGCGAGTCCTGGCATCGCGGGCCGGTGGTGCTGTCATGGGATTCGGCCCTGGCCGGCAGCCGCGACGTGACCGACGGCCACAACGTGATTCTGCACGAGTTTGCCCACAAGCTCGACGGTGCCGGCGGTGCGGTCGACGGGGCGCCGATTCTGCACCAGCGCTCGCACTACCTCAGCTGGGCGCGGGTGATGACGCGCGAGTTCGAGCAGCTGCAGCGCCAGGCCAGCGCCGGCACACGCACCCTGATAGACCACTATGGCGCCAGCGCACCGGCCGAGTTCTTTGCCGTGCTGGTGGAGACGTTCTATGAACAGCCGCGCCAGCTCAAGCAGCAGCACCCGGAGCTGTATGCGGAGCTGCAGAAGTGCTTTCGAGTCGATCCGATTGCCTGGCACGAGACCATTCGACAGCAAGAGGAGTGATGCGCGCCACAGGCTGCCGGGCGGGGTGAGAACACGAGCCCGCGGCTGCCCGCCGGGCCTTCAGGTTTGCGGCGGCGGGCGTTCGCTTCGGCGTAAGATACCGTCTCCACTTGACGCTCCAAGAGAGATTTCGTGACTCGAGAATTACCCACCAAACGCCTCGCGCTGTTTCTCCTTGCCTGCCTGCTGCCATTGTCCGCCCTGGCTTCGCCGTTCTCGCTGGAGGACCTTTTCGCCATGGAGTGGGCGTCGCAGCCGCAGATCACGCCCGACGGTGAAGCCGTGGTCTACGTGCGCAATTTCGGTGACCGCCAGGCTGACCGCTGGCGCTCGAACCTGTGGCGCATCGATGCCGACGGCAGCCACCACCGCCCGTTGACCAGTGGCATGCACCGCGATCTGTCGCCAAGAATCTCGCCCGACGGCAAGCGGGTCGCTTTCGTTCGCGCTGGCGCCGGTGGTGCCCAGCTGCACGTGCTGTGGCTTGAATCGGGCCAGACGGCCCGGCTTTCGCAGCTGCCGGCAGCGCCTTCAGGCATTACCTGGTCGCCCGACGGCACGAAGCTGGCTTTCAGCATGCTGGTGGCAACGCCCCCCGAGCCGATGGCCAAACTGCCGCGCAAGCCCGAAGGTGCTGACTGGGCAAAGCCGGCGCGGGTGATCGATCAGATGCACTGGCGTCAGGACGGCGCCGGCTATCTCAAGCCCGGTGACCGCCACCTGTTCGTGATCTCCGCCGCCGGCGGCGCGCCGCGGCAGCTGACCGAAGGGTCGCACAACTTCCGCAGCCCGGCGTGGACTCCCGATGGCCAGCACCTGGTGTTTGCCGCCAACTTGAGCGACAACGCCGAACAGGAACCCGCGCGCTCCCGTCTCCACCAGCTCGACGTGGAGTCCGGCAAGATCGAGCAGCTCACCGAGGGGGCGGTCAGCCATTCCTCGCCTGTCGTGTCGCCCAACGGCCGCTACATCGCGTTTACCGGTTTCGACGACGAACGCATGAGCTACCACCAGTCGCATCTGTATGTTCTGGAGCGCAAGAGCGGTGAGTATCGCCAGCTGCTGTCCGATCTGGATCGACCGATCAGCCAGCCGGTCTGGGATCGGCGCTCCGGCGGGCTGTATTTCCGCTATACCAGCGAGGGCGTCACCCGCCTGGGTCATACCGGGATGAAGGGCCGGATGCGCGAGCTTGCAGCCAACATGGGCGGGGTCTCCAACAGCCGGCCTTATGGTTCCGGCAGCTTTTCGGTCAGCCGCGATGGCCGCTATGCCTTTCCGATGACCGACGTGACGCACCCGGCCGATATTGCCGTGGGGCGTGACGGCGACAATCGGCGCCTGACCCATATCAACGAGGTCCTGTTTGCCGGGCGCGACATTGCCGATGCCGAAGAAATCTGGGTGGAGTCCAGCCATGACGGCGAGCGCATCCAGGCCTGGCTGGTCAAGCCTGCCGATTTCGATCCCGACCGGACCTACCCTCTGATTCTGGAAATTCACGGCGGGCCGCACTCGGACTACGGGCCGCGATTTGCCTCGGAAATGCAGCTGTATGCCGCGGCCGGTTATCTGGTGCTCTACGTCAATCCGCGGGGCTCGACCAGCTATGGCGAGCGCTTCGCCCAGCTGATTCATCACAACTATCCTTCGCAGGATCATGATGATCTGATGTCCGCCGTGGACGCGGTTGTCGGCCGCGACTATGTCGATGGCGAGCGGCTGTTCGTCACCGGCGGCAGCGGCGGCGGCGTGCTGACTGCCTGGGCGGTCAGCATGACCGATCGCTTCCGCGCCGCGGTGGTCGCCAAGCCGGTCATCAACTGGTACAGCTTTGCGCTGTATGCCGACAACGCTGCCTTCTTCACCAAGTACTGGTTCCCGGCGATGCCCTGGGAGGCGCCTGAACACTATATGGCTTATTCGCCGATCTCGCGCGTGGGCGAGGTGAATACACCGACCATGCTGCTGACCGGTGAGGCCGATTACCGCACGCCGATGCCCGAATCGGAGCAGTACTATCAGGCGCTCAAGCTGCGCGGTGTGCCCACCGCGCTGGTGCGCATTCCCGACAGCTCGCACGGCTTGAGCGATCGGCCCACCCAGCTGATGAGCAAGGTGGCGCATATCCTCGCCTGGTTCGAGCGCTACGACGAAGACTGAGCCAGGATGGTCGAGAAGATCAGCGCTGGGCGTTGATCTTCTCGACCAGTTGGCGGGCGGCGACGACCGTCGGATGGGTTTCGCTTGCGTGAATCCGGCGGTAGCTGTTCAATGAGGCCTGCGCATAATCGCCGGCCCGCCCGGGGCGGCTGCTTTTCAGATGCAGCTCGGCCAGGCGTTTGAGGTTGTTGGCCACGTGCCGGTGGCCCTCGCCGAGTTCGCGGCGATTCATCTCCAGGGCACGCTCGAGCAGGTCGAGAGCTTGTTCGTGGTGCTTCAGGGCCATGTGAGTGGCGCCCAGATTGCCGAGTACCAGGGCAATGTCGTGATGGGATTGGCCGTAGCTGTTGCGATAGATCACCAGGGCGCGCTCAAGCAGGTCAAGCGATTCGGCAAGGTTTCCGTCTTTTCGGGCCAGGCCGCCCAGGGCGTTGTAGATCACGGCAACAGAAGGATGGTTGTCGCCCAGCGAGCGCTCGCGGATGGCCAGGGCTTGTTCATAAAAGTCGCGCGCTTCGGCGTTGCGCTCGAGCTGCGCATGCGCCCAGCCGAGCTGGTAGAGCACGCTGCCAACGGCCGGATGTTCGGGGCCGAAGGCGTTGCGGCGAATGGCCAGCGCTTCGCGAAAGGCGGGCAGCGCCTCTTCGGCCCGGCCGGTCTGGACCAGCAAAGAGGCCAGATTGGACAGTGAAAAACTGGTCGTGGGGTGGTCTTGACCCAGCACCTCGCGGCGCAGCTCGATGGCGCGGTCGTAGTACTCGCGCGCCAGTTCATTGCGATCCACGGTGGCTTCAAGAAGCGCCAGGTTGTTGTAGGAGTCGGCCAGCTCCGCCGTCCCGGGCCGATCATCACGTCGAATCGCCAGCGCGCCTTCGAGCAGCGCTCTTGACTCGTCCAGCCGGCCGAGTGAATAGAGCGTCAGGCCGAGCGAATTCATGAAGCCAGCGCGCACCGGCGGCGGCTCTTCAGCCACCAGCGACAGCGCGCGGCGGTGCACCTGCTCGGCTTCCTGGTAGCGGCCCTGCGAGCCCAGAATATCGCCGTGCAGGGCCCAGGCATCAGCCAGTGCCCGGGTCGGGGTGCTGGCGTCAGCCGCGAGTACGTCGACGGCTTCCATGGCCAGTCGGCTGGCGCGCTCATAGTCGGCCAGGCCGCGATGGACCCGGGCCAGCACCTGAAACATTTCGGCCTGTACCTGCGGCGTTTCCTTGAGCACGCGAATGCGCTCGGCGCCGCGGTCGGCCAGATCGCGCGCGGTCAGCTCCTGTTCGCGCGCCCGCCACGGGTCGGCCTGCTCGAACAGGCCCACCAGAAACTCGCTGACCTGCTGCGTCTTGCGGGTTTCCACCTGCGCCCGATCGCGCTCGATGCCGGCCTGACGCGCCTGCCAGCTGGTGCCGGCCAGGCCGAGAATCAGCAGCACCACCACCAATGTGCTCAGGCCCGTAGCGAAAGGATTGCGCTGGATGAAGCGCGTGGCCACGTAGCGACGCGAAGGCTCGCGCGTGAGCACGGTTTCACAGCCGCGGTAGCGTTCGATGTCGCGGATCAGGTCGGCGACCGAAGGATAGCGGTCTTCGGGCCGTCGGGCGCAGGCGGTGGCGATGACGGCGGCCAGATCATCGCTTCTCGGACAGCATTCGCGCAGGCGCGAAGCGAGCACCCGCGGGTGGTCGGCGAGGTCCGGGTCGAAGCTTTCTCCGCACAGCATCCAGTAGAGCAGTGCCCCAAGTGACCATTGATCCGACGCCGCTGAAACCGATTCGCCGGCGCGCAGCTCGGGCGCGGACCAGGCCGGGGTGATTGCGCGGATGCGCTGAGCCGTATCCTCGCTTTCCGCCGCGGCCAGTCGAGCGACGCCGAAATCGAGCAGCCGCACCCGCCCATCCTGGCCGATGCGAACGTTGGCCGGTTTGATGTCGCCGTGCACCACTTGACGCTGATGCGCGTGCGCGACCGCCTCGGCCAGGCGAAGAAAGCGCGCCAGGCAGGCGCGATAGTGCGGGTATTGCTCCGCGCGGCACTGGTGCAGATCGCGACCGCTGACCCACTCCATGACCAGCCAGGCCTGGCCGTCGTCGGTGGTGCCACCGTCGAGTATGCGCGCGATGTTGGGGTGGTCGAGCCGGGCGAGCAGCTGACGCTCGATGGTCAGCCGCGTTCGCAGGCGCCGATCCCGGCGCAGGCGGATGACCTTGACCGCCGCGGTCATCTCGAAGGCGCCGTCGGCGCGCTCGGCGCGGTAGACCTGCCCCATGCCGCCACGGCCGACCAGTTCGATCACGCGCCAGGCACCGAGCTCGGTTCCCGGCTCCAGGCGATCACAGGCACGGTCGATTTCGGCTACCGCCGAGTCGGCCACCTCGCGAATCATGCCGTCGAGATGATCGGCCTTTGCCGACAGTGCATCGAGCAGTGGGCCGAGCCAGCGCATCAGCCGGGGGCAGCGCCGGGCGAGCTCACGCAGGCGCCTTGCCCGCGCGTTCTCGTCGAGCTCGAGCAGGCGCTCGAACTCCGCATCGAGCACGCGGCGACGCATCGGCGTCAGGCGCCCGGCCGGCAGATTCACTGCTCGGGCTCCCTGGCGAACGGGGCTGATGCAGCGGGCGCTGGTATTGCCCCGCGTCTGGATCGTCGGAAAGTCACCGGCTTGAAAGCCGGATCGCAGGCGTCGCTCATACCGCATTCCCTCCCGAATGACAGACTGCCGGGCCGGCGCGCCGCCTGGCTTTGCGGGCTTCCTCCGGGCCCGAAAAGGATATTAACCCGACAGCACCGTCGTTTGCATGCAGCCGGCGTCCGTGACGATTGGCCCATGCCCGTTGGTCGGGCAGTTGTTATATTCGGCCCGGAAAATCACTCACCACTGGAGAACCCGCCCGTGCCCATGCTCAGGATCTGCCTGCTCGCAGCGGCTTTCATGCTTTCGCATGCTGCCGCTGCCGAACCCGTTCGCCTGCTCAGCCAGCCCGCCGTCTCCGGCGAGCATCTGGCTTTTGTGTATGCCGGCGATCTGTGGGTGAGCGATCGCGATGGCGGCAACCCGCGCCGTCTGACCACGGCCGCCGCCGAAGAGAACAATCCGTATTTTTCGCCGGATGGCAGCCAGATTGCCTTCGCGGCCAACTACGGGGGCAACACCGACGTTTATGTCATTGCCGTCGAAGGTGGCCAGCCCAAGCGCCTGACCTGGCACCCCGGACGGGATGTGCCGGTGGGCTGGAGCGCCGATGGCAAAGCGGTGGCGTTTGCCTCTGGGCGCGAAACCGATCAGGGCCGTTCGGCGCAGCTGTGGCACGTGCCGGTTGCCGGCGGCGCGCCGGTCCGGCAGATGCAGGCGCGGTTTTTCCGCGGCCGCTGGGATGCTCAGGGCGAGCGCCTGGCCTACATCGATTTCGGGCCCGCCTACAACGGGCTTTACGGCGGCTCGGCCGGCTGGCGCGGCTATCGTGGTGGCACCACGCCCTCGATTCGCATCATCGCGCCCGATGACAACGAGGTCACCGATATTCCCGGCGAGCGCGTCAACGACATCCAGCCCTTCTGGATGGGCGACAAGGTGGTGTTCATCTCCGACCGCCACGACAAGCGGCTGAACCTGCATGTCTTCGATACCGCAACCGGCGAGATCGAGCGTCTCACCGATCAGGCCGACTGGGACGTGCACTGGGCCGACGGTGTTGGCCAGCACATCGTGTTCGAGGCCGGCGGCGAGCTCCACGAACTGAACCTGGCCAACGGCGAGCAGCGCACGCTCGAAATCGCGATCAATCCCGATTTGCCGCAGCAGCGCGTGCAGTGGAAAAGCGTCCAGGGCAACATCGAGCGCGTCGGCATTTCGCCGCACGGCAAGCGCGTGCTCGTGACCGCCCGCGGCGAGGTCTTCACCGTTCCGGTCGAGCATGGCTCGACCCGTAATCTCACCGTTACCGACGGCCAGCGCGAATACCCGGCGCTGTGGTCGCCCGAGGGCACCGAGATTGCCTGGATCGTCGAATCACTCGACGGCCAGCAGCTGGTGATTGCCGACCAGCACGGCGAGGAAATCGCGCGCCACGCCCTGGGCCCCGACTTCTATACCCTGCAGGCCTGGGATGCCGCCGAGGGCCGGATTGCCTACAGCGACAACGGCGTGAGCCTGTTCGTGATCGACACCGAAAGCGGCGATCGCGACACCATTGCCCGCTCAGCGCGGATGGGCAGGTTTGACGTTGCCTTCTCCCCTGATGGGCGCTGGTTGGCCTATACCGTCAATCGCGACAACTACCTCAGCGATCTGATGATTCACGACTTCGAGTCGGGCAAGGCAACGCCAGTCAGCGATGGCATGGCCGATGTTGCCTCGCCGGCCTTCAGCCGCGACGGCAAGTATCTGTTCATGGCCGCCTCGACCAACGCCGGGCCGCTGCAGTTCGGGCTCGACATGTCGACCCAGGAGCGGCCGTATCGCGCCGGCATCTACGCGCTGGTGCTGGCCGCCGACGGCGATTCGCCGCTGGCGCCGCGCCGCGGCGACGAAGAGCCGGGTGACGAGAACGGCGAGGACAAGGACAAGAGCAAGAAGGACAAGAAGGACAAGAAGGGCGAGGAAGAGCCCGAAGTCGAGGTTCGCATCGACTTCGACGGCCTGGCCGAGCGCATGGTCGCCCTGCCGGTTGCCAAGGGCAATTATCGCAATCTCCAGGTCGCCGGTGACGGCAGCCTGTTCTGGATGCGTTATCCGCAGCCCGGATCAAGCGTGCAGATGCCCGGCGAGAACACGATTGACGAAAACCGCCTGCTGCGTTTCGATTTTGAAAAGCGCGCCGCCGCGACGGTGTTCAGCGGCCTCAACGGTTTCGGCATCAGCGCAGCCGGCAGCCATGTGCTGATTCACGGCAATGGCTCGGTTCAGGTGGCTGAAGCCGGGGAGACGATCAAGCCCGAGGTCGTTGACCTGTCGGGCCTGCGTATGCAGATCGACCCGCAGAAGGAGTGGGCGCAGATCTTCAATGAGGGCTGGCGCATGCAGAAGGAGTACTTCTACGCCGATAACCTGCACGGCCTGGACTGGGACGCCGTGTACGAGCAGTACCGCCCGCTGCTCCAGCACGTTGGGCGCCGCGAGGATCTCAACGCGGTGATGGTGGAGATGATCGCCGAGCTGCATGCTGGCCACAATCGCGTCAGCGGCGGTGATGTCCATCGCGAATCCGGCCCCGGCGTCGGCCTGCTTGGCGCCAATTACGTCATCGACAGCGGCCGCTGGCGCATTGATCGCATCTACACCGGCGAGTCCTGGAACGCATTCTTGCGCAGCCCGCTCGACCAGCCCGGCAACGAGGTGCATGAGGGCGAGTACATCCTGGCGGTCAACGGACAAACCATCACGGCCGACGACAATCTGCATGAGCATCTGTACAACACCGTCGGCGAGCAGGTGACTCTGACCGTCGCCTCCGAGCCCGGCGGTGGCGGCAAGCGCGAGGTCGTCGTCGAGCCGGTGGACAGCGAAAACCAGCTGCGCCTGTGGGCCTGGGTGGAGGCCAACCGCAAGCGCGTCGATGAGGCCAGCGACGGGCGGGTGGGCTATGTCTATCTGCCCAATACCGCCGGTGCCGGCTATACCTTCTTCAACCGCATGTTCTACGCTCAGCTCGACCGCGAGGCGATCATCATCGACGAGCGCGGCAACGGTGGCGGTCAGGCGGCCGACTATATCGTCGAGGTGCTCTCGCGCCCGCATCTGTCCAACTGGGTCTATCGTCATGGCGAGATTTCGCGCACGCCCTTCGGCAGCCTGCACGGGCCGAAGCTGATGATGATCGACCAGGATGCCGGCTCCGGCGGCGACTACCTGCCCTACGCCTTCCGCGAGCTGGGTATCGGCCCGCTGCTGGGCAAGCGCACCTGGGGCGGGCTGATCGGCATCTTCGCCAACCCGGGTTTCGTCGACGGCGGCACCATGACCGTGCCGCACTTCCGTTTCGCCAATGCCGACAACGAGTGGGCAGTGGAAAACGAAGGCGTGGCTCCGGACATCGAAGTTGCGCTCGATCCGGTGGCGACCAACAACGGCCGCGACAGCCAGCTGCAGGCAGCCATCGAGCAGATCATGACGATGCTCGAAGGCTATTCCGACGATATCTCCCGGGAGGCTCCAGCGCTGCCTACCGAGCTGGGTCAGTAGGGCCAGCCGGCTCACCGCACTTCGGCTCCGGGCTTGCTCCGGAGCCGAAGTACAGCGGTGTTTTTCAGCGGCCCAGTTCGATCAGTACCGCCACAACAAGCAGCGCCACGACGGCCGCGCTGTTGCCTGCCCGCATGCGTCGGTACCAGCCGGGCTGGGCCTTTCGTACCCACAGGTACTCGGCCGTCCAGTGCAGCGCAAACAGCACGGCCAGCAGCACGGCAGCGGAAATGGCCGGCAGCAGAAAGGCCGGCAGCGCGGCCAGCACCAGCACGATGCTGGCAATCAGCGGCGCTTCGGGCTCCTGCGGTTTGTCGAGCGCGGCCGACCACAGCGTGCCGCCCATGAAAGCCAGGATCAGCACGCCGTAGCCAATCAGCAGTTCGACCAGCCACTCCGGCGCCCCGGTCCATGCCACCAGGGTCCAGGCGGCAAAGGGCAGCACGCCGGCCCAGCCCAGAATCCTTGCCGTTTGTTGTCTGTTTCGCATGCTCGGTTCCTCGTGCGCCATGAAGGTGTGCAGCTCACAGGATACCGCCCGTTCGGCATGGCTTAGAATACCGGCCTGCTCACGCGGTCCGGTTGTGGTGTCCGAATTCTTCGCTTTTTTCGTTCCCTGGGAGTTCAGCTGGCTGGTCCAGATCAGCGTCTGGGGCGCATTGCTGCTGTATTTCAACGGCCTGCGCAACACGCCGGCGAGCGAATTGCCGGGCTACTGGCCGATCATCGGCTTTGTGGTCGGCGTGGTGCTGATGTATCTGGTGACCCAGACGCGCTATGACTACTGGTCGCAGTACATGTTCTTTGTTCACCGTATTCAGCACCTGGTGCTGCACCACACGGCGCCTTTCTTGATTGCGCTGGCCCTGCCCGCGCCGGTGCTCGCGCGCGGCATTCCCGCGCCGGTGCGCGCGTGGTTTTCCCGCCGGCGCTGGCTGCGCTGGATTTATGTGGCACTGTATCGTGTGCTGCAGCAGCCGGCGGTTGCCAGCATCCTGTTCGTGGGTCTGATCGCCTTCTGGCTGATGCCGGAGCTGCATTTCGACGCCATGCTCAGCCGCAATCGCTACTGGGTCATGAACTGGTCGATGGCGCTCGACGGGCTGCTGTTCTGGTGGCTGATGCTCGAGCGCGGCGGCCGCGGCATCACTCCGCGCTTGGGTTACGGTACGCGCATGCTGCTGCTGGCCGCGGTGATGGTGCCCCAGATCATCATCGGCGCGAGCATCACGTTTGCCGAAACCAATGTGTTCGATGTCTACGCCGTATGCGGGCGGGCCTGGCCGCTGGATCCGATGACCGACCAGCATATTGGCGGCCTGGTCACCTGGATTCCGGCGGCGATGATGAGCGTTGTGGCCGCGTTGGTGGTTCTCAGGTTCTGGGTGCACGACGACGCAAGGCAATACGCTGCAGGCGCTGAAGCGGCGCCGGCCTGATCGACCAATTGACAGGAGGAGTACAGAGAATGAAAGCCTTATCCGGGATCTTGCTCATTGTTGTGCTGCTGGGCGGCGCGATCTGGTGGGTGGCTGGCATGCCTCCGGCCGAGCCGATCGAAATCAAGAACCCGCGCGTGCGCCTGGTGCCGGGCGGGGCGCCGATGGCCGGCTATTTCAGCATCGCCAATCACACCGACCTGCCCGTGCGTCTGGTGTCGGCCTCTTCGGAGGCTTTCGGTCACGTGATGATGCATCGCACCGTGGTTGATGACGACGGCGGCGCGCGCATGGAGCACCAGGACGGCGGGGTTCTCGTTGGCTCCGGCGAAAGCGTTGCCTTCGAGCCCCGCGGGCTGCACCTGATGCTGATGGACGCCACCACCGAGCTGGAGGTCGGCGAAGCCGTGGAGATCGTGCTCGAATTCGAAGACATCGAACCGGCCGAGCGGACGGTGAGCTTTACCGTGGTGCCGGTGACCTCGCAGTGACTCTTCGACGCGTTGTGCTGATCTTGGCTGTGGGGCTGATGCTTGCCGCCTGCAGCGATCGGAGCTGGAACGGCAAATCGATCGAGGGCCTGATGCCGCAACTGGAGTTCGAGCTCACCTCAGAAACCGGTGAGGTCGTTACCGAAGCGGTGTTTGCCGGTCGCCCGGTGGCGATCTATTTCGGTTTTACCCACTGCCCCGATATCTGCCCGGCCACCCTGGCGCGTCTGGTTGCCGCCGTGCGCCGCCTGCCCGAGCCGCTGCAGCAGGAGCTCCAGCTGGCCTTCATCAGCGTCGACCCCGAGCGCGACGGCCCGCAGCAGCTTGCCGACTACACCAGCGCCTTCAGCGACCGCATGCTTGGCCTGACCGGCGACACGAAGCACCTCAGAGAGCTGATGCACCGCTACCGCGGCACCTTTGGCTACGACGACAAGCGGCCCGACGGCAGCTACGACGTCAGCCACAGCTCGGCCATCTACGTCTTTGACGCCGCCGGTGAGCCCCGGCTGATGCTGCTCGACCGCCTCGGCGTGGAGGAAATTGCGGCCGACCTGCGGCGGCTGCTCTCCGACGGGGCAAAAAGCGCCGATGGCGCTTGATCTGCGGGCGAATCTGGGGTATAAAGTGCGGCTCGATTGCAACCAAATAAATTTCAGGAACATTCGTCATGTCCCGAGTGTGTCAGGTGACCGGCAAGCGCCCGCTGGTCGGCAATAACGTTTCCCACGCCAACAACAAGACCAAGAAGCGGTCGCTGCCGAATCTGCACCGTCACCGATTCTGGGTCGCCAGCGAGAATCGCTGGGTCCGGCTGCGGGTCTCCTCGAAGGCGCTGCGCATTATCGACAAGAAGGGTATCGACCAGGTGCTTACCGACCTGCGTGCCCGCGGCGAACACGTTTAAGGAGCTTCAGGCATGTCCAACAGCGCGCGTGACAAGATCAGAATGGTTTCCAGTGCCGGTACCGGCCACTTCTACACCACCGACAAGAACAAGCGAAACACTCCGCACAAGCTGGAGATGAAGAAGTACGATCCGGTGGTGCGCAAGCACGTGATGTACAAGGAAGCCAAGATCAAGTAAGCGCTCCGCCCCTCGCGGTGCCGCTTCGAAAACGCCGGGCATGCCCGGCGTTTTTGCGTTCAGGAGATTGCGCGGGGCGTTGGTGGCGTGCTTCGCTTCATGCATCTACGCAGGCCACGGTCACACCCCGCAATGCCTTGAGGCCCCGACCGCGGGCGGCGGTCACAGGGCATCTCATGGTGCCGCGCCGGGTAACGCCCGCCGGTCGAGAAGACCATCACGCCGTGGTCGTGGCGCAGCGCGAAACCCGAGCTGGTGACGCCCGCGCTTGCGCGCTACAATTTCCACCCATTCCGAATCCAGGGCCAGACAGCAGTCATGACCGACGATCTCATCCGCGGCAACGCCGCCTGGGCGGAGTCGATACGGAGCGGGGCTCCGAACTATTTCGAACGTCTGGCCGACGTTCAGAAGCCCGACTATTTCTGGATCGGCTGCGCCGATTCGCGGGTGCCGGCCAACGTCGTCACCGGCCGCGATCCCGGCAAGATCTTCGTCCATCGCAATATCGCCAACGTGGTCCATTCGACCGACCTCAATCTGCTTTCCTGCCTCGAGTTCGCCGTCGACGCGCTGGGTATTCGCAATATCGTCATCTGCGGCCACTACGGCTGTGCCGGCATCCGGGCCGCTACCGAGGACGTGATCCACGGCCTGGCCGATCACTGGATCGAGCCGATTCGGCGCGTGGCTCGCCACAAGGCTGACGAACTCGATGCGCTGGGCGATGGCGAGGCGCGCCTCAATCGGCTGGCCGAGCTCAACGTGGTCGAAAGCGTCAGCCGGACGGCTGAAACGCCGGTGATCCAGCGCGCCTGGTCACGCGGTGACGAGATTGCCGTCCACGGTCTGATCTACGGCCTCAAGGATGGCTTGCTCACGGATCTGGACTGCTCCGTTCGTCGCACCGCCGCGTAGCGAGCCAGCTGCAGGTCTTCGACTGGATCGCCGCGCTGGCCATCGCCAGCAGGCGAAGTGGGCATGGCTCAGACCAGGCCGCGTTCGGCCAGCGACACCACTTCGCCATCGCCGACGATGAAGTGGTCGAGCAGGCGGATGTCGACCAGCGCCAGCGCGTCGCGCAGCCGCCGGGTGATCGCCAGATCGGCCTGGCTGGGTTCGGCGACGCCCGAGGGGTGGTTGTGAGCGATGATCAGGGCCGCTGCCCGGCGCGCAAGCGCCTTTTCGACGACCACGCGCGGGTGCACATGCGCCGCGTCGATGGTGCCGGCAAATAGCTCGTCGAAGGCGACCACGCGGTGACGGGTATCCAGATGCAGTGCACAGAACACCTCATGCGGCCGGTCGCGCAGCGCCGCGCGCAGGAATTCCCGGGTGGCCTGAGGGCTGGTCAGTGGCTGGCCGCGTTCGAGATTTTCACGCAGGTGACGGCGGGCCAGCTCCAGCGCGGCCTGCAGCTGCGCGTACTTGGCCGGGCCGAGCCCCGGGGTGTCGCAAAAGGTATCGACATCGGCTTCCAGCAGTGCCCTCAGGCCGCCGTAGCGGTTGAGCAGGCCGCGCGCCAGATCCAGAGCCGAGCGGCCGCGCGCCCCGGTACGCAGGAGAATGGCAAGAAGTTCGGCGTCGCTGAGCCCCGCGGGCCCACCGGCCAGCAGCCGTTCACGTGGGCGTTCGGTCATGGGCCAGTCGGCGATTCGCATGATTTCCCTTAAGCTTGCGGGCCAGAACCGTTATTCTGGGAGACGGGACTGATCCAGCGTATCGGCCCTTGTCTCTCACGTGCGTAGGAAATCGCCTCGAAAGTCCATGAGTACGCTTGACGGAAAAAAGCTGCTGGTCGGCGTGACCGGCGGGATTGCCGCCTACAAGGCTCCAGAGCTGGTGCGCCGCCTGCGCGATGCCGGCGCCCGGGTGCGCGTGGTCATGAGCGCGGGCGCGGAGGCGTTCATCACGCCGCTGACGCTGCAGGCGGTCAGCGGCTACCGGGTGCGTACCGACCTGCTCGATGCCGAGGCCGAGGCCGGCATGGGGCATATCGAACTGGCCCGCTGGGCCGACGAGATCCTGGTGGCGCCGGCCACGGCGCACGCCCTGGCCCGCTTTGCCGCCGGCCTGGCCGATGATCTGCTGGCCACCATTCTTCTGGCCACCGAAGCGCGCGTCTGGCTGGCCCCGGCGATGAACCGGGTGATGTGGGATTCAAAAGCGGTGCGCGCCAACTGTACCGTGCTCGAGGATCGGGGTTTTCGCATTCTTGGTCCCGGTGCGGGCTCGCAGGCCTGTGGCGAGCAGGGCCAGGGCCGCATGCTCGAGCCCGATGAGCTGGTCGCCGCGCTGGCGGGCGGCGCTGGCCGCCTGCGCGGGCGGCGCTTTGTAGTGACCGCCGGGCCGACGCATGAACCGCTGGACCCGGTCCGCTTTCTGGGCAATCGCTCGTCGGGGCGCATGGGCTTTGCCGTGGCCAGCGCGCTCGTGGAGGCCGGTGCGCAGGTCGATCTGGTGGCCGGCCCGGTGCCGCTGGCGACACCGGCGGGTGTTGCGCGTCGCGATGTGGACACCGCCCGCCAGATGCATGAGGCGGTGATGGAGCGCATCGCCGGCGCCGACGGTTATATCGGCGTGGCCGCGGTCGCCGATTATCGCCCGGCCAGCGAAGCGGGCGACAAGATCAAGAAGGCGGATGAATCGATGACGGTGGAGCTGGTTCCCAACCCCGATATCCTGCTTGACGTGGCCGCCCGCCCGGATCGTGAGCGGCCGCGAATCGTGGTCGGTTTTGCCGCTGAAACGCGCGACCTCGAGTCGGCGGCGCGCGGCAAGCTCGAGGCCAAGCGGCTCGACCTGATTGCCGCCAACCGCGTGGGCAAGAATCTGGGGTTCGACACCGACGAGAATGCGCTCGAGGTCTACAGCGCCGATCGTCACTGGACGCTGGCGCCCAAGGCCAAGGGAGACCTTGCGCGCGAGCTGGTTGCTATTATTGCCGAACGATTGCTCGAGAGGGAAAACCGATCCGATGAGAAACCTGAAAGTCAGGATTCTTGATCCACGCCTGGGCGGTGAGTGGCCGCTGCCGGAGTACGCGACCAGCGGCTCGGCCGGCATGGATCTGCGCGCCTGCCTGCAGCAGCCGATGACGCTCGCGCCCGATGACACCGCCTTGCTGCCGTCGGGAATGGCCATCCATCTGGCCGACCCGGCCCTGGCCGCGGTGTTGCTGCCGCGCTCCGGGCTGGGCCACAAGCAGGGTCTGGTGCTGGGCAACCTGGTCGGCCTGATCGACAGTGATTATCAGGGCGAGGTCAAGATTTCCTGCTGGAATCGGGGCCGGCAGCCGATTCACATCGAGCCGGGCCAGCGGATCTGCCAGCTGGTGGTGGTGCCGGTGGTTCAGGTGCAGCTCGATATTGTCGAATCCTTCGCGGTGAGCGAGCGCGCCGAAGGGGGCATCGGCCACACGGGAGTCGGCTGATCATGTCCCTTTCCCTGTCATCTTTCACTGCCGGCAGCGCGCGCGGGTTTCTGCCGCAGGTTCTTGTGGCGGTCGGCGCCGTCGCCTTGCTGCTGGCGGTGTGGCTGTTGTGGGGCGCGCTGTCGGCCGAAGATGCCAGCCCCACGGATCAGGCCGCGCGCAGCAGCATCGAGGAAATCGGTGCGGCCCTGACCGAGGTCAACGCGGCATTGGCGCAGACCGACATCCGCGACCGCGCCCGAGCCGTGCTCGACGGCAGCGTTGAGGTGCAGGAGCTGCGCCGCGCCCTGCAGTCGGCTGGCGTGACCAATCTGCTCGACGTTCGCGTATTTCCTCCGGGGGTGGAGGATATCGAGATCGGGGTCTACCCCGAGCCCGACTTCAGCGTGATCCAGATGCTGCTCGAGGCCCGCCGTGAAGGCGCGGCGCCGGCCGAGGTTCACTACCCCGGCACCGCCAACGAGAACCTCGCTTTTGCGCGCGCCATCCCGGCGGAAGATGCCGCTGCGGGGGATCCGCCGGCCGGCTATCTGTTCATCCGGCGCCCGGTCAGCGTGATTACCCGTCGCCTCGCACAGCCGGGGCCGGGCGGCTGGCTTGCGCTGCAGCAGGGCAAAGCGCTGATTGCCAGCAACGGCAGCTTGCCGGCAGAACGGGTGCCCGACGGTCAGGCGACCATTGCCGGCAGCGGTCTGCGCCTGCATTGGACCGCCGGCCATGGCGCCGGCGGTGGTTCGCCGCTTACTGGTGCCGCGATTGCGGTGCTCGGGCTGCTGCTGATCGGCGGCGGGCTGCTGCTGCAGCGGCGCACGGCCGCGGCGCCGGCCGACGAGGCGGTCGATGACGAATCTGCCGTGCCCACGCCTGACAGCGACCGTCGGGAGCCGGAGCCCTCGGCGCCTGCGCAGGGGGACCGGACCGAGCGCCCGCCGAGCGCTGGCCACGACTCCGATGATGCCGATGGCCGGGATCTGCCCGAGTGGATGCTGGACGCGCAGGAGGGTCGTGGGCGGGCCACCGACGATGACTTTGACGACGTGCCGAATCTCGACGATATCTATCGCCAGATCGACGCCGAGCAGGCCGAAACTCCCGCGCCCGAAGCAACCCCGGAAGACGCTGCCGATGCGCTTGATGACGACGGCCAGGGCGATGATGAGGATCTGAGCGCGCGCCAGGATGCCGACGCCGCCGCAGAGGCTGCCGCGTCGGACGAGGCAGCGCCGCCCGAGCTCGACCTGGATTTTTCCTTCAGCGATCGTGACGATGCGCCCGCTCCGGAGCCCGGCGACCAGCCCGACGAGGCGATGCAGGAGCCGCCCAGCGGCGAAGGGCTGGATCTGGCCCTGGAAGGGGAAGGCCCGCTGCCGCCGCAAGAAAGCCCGGCGGCGAATGGGGAGCAGCCGGAATCGAGCCGCGCCGAAGCCGTGGACGCGCCGGCCACGGCGCCGGAGGACCGGGCTACTGCGGCCAGCGCCACAGAGCCGGTCACGCTGCCGTCCGGCATCTTTCGCCCGAGCGATATTCTGGGCGTGGTTGACGAAGATCTGACGGCGGCAGTCGCCACCGACATTGGCCAGGCGCTGGGCAGTCTGATTTCCGAAGCCGGCTTTCAGCGCGTGGCCGTGGCCCGCGACGGGCGCTTCAGCGGTCCGGTCATGCTTTCGGCGGTCATTCGCGGGCTGCGCAACAGCGGTATCGATGTCATTGAAGTGGGCGCGGTGCCGACCCCGTTGCTGTGGTTTGCCGCCACCGAGCTGGCCGAGGGTTGCGGTGTCATGGTCACCGCCTCTCATCATCCGCCCAGCTACAACGGCTTTCGCGCGATGATCGGCGGCGACCTGATCGACATCGACGGCATGACCCGGCTGGCGCGGCGGGTGGCGCAAAAGGATTTTGTCAGTGGTGACGGCGGCTACGAACAGCAGGACATTCTGGGGCGCTATGCCACGCGCCTGACCGCCGATGTCCAGCTCGAGCGGCCGGTCAAGGTGGTGGTCGACTGCGGCAACGGCGTCGGCGGTGCCGTGGTGCCGAAGCTGCTGCAGGACGTCGGTGCGGATCTGATCCCGCTCTACTGCGATGTCGACGGCGCCTTCCCCAATCATCGGCCCGACCCTTCCTCGCCCGACGACCTTGAAGACCTGAGATTGTGTGTTCGCAACTTCCAGGCAGAGCTTGGCATTGCCTTCGACGGCGATGCCGATCGCCTGGCCGTGGTCACCCGCAGCGGTGAAATCGTCTGGCCCGATCGCCTGCTGATGCTGCTGGCAGCCGATGTGCTGGCCACGCGGCCGGGCGAGGCGGTGGTTTTCGATGTGCGCGCTTCCGGGCATTTTCAGCGCGTGATCGAGCGCGCCGGCGGACGCGGGTTGATGACCGCCAGCGGCCAGCAGCCGGTGGCACAGCGGCTGCGCAAGGAAGGCGCGCCGCTGGGGGGCGACATGCGCGGTCACGTGTTCATCAACGACCGCTGGTACCCCTTCGATGACGCCGTCTACGCTGCCGCCCGCCTGCTCGAGATCCTGGCCGCCGACGGGGGCAGCCTCGAAGAGCGGCTGGCCGAACAGCCACAGTATCGCGTCAGCCCCGAAATCGCGGTTGACATCGAGCGTGACCAGTCGCTGGACCTCATCGAGCGGATGGGTCGCGAAAGCGACTTTGGCGACGCCCTGATCACGCGCCTCGACGGCATTCGCGCCGACTGGTCCGATCGCTGGGGTCTGGCCCGCGTGGACGCCAACAGCGGCCGCCTGATCCTGCGCTTCGGCGCTGATGAGGCGACCGCACTGGGCCAGGTGCGCAGCGAGTTCCGCGACCGGCTGTTGGCGCTGGAGCCGAAACTGCCGCTGCCGTACTGAGCGTTACCGCTCGGAGAGGATCGCGGCAGGCCGGTCAGTAGGCGTAGTTCCTGAACAGGTGGCTGAGGTCGCCGCCCCACTCGTTCTCGAAGGCGGCGAGCTTGACTTCGGCGGGGGTCGTGCCGCGCTCGACCACTTTCTGCAGCGACTCCAGAAAGCCGCCTTCGTGTTCGCCGGTGCCGCTCAGCCGTTGCCGCCGCGCCAGGCCGGCATGGGCCATCTCGAGCAGCTCCCGGGCAATCGCGAGAACGCTTCGGCCGCCGATTTGTGCCGCCAGGCCCATGCGCGTAACGTCGTGTCGCAGCTGCTCGCGCTCGGCGGCGGTCCAGTCCCGGGTCATGTCCTGGCAGGCGGCCAGGTTGTCGGCATCGTAGAGCAGGCCAACCCAGAAGGCCGGCAGCGCACACAGTCGCCGCCACGGGCCGCCGTCGGCGCCGCGCATTTCCAGGAAGCGTTTCAGGCGTACCTCGGGGAAGGCCGTGGTGAGGTGATCTTCCCAGTCCGATAGCCGGGGCTGTTCGCCCGGCAGTGCCGGCAGCCGCCCGTCGAGAAAATCGCGGAAGCTCTGCCCGGCACAGTTGATCAGCTGGTCGCCGCGCGAGACGAAATACATGGGCACATCGAGCATGTAGTCGACATAGCGCTCGAAGCCCATGCCCGACTCGAATACCCACGGCAGCGTGCCCGTGCGGTCCGGATCGGTGTCCGTCCAGACGTGCGCGCGGTAGCTCAGAAAGCCGCTGGGGCGGCCTTCGACGAAGGGCGAGTCGGCGAACAGCGCGGTGGCGATCGGCTGCAGCGCCAGCGAGGTGCGGAACTTGGCCACCATGTCGGCCTCGCTGGAGAAGTCGAGGTTGACCTGCACGGTGCAGGTCCGCTTCATCATGTCATGGCCCAGGCTGCCGACCGTGGGCATGTAGTTACGCATGATCACGTAGCGTTCCTTGGGCATCCACTCGATGTCCTCGCGCGTGGCCGTGGGGTGGAAGCCCATGCCGAGAAAGCCGATGCCCAGCGGTTCGGCCACGGCGCGCACCTGGGCCAGGTGCGTGTTGACCTCGTTGCAGGTCTGGTGCAGATTATCGAGCAGGCCGCCCGACAGTTCGAGTTGTCCGCCGGGCTCCAGGGTGATCGAGTAGTCGTTTTTCTTCAGCGCGACGAGATGTTCGCCTTCGTGCACCGACTGCCAGTCGAATTCCCGTGCCAGGCCTGCCAGCATGGCGCGAATCGAGCGCTCGCCGTCGTAGGGCAGCGGCTTGAGGCTGTCTGTGCAGAAACCGAATTTCTCGTGTTCCGTGCCGATGCCCCATGCGGCCTTCGGTTTGCAGCCGGATTCCAGCCACTCGGTCAGCTGGCGCTTGTCGGTCAGGATGGTATCGGGATTCAAGGAGGTAACACCGGGCTAGAATGAAAATGCAATTATCCCTTTTTTGTTCGCCGGCTGCATGAGGCCGCCCGGTCGACGAGGAGTGCAAGGTCCACAAACCCCCGTCGGCGGCAGGGACCTGCGCAGCCATGAGCCCGTTGCGACCATGTCCCGGGTCGGCGGGGCGCTTCCGAGCGCAGCTGTGTCGCGCCGGTGTACTACCATGTCATCAGACATCCGGTGGACCAGCACATGCGCATATCTGAAGACCGGTCGATGAATGCACATCCCGCGCGCCGGGTGTTGCTGCGGTGAGGCGCCTGTGGCTGCTTTGTCTGCTGCTTCTGCTCGCCGCCTGCGGCGAGCGCGATGCGCATGCGCCCGGCGCGGCGCCGGCTCTGGCCCGCCCGGTCGAGGTGGTGCTCGACGACAGCGGGCGTCCGCTTGACGAGATCCTGGCCCCGACCCAGGTCGTCCATCGTGGCAACGGCGGCGAGCCCCAGACCCTGGACCCGCACCTGGCCGAAGGCGTGCCCGCGAGCAACATCCTGCGCGATCTGTTCGAAGGTCTGACCACCACGGCGCCCGATGGGCGCATCATTCCCGGCGCCGCTCGACACTGGGATATCAGCCGCGACGGGCTGACCTATACCTTCTTTCTCGACCCGGAGGGGCGGTGGAGCAACGGCGAGCCGGTGACTGCACACGATTTTGTCTGGTCCTGGCGGCGCGCGGTTGATCCGGCCACCGGTGCCTCCTACAGCCGCATGCTGCTGCCGATAGTCAACGCCGAGGCCATCCTTGCCGGTGAGCTGCCGCCCGAGGAATTGGGCGTGACCGCGCTCAGCGACTTGACCTTTCAGGTTGATCTCGCCGACCCCACGCCTTACTTTTTGGGGCTGTTGACCCATCCCACCAGCTATCCGCTTCATCGTTCGGCCGTCGTTGAACACGGCGATCGCCACGTGCGCCCGGGCAACCTCGTCTCCAACGGCGCTTTCATGCTCGACGACTGGCGCGTCCGCTCCCGCATCGAGCTGATCAGGAATCCGCACTATCGCGCCGCCGACAAGGTGATTGTCGAGCGCGTGGTCTTCTACCCTTTCGAGGATGAAAGTACCGAGTTCAACCGCTTTCGTGCCGGTGACCTGCACTGGACCTATCAGGTGCCCTCGAGCCAGTTTCAGTGGTTGCAGGACCACCTGCCCGATGCGTTGATGGTGACGCCGTGGTTCGGCACCTATTTCTTTTCGTTCAACCTCACCCGCGAGCCTTTCAAGGACAATCTGCAGCTCAGGCAGGCGCTCAATCTCGCCGTTGACCGCGAAATCCTGACCGAACGGGTCAGCCGGTTCGGCGAGATTCCCACCTTCAACCTGGTGCCGCCCGGCCTGCCTGATTATCGGCCGCCGCAAACGCCCTGGGACGACATGACCCAGGCAGAGCGTGAGGCCGAGGCAAAGCGGCTGTATCGCCGGGCCGGATACAGCGAGAACCGGCCGCTGGAAGTGGAGCTTCGCTACAACACTTCGGAGAATCATCGCAAGCTTGCCGTGGCGATTGCGGCCATGTGGAAGCAGGTGCTGGGCGTGCGCACGCGCCTGATCAACGAAGAGTTCCGCGTGTTTCTGCAAAATCGCGCCCAGCGCCGGGTCACCGAGGCCTTCCGTTCCGGCTGGATCGGCGATTACCAGGACGCGTTCACCTTTCTGGAGCTGTTTCATTCCGGCCACGGACGCAACGACGCCGGGTATGACAACGAACGCTACGATCGCCTGCTCGCGCGCATCGCCGCCGAGCGCAGTCCGGCCAGCCGCCGCAATCTCATGGCCGAGGCCGAGCGCATGATCCTGGCCGACCAGGTCATCCTGCCCGTGTTCCACTACGTCACCAAGCGCCTCATCGACCCGCGCCTGAAAGGCTGGAAGGAAAACGTCATGGATCAGCATCCGACGCGCCACATGTACTTGGTGAAGGCGCGGAGTGAAGTGGCGAATGAGGCAGCCGAGGAAAGCGCGGAGACGGAATCGTGAGTGCGCGCATGACCAATGATCGAGTGACCAGACGAGAGGTTGATTCCGGCATCAACCGGGCCGCAGTGGTGGTGTGGTTCATTGGTGTTCGGCCATTGTTTGTTAATTGGTGCTTGTTGTTTGGTCATCCCGACCGAAGGCCAGCGCGATGTTGAAATACTCTCTCCGGCGACTCGGGTCGGCCATCCCGACGCTCTTCCTCCTGATCACTTTCGCCTTTTTCCTGATTCGGATTGCTCCCGGCGGGCCGTTTGATTCCGAGCGCGCGCTGCCGTCCGATATCGAGGCCAACCTGGCGGCGAAATATCATCTCGACGAGCCGCTGGTGTTCCAGTACGCGCGCTATCTGTGGCAGATTGCGCGCGGCGATCTGGGGCCGTCGTTCCACTACCGCGACTGGACGGTCAACGACCTGATTGCCCAGGGCGCGCCGGTGTCGTTCACGCTGGGTGCGGCGGCGCTGCTGCTGGCGCTGGCCATTGGCGTGATCATCGGCGCCTGGGCGGCCCTGCGCCAGAACCGGCCGAGCGACTATGCGGTGATGAGTGTTGCCATGGTCGGTATCTCGATTCCCAACTTCGTCATGGCGCCCCTGCTGATTCTGGTGTTTGCCATCGTGCTTGGCTGGCTGCCGGCCGGCGGCTGGGCTTTCAGTGTCGATCGCATGGCGCTGCCGGTCATCACGCTGGCGCTGCCGATGATTGCCTACATCGCCCGCATCACCCGGGCCTCGATGATCGAGGTGCTGCACTCGAGCTACATCCGCACGGTGCGTGCCAAGGGCATGCCGGAAAAATGGGTGATCCTGCGTCACGCCCTCAAGCCGGCGCTGCTGCCGGTCATTTCCTACCTCGGGCCGGCTGCTGCGACGATTCTCACCGGCTCGGTGGTGATCGAGCGCATCTTCACCATCCCGGGCATTGGCTCCTATTTCGTGCAGGGCGCGCTCAATCGCGATTACACGCTGGTGATGGGCGTGGTGATCCTCTATGGTGTGCTCATCATTCTGCTCAACTTCCTGGTCGACCTGGTGTATGCCTTTCTGGATCCCCGCATTCGCTACGATGAGGGCGAGGCCGAGACATGAGTGAAGGTGCCCGCGACGCTTTCGAGCAGGCCCTTGATACCCGCAAGGTCAGGAGCCGCTCGCTCTATGTCGACGCCTGGCAGCGGCTGCTGCGCAATCGTGCGGCGGTGGCCGCGCTGGCCGTCCTGGCGCTGATGGTTCTGCTGGTCACTTTCGGACCGATGCTCACCAGCTGGGACCACGAGATTCCCGACTGGGACAATTACTCCACGGCACCGTCGCTGGAGGAGGGGCATGTGTTCGGCACCGATGCGCTGGGTCGCGACCTGTTCGTGCGCACCATGATCGGCGGGCGTATTTCGCTGCTGGTCGGCCTGGTCGCCACCCTGGTGTCGCTGTCCATCGGCGTGACCTGGGGTGCTTTTGCCGGCTACGTCGGCGGTCGTGCCGACAACGTGATGATGCGCGTTGTCGATGCCGTTTACGCCATGCCCTTCATGTTTTTCGTGATCTTGCTGATGGTGGTCTTCGGCCGCAATATCTTTCTGATCTTCGTTGCCATCGGTGCGGTCAACTGGCTTGATATGGCGCGTATCGTCCGCGGACAGACGCTCAGCCTCAAGAACAAGGACTTTGTCGAGGCCGCGCGCGCCTGCGGTGCCACCGAGTGGCAGGTCATTCGCCGCCACATCGTCCCCAATCTGCTCGGCGTGGTGATCGTTTATGTGACCCTGACGATTCCGCAGGTTATTCTGGTTGAAAGTTTTCTGAGCTTCCTCGGCCTGGGCGTGCAGGAGCCGCTGACCTCATGGGGCGCGCTGGTCAACGAGGGCGCGCAGGAAATGGAGGTTGCGCCCTGGTCGCTGCTCTATCCGGCCGGTTTTCTGGCCGTGACCCTGTTCGCCTTCAATTTTCTCGGCGACGGTTTGAGGGATGCGCTCGACCCGAAGGACAGGCTATGAAAAAGTGCGAAATTCGACAGTCGACATCCGGAGGAAGCCGGAAACACGAAGCACGAAATTCGCAACGGGCTGGTTCGGGGTCTGTCTTTCTGGAGGTTGGGACTTGTTTCGGTTTGGGTGCTTCGAATTTGAGATTTCGTGCCGAAGGGATGTCGAATGGCCTTGCTTGAAGTCAGAGACCTGACCGTCTCTTTCGACACTCCCGAGGGCGTTGTTCACGCCGTCAACGGGATCAGTTTTGACCTCGAGCCTGGCGAAACGCTGGGGCTGGTGGGTGAGTCGGGCTCGGGCAAGACGCAGACGGCGCTGGCGCTGATGGGCTTGCTGGCCGAAAACGGCCGGGCCAGTGGCTCGGTGAAGTTTCGCGGCCAGGAGCTGCTGGGGATGTCGCTGTCGGAGCTGACCCGCGTGCGTGGTTCGAGCATCTCGATGATCTTCCAGGATCCGGTCAGCTCGCTCAACCCCTATCTCACCGTGGGCGACCAGCTCGTGGAGGTGCTGACGCACCATCGCAACCTCAAGAAAAAGCCCGCTCGCGAGCGCGCCATCGAGATGCTGCGCCTGGTGCAGCTCAGCGATCCCGAGCAGCGCATGCGGCAGTTTCCGCACGAGCTGTCGGGCGGCATGTGCCAGCGCGTGATGATTGCCATGGGCCTGCTCTGCCAGCCGGACGTGCTGATTGCCGACGAGCCGACGACGGCGCTGGATGTGACCGTGCAGTCGCAGATCAACTCGCTCATGGGCGAGCTCTCCGAGCAGTCGTCGACGGCCATTCTGCTGATCACCCATGACCTGGGCGTGGTCGCCGGCCTGTGCGATCGGGTGCTGGTGCTGTACGCCGGCAAGGAGATGGAGCTGGCCGGCGTCGAGGCGCTCTACGCCGACCCGCAGCATCCCTACACCGCCGACCTGCTGGCTTCGGTACCGCGCCTGGATCGGCAAGGCTCGGGCATTCTCCACGCCATTCCCGGCAACCCGCCCAATCCGTTGGAGGTGCCCGTGGGCTGTCCGTTTCGTGATCGCTGCGCCTGGGCCTGGGACAAGTGCCGCAGCATGCCCGCGTTCGAGGACCTCGGTGCGGGTCGCTTCAAGCGCTGCCATCTCGATGCCCTGCCGCCTGAAAAGGAGGCCGGATGATGCAAAAGCCGGTGCTGCAGGTGCGTGATCTGGAGGTGAGCTTCCGGGTGGATACCGGCACGCTGTTGCGGCACGAATACCGCATCATTCGCGCGGTCGATGGCGTGAGCTTTGACGTTCATCGCGCCGAGACCCTGGGCATTGTCGGCGAGTCGGGCTGCGGCAAGTCCACGCTTGCGCGTGCGCTGCTGGGCCTGCAGCGGCCCCGGCGTGGAGAGATTCTGTGGCTGGGTGAGGATCTGGCGCAGGCCGACGAGGAGACGCTGCGCCGCAAGCGCCGCGAGATCCAGCTCATCTTTCAGGACCCCCAGGGCTCGCTGGACCCGCGCATGACCGTCGGCGACATCATTGCCGAACCGCTGAGAAATTTCTTCCCGTCGATGTCGCGGCTGCAGATCCGCGAGCGCGTCATCGGCATTCTTACCCTGGTGGGCCTGCAGCCAAATCAGATCAATCGCTACCCGCACGAGTTCTCCGGCGGCCAGTGTCAGCGCGTTGGCATTGCCCGTGCCCTGGTGGTCAACCCGCGCCTGGTCGTGTGCGACGAGCCGGTCAGTGCGCTGGACGTGTCCGTTCAGGCCCAGATCGTCAACCTGCTGCAGGATCTGCAGAAAAAGCTGCAGCTTTCGCTGATCTTCATTGCCCACGATCTGTCGATCGTGCGCCACGTCTCCGACCGGGTCCTGGTGATGTACATGGGCAAGGTGATGGAGCTGGCCGACCGCAACAGCATCTACCGCCAGCCGCGCCATCCTTACACGCGGGCGCTGATCGAGTCGGTGCCGATTCCGGATCCCGTGCGCGAACGCAAGCGCGCCCGGCACTCGCTCAAGGGCGACATGCCCTCACCGCTGGACCCGCCGTCGGGCTGTGTTTTTCGCACACGCTGCCCGTTTGCCACCCAGCTGTGTGCTGACCAGGTGCCGGCGCTGGAAACGCTCGACGACGGCAATCAGGTGGCCTGTCACCACCATCGTGACCTGCCGCCGCTGCCCGTGCCGGGTGAGCAGGCTGACGAAGATGCTCGGACAAGAGCCCGGGATGAGGCTGCGAAAACAGCCCGGGGGCGGGCCCGGCCGTGAACACCGCCGCGCTGCGTGCCCGGCTGGATGCCCGCCTGGCGGAACTGGGTTTGACGCTCGACGAGCGCCGCAGGGACGCTCTGCTGGACTACCTGGCCCTGCTCTCGCGCTGGAATCGCGCCTATAATCTCACCGCGGCCGCCGCGCCGCTGACGATGGTCGACCGCCACCTTGTCGACAGCCTGAGCATCCTGCCCTGGATTGACGGCGACGATATCGTCGATGCCGGCACGGGCGCTGGTTTGCCCGGTGTGGTGCTGGCCATTGCCTGTCCGGAGCGGCATTTCGTGCTGGTCGACAGCAACGGCAAGAAGGTGCGCTTTCTGCGCCAGGTGCGTCGTGAGCTCGGTCTGGACAATATCGAGCCGATCCAGTCGCGGCTGGAGGCCTTTGCGCCTGAAAGCCTGCCCGATCAGGTGGTCACGCGCGCGCTGGCGCCGCTGCCGCGCCAGGTGCGGCAGCTGGGCCACCTGCTCGCCGGCGGCGCAACCCTGCTGGCCATGAAGGGCCGGCTCGAAGAAGACGAGCGCGCCGCAGTGGCGGATGCGTACAATGTCGAGATGATCGAACTGAACGTGCCCGGTGCGGACGGCGCCCGCAGCCTGGCCATTCTGAGGAAGCCATGACCCAGCGACGAGCCCGAATCGTGGCCGTAACCAACCAGAAGGGCGGCGTGGGCAAGACCACGACAGCGCTCAACCTTGCCGCCGGGCTTGCCGAGCTCGAGCGCCGCGTGCTGCTCATCGACAGTGACCCGCAGGGCAATGCCACCACCGGTTCCGGCATCGAGCTGGCCGAGGGCCAGGACACCCTCTGCGAGGTGCTCCTGGGCGAATGCGCGATCAGCGAGGCGGCGCTGCCGGCCGAGGCGATGGGTTTCGACCTGGTGCCGGCCAACGGCGACCTGACGGCCGCCGAGGTGGCGTTGATGGACGAAGACGACCGTGCAACGGTATTGCGTGAGGCCCTGGCCAATGCCGCCTCGCGCTACCACCACATCATCATCGATTGCCCGCCGTCGCTGAACGTGCTCACGCTCAATGCCCTGACCGCCGCCGATTCGGTGCTGATTCCGATGCAGTGCGAGTACTACGCCCTGGAGGGGCTCAGTGCGCTGCTCAACACCATCGAGCAGATCCAGGGCTCGGTCAATCCCGAGCTCGAAATCGAAGGCCTGGTGCGCACCATGTTCGATGTGCGCAACAATCTCTCCGGTGCGGTTTCGCGCCAGCTCGCCGAGCATTTCGGCGACAAGCTCTATGCGACCGTTGTGCCGCGCAACGTGCGCGTGGCCGAGGCGCCCAGCTATGGTCAGTCGGTCATCCATTACGACCGCGACTCCCGCGGTGCCGTGGCTTATCTGGGTCTGGCCGGGGAATATCTGCGGCGCATGGGTGTGGCCGCCCGCGCGCCGTCAGCAACGGCGTCGGGTGCGGCTGCTGAAGAACAACGCATGTAGGACAACACGCTGATGGCCGCTTCACGCAAGAAAAAACCCCTGGGCCGCAACCTCGACGCCCTGCTCGGCAAGACCCGTGCGGCGGCCGAGCAGGCCAGCCCCGACGGCGAGCTGACCGGCTTGAAAGAGCTGCCGCTCGACGTCATCGAGCCCGGCCGCTATCAGCCCCGATCGGCGATGGATCCCGATCGGCTGCAGGAGCTCTCCGACTCCATCCGGGAGCAGGGCCTGGTGCAGCCGGTGGTGGTTCGCCCCCTGGCGAGGCCCGGCCGCTACGAGCTGATCGCCGGCGAGCGCCGCTGGCGCGCCTGTCAGATGGCGGGCATGGAAACCATTCCGGCGCTGGTGCGCGAGATCGCCGACGAGGCCACCCTGGCGCTGGCGCTGATCGAAAACATCCAGCGCGAGGATCTCAACCCGCTTGAAGAGGCCGTCGCGCTCAGGCGCCTGATCGAGGAGTTCGGCCTGACCCACGAACAGGCCGCGCGCAGCGTCGGGCGGTCGCGCACTTCGGTGACCAACCTGCTCCGGCTCATGGAGCTGGCACCGGAAGTGCGCGAGCTGGTCGATCGCAGGCAGCTTGACATGGGCCATGCGCGCGCGCTGCTGGCCCTGGAGCGTCCCGATCAGATCCGTGCCGCCGGCGAGGTGGTCGACAAACACCTGTCGGTGCGCCAGACCGAGGCTTTGGTGCGCCGCCTGCGCGACGGCGGCACCGGGTCGAAGAAATCGAAGCCCGAGCGCAAGTCCGCCGACATCGAACGCCTCGAGCAGGAACTGACCGAAACCCTGTGCGCCCCGGTCAGCCTGCGCCACTCGGCCTCCGGCAAGGGCCAGCTCACCATCCGCTACACCAGCCTCGACGAACTCGACGGCTTGCTGGAGCGCTTCCGGCGAAATTGACCCGGCATCAATGCGACCTGCTTTGATGTCGGGTTAATGGCTCGAGCTGCCGTTCATCGAGCGATCAATACCGCTCAGAACCGGGTGTGATATGCACTGAAACTATTCGCGACCGTCCTTGCCCCAGCGAATGAACGCATAGAGACAAGGAGTTGGTCATGAAATATCACAAGACTATTCTTGCAAGCTCGATTGCCGCGATCCTGATGTCGGCCTCCGTAGTTGCCGAGCAACCCGAAGCGATGGCCGATGACAGCTGGATCAGCCTGACCGGCGAAGTCGAGTCGGTACAATCCGATCGCTTCATGCTCGACTACGGTGAAGGCGAGATCACCGTCGAAATGGACGACTGGGACAGTTACGGCGATGCCTGGCCGCTGGCCGAAGGCGATGAAGTCACCGTCTACGGCGAAGTCGACGACGGCCTCTACCAGGACAGCCGTATCGAGGCCAGCAGCGTTCATGTTGAAGGTCTGGACACGTTCTTCTATGCCAGTAGCGCGGACGAGGAAGAGCTCGGCGACTGGGTGCTCGACACCTCGGCGGAGTTCGGTGACCTGACCTACATTGGCCATGTTGAAAGTGTCTCGCCTGCGGCCGAGTCGTTCACTATCGATACCGGTGCCCAGGAGCTGACGGTGTACACCGTCCAGATGGCATACGATCCGTTGGATGACGACGGTTTTCAGCAGCTGGAGCCGGGTGATCTGGTAAGCGTCGAAGGGCAAGTCGATGCCGATCTTTTCGGCAACGGCGATCTTTACGCCGACAGCATCATCACGCTGTCGAGCTGACGCCGGCGGCCGGAGTTTCGTCGGACCCTCAGAGACAGGCGGGGCCTTCGGGCCCCGTTTTTGGGGTATTTCTACTTTGGGTTGACAGTGGGCGGTAATCGGCTTGCCGCTCGGTTTCAGAGCCTGCTATAATTGCGGAGATTTGTGGCCACCGATGATGCTCAAGCGTCGACGGTGGCATTTTTGTCGACCGTGGCGGGTATCGCGGCGTCGGCATGAACGCAGGATGTTGCAGGGGCCAAGCAGGTGCAGGAGAGGTTCGCTCACACCGTGGTCTGGCTGCTTCGCCTGCAGGCGGCACTCAGCGTGCTGGTTGCGCTTGTCTATGGCGCGTTCGCCGGCGGCTCGCAAGGGCTGGCCGTGCTGGCTGGCGGCGGTGGTGGCGCGGTGCTGACGGCTGTCAGTGCGCTGCGCGCCGGCGCGGTTGCGGGCGATGCCGAGCCGTCGCAGGTGATGCTGGCCTTCTACCGCGCCATGGCGCTGAAGCTGGCCCTGGCGGTGGTGTTGTTTGTCATCGTCGCCAAGTGGTTCGCCGGTTTTTTTCTGCCGGTGCTGACAGGGTACGTGGCCACGGTGCTGGCCTATTGGTTTGCGCTGTTGCGCCTCGGGCGCGCGGCTTCGTGAATGAATTGAGAGCAAGGACGATCCGATCGTGAGTTTCGCAGTCGCAGCAGCCGGTTCTTCCCCGACCGAATATGTCTCGCATCACCTTGTGCACCTGACGGTGGGCGAAGGCCTGTGGTCGCTTCACATCGACACCATCCTGTTTTCCCTCCTGACCGGCGGCGTGATGCTGCTGATCATGTGGCTGGGTGCCCGACGTGCCACCTCCGGTGTGCCCGGCAAGCTGCAGAATTTCGTCGAGGTGCTGGTCGACTTCATCGACAACTCGGTCAAGGAAAGCTTTCATGGCCCGCGTGAGTTCGTCGCCCCGCTGGCGCTGACGGTCTTTTTCTGGGTGTTTTTGTGGAACGTGCTCGATCTGATTCCGGTCGATTACCCCGGCCTGCTGGCCTACAAGCTTTTCGGCATCGAATACCTGCGCGCCGTGCCGTCGGCCGACGTCAACGCACCGTTTGCGCTGTCGCTGTCGGTGCTGGTCTTGATTCTGGTCTACAGCGTCAAGGGCAAGGGCTTCACCGGTTACGGCAAGGAGCTTCTGTTTCAGCCCTTCGGCAAGAACCCGCTCTTGTGGCCGGCCAACCTGCTGCTCAATATTGTCGAGACGCTGGCCAAGCCCGTGTCGCTGGCGCTGCGACTGTTCGGCAACCTCTACGCTGCCGAGCTGATCTTCATCCTGATTGCCATGCTGCCGTGGTATGTCCAGTTCCTGCCCGGCGGCGCCTGGGCGGTGTTCCACATTCTGGTGGTGCCGCTGCAGGCCTTTATCTTCATGACGCTCACGATCGTGTATCTGTCGCTGGCGTATGAAGAGCACTGATTCGCTCAACCCTTAAACCAAGCTCAAGTAGCAAACCACCAGGAGAGAAAAAGTGGAAGTAGTGGAATTGATCGCACAAGTCCAGGCCAACACCGCCATTGCCGTGGGTCTGATCTTCGCCTTTGCCGCGCTCGGCACCGGCATCGGTTTCGGCCTGCTCGGCGGCAAGTTTCTCGAAGGCGCCAGCCGCCAGCCGGAACTGGCCAACATGCTTCAGGTCCGTATGTTCATCATTGCCGGCCTGCTCGACGCCCTGTCGATCATCGGTGTGGCCTTTGCTGCTCTGCTGCTGTTCGCCAACCCGCTGCTGGCAGCCCTCGGCAGCTGATCGACGAACGTGTTCGTCTACCTGAATCCAACCGTGAACTAGCAGGGAAATGCTATGGATATCTCGCCACTGACCCTGATCGGTGAGGCAACGACCTTCCTGGTGCTGGTGTGGGTGATGATGAAATTCATCTGGCCGCACGTGATCCGGGCGATGGAAGAGCGTCGCCGCAAGATCGCCGAGGGTCTGGCCCACTCCGAAGAGGCCGAGCAGGCGCTGGAAAAGGCCAACTCCGAAGCCGAGGACATCATTCGCGAAGCCCGTCGCAAGGCTGGCGAAATCATCGAGCAGGCAAGCCAGCGCGGCAACCAGGTTGTCGAGCAGGCCAAGGAGGAGGCCATCAGCGAACGCGATCGCCAGGTGCAGATGGCCGAAGCGGAAATCCGCCAGGCTACCAACCAGGCCCGCGAAGCACTGCGTGAACGCGTCGCCGAGCTTGCCATTACCGGGGCGGCCCGGGTGATCGAGTCCGAGATCGACGACAAGCGCCATCACGAAATGCTCGACAAGCTGGCCGCGGAGCTCTAGGCCATGCTCAATCGGACCACGCTTGCCCGACCTTACGCACGTGCCGCCTTCGAGGCGGCGCGCAATGCTGAAACGTTGCCGCGCTGGAGCGAGGCGCTCGAGCTGGCAGCCGAAATTGCCGCCACCGAAGAATTGCACTATCTCTCCGGAGATCCGCGCGTGGGTGGCGATCGGCTGCTTGAGCTGTTTGCCGATATTGGCGGCAAGCGCTTCGACGAGCAGTTCATCAACTTCATGAAGATGGTGATCACCAACGGGCGCCTGGAGCTTCTGCCGGAGATGGCTGCTCAGTACGAGCAGTATCGCCGTGAGGCCGAACAGCGCATCCGGGTGGAGGTGTACTCCGCCAGGCCGATGGATGACCAGGAAACCGCTGCGCTGGCCGAGCGCCTGAAAGCGCGCTTCGAGCGCGAGGTCGACGTGCATGTCGAAGTCGACGAGTCGCTGATCGGCGGCGCCGTGATCCGCGCCGGCGACAAGGTGATCGACGGCAGCGTACGCGGGCGCCTCGAGCAGCTGGGCCGGCGAATCAACGCTTAAGTGAATCGGTCGCGACAGGTACTGGGTCGGCGACCGCAATGAATCGAATGTTCAAGGATTGCAAAAATGCAGCAGACCCTCAACCCGACTGAAATTTCCGAACTGATCCGCAAGCGCGTCGAGCAGTTCGAAATCTCTTCTGAAGCGCGCACCGAAGGCACGGTGGTGAGCGTCTCCGACGGCATCTGTCGTCTCCACGGCCTGGCCGATGCCATGCAGGGGGAGATGATTGAATTCCCCGGCGACACCTACGGCCTGGCGCTCAACCTCGAGCGCGATTCCGTCGGTGCGGTGGTCATGGGCGATTACACCCACATCAAGGAAGGCGACACCGTGCGCTGCACGGGCCGCATTCTGGAGGTGCCGGTGGGTGACGCGCTGCTGGGTCGGGTGGTCGACTCGCTGGGCAGCCCGATCGACGGCAACGGCCCCATCGAGGCGGAAACCACCGAGCCGATCGAGAAGATCGCGCCGGGTGTGATTACCCGCCAGGGCGTCGACCAGCCGGTACAGACCGGCCTGAAGTCGATCGACGCCATGGTGCCGGTCGGCCGCGGTCAGCGCGAGCTGATCATCGGCGACCGTCAGACCGGCAAGACCGCGGTGGCGATCGACGCGATCATCAACCAGAAGGGCACCGGTATCAAGTGCATTTACGTGGCGGTGGGTCAGAAGAGCTCGTCGGTCGCCTCGGTGGTGCGCAAGCTCGAAGAGCACGGTGCGATGGAGCACACGATTGTCGTGGCCGCCAACGCCTCCGAGTCGGCGGCGCTGCAGTACATTGCGCCTTACGCCGGCTGCGCCATGGGCGAATACTTCCGTGACCGCGGCGAAGACGCGTTGATCGTCTACGACGACTTGACCAAGCAGGCCTGGGCCTACCGCCAGGTGTCGCTGCTGCTGCGTCGCCCGCCGGGCCGTGAAGCCTATCCGGGTGACGTGTTCTACCTGCACTCGCGCCTGCTCGAGCGCGCCTCGCGCGTCAACGCCGACTTCGTCGAAGAGAAGACCGGCGGCAAGGTCAAGGGCAAGACCGGTTCGCTGACCGCGCTGCCGATCATCGAAACTCAGGCCGGCGACGTGTCCGCGTTTGTTCCTACCAACGTCATTTCCATTACCGACGGCCAGATCTTTCTGGAAACCGACTTGTTCAACGCCGGCATCCGCCCGGCCATCAACGCCGGCCTTTCGGTCTCGCGGGTGGGTGGTGCTGCGCAGACCAAGATCATCAAGAAGCTTGGCGGTGGCGTTCGCCTGGCGCTGGCCCAGTACCGTGAGCTTGCGGCGTTCTCGCAGTTTGCCTCTGACCTTGACGAGGCGACCCGCAAGCAGCTCGAGCGCGGCCAGCGCATTACCGAGCTGATGAAGCAGGCGCAGTACACGCCCTTGTCGGTGGCAGAAATGGCGATCAGCCTGTTTGCCGGCAACGAAGGCTATCTTGACGACATCCCGCTGGAGAAAATCACTGACTTCGAGCTGGCGTTGCGCGACCACATGAACGCTACCCATGAGGATCTGATCAACAGGATCAACGAGTCCGGCGACTGGAATGATGAGCTCCAGAGCGAGATGACCAAGGCTCTGGATGAGTTCAAGAAGACCGGTAGCTGGTAAGCGCGAGCAGTGGCGGGACGCAGCGATGAAACCTGCGGGTCGAGCAGATGAGCGCAGACTCGGCTGATGGGGATGCCCATCACCACAGGCGCAGTTTCATGAAATCAAGCAACATGTGAGAGACGTATGAGCGGATCAAGAGAAATTGTCGGTCAGATCAAGAGCGTCAAGAACACGCGCAAGGTTACCAGCGCGCTGGAGATGGTCTCGGCCAGCAAGATCCGCAAGGCCACTGACCGCATGGAAGCCTCGCGGCCCTATGCCCGGATGATGCGCCAGGTGATCGGCCATCTGGCGCACGCGAACCCGGAGTATCGCCATCCATTCACGGTTGAGCCCGAAGAGGTCAATCGGGTGGCCTATGTGATCATGGCGAGCGATCGCGGCCTGTGTGGCGGGCTGAACAACAACCTGTTTCGCAAGCTCCTGGGAGATTTCCACGAGTGGCAGCAAAAAGGCGTCGAGGTCAGCACCGTGCTGATCGGGCGCAAGGCCTCTCAGTTCTTCCGCAACGTCAAAGTAGATGTGGCCGCCGCCACACAGGACCTGGGAGAACAGCCGCGCCTGGAAGATCTGATCGGACCCATCAAAGTGGTTCTCGACGGCTATCGGGAAGGCGAGATCGATCGCGTGTTCCTGTGCTACAACCATTTCGTCAACACCATGACGCAGGAAATCACGTCCGAACAGCTGTTGCCGCTGCCGCCGACCGAAGAGGAGCCCATGCTGCAGTACTGGGACTACCTCTACGAACCTGATGCCGAGCAGCTGCTCGACGATGTGCTGACCCGCTACGTCGAATCGCTGGTCTATCACGCAGCCCTGGAGAACGTCGCCAGCGAGCAGGCGGCGCGGATGGTGGCGATGAAGAGTGCATCCGACAATGCCAGCAACCTGATAGACGACCTGCAGCTGGCCTATAACAAGGCCCGCCAAGCTGCCATTACCCAGGAAATCTCGGAGATTGTCAGCGGCGCTGCCGCGGTCTGACCGGCCGCTGTCGCCTGCAACGAATTGAAAACCCGGCGGGGCCCGAAAGGTCCCGACCCAACAAACACTGAGGTCGAAGCATGAGTTCCGGAAAGATTGTTCAGATTATCGGCGCCGTCGTGGACGTGGAATTTCCGCGCGGTGAAGTCCCCAAGGTCTACGATGCGCTGACCGTCGACGACAGCGACATCATGCTGGAAGTCCAGCAGCAGCTCGGCGATGGCGTGGTGCGTACCATTGCGCTGGGTTCCACCGACGGCCTGATGCGTCACCGGCCGGTGACCAGCACCGGCGCACCCATCAGCGTGCCGGTCGGTACCAAGACCCTGGGCCGGATCATGGACGTTATGGGCAACCCGGTGGATGAAGCCGGAGAAATCGGTGAGGAAGAGCGCTGGCCGATTCACCGCCCTGCCCCGAGTTTCGAAGATCAGGCCGCCAGCAGCGAGCTGCTGGAGACCGGCATCAAGGTCATCGACCTGGTCTGTCCGTTTGCCAAGGGCGGCAAGGTCGGCCTGTTCGGCGGCGCCGGCGTGGGCAAGACGGTCAACATGATGGAGCTCATCCGCAACATCGCCATCGAGCACTCCGGTTACTCGGTGTTTGCCGGTGTCGGCGAGCGTACCCGCGAGGGTAACGACTTCTACCACGAGATGAAGGACTCCAACGTTCTCGACAAGGTGGCGCTGGTCTACGGCCAGATGAACGAGCCGCCGGGTAACCGCCTGCGCGTGGCCCTGACCGGCCTGACCATGGCCGAATACTTCCGTGAGGAAGGCCGTGACGTGCTGATGTTCATCGACAACATCTATCGTTACACCCTGGCCGGTACCGAAGTTTCGGCGCTGCTCGGTCGCATGCCGTCGGCCGTGGGTTACCAGCCCACGCTCGCTGAGGAAATGGGCGTGCTCCAAGAGCGCATCACCTCGACCAAGACCGGCTCGATCACTTCGATTCAGGCCGTTTACGTCCCCGCCGACGACCTCACCGACCCGTCGCCGGCCACAACCTTTGCTCACCTCGACGCCACCGTTGTGCTCTCGCGCCAGATCGCCGAGCTGGGCATCTATCCGGCCGTTGACCCGCTCGACTCGACTTCGCGCCAGCTCGACCCGCTGGTGGTCGGCCAGGAGCACTACGACGTGGCCCGTCAGGTGCAGGGCACGCTGCAGCGCTACAAGGAGCTCAAGGACATCATCGCCATTCTCGGCATGGACGAGCTCAGCGAAGAGGACAAGCTGACGGTTGCGCGCGCGCGCAAGGTCGAGCGCTTCTTCTCGCAGCCGTTCTTCGTGGCTGAAGTGTTTACCGGCTCCCCGGGCGTCTACGTTTCGCTGCAGGACACCATTCGCGGCTTCAAGGGCATTTGTGAAGGCGAATACGATCACCTGCCCGAGCAGGCCTTCTACATGGTCGGCACCATCGAAGAGGCCGTGGAGAAGGGCGAGAAGATGGCAGAGAAAGCGGCGTAATGGCGCTCACCGCCTCGGCCCTCGCTTCACGGCCAGGGTCCCGGGCACAATACGCAGCTTCGGAGTAGCTTAAGGAATGGCATCAACAATTCATTGCGATATCGTCAGCGCTGAAGCCGAGATCTTCTCGGGTTCAGCCAGCATGGTCGTGGTCACTGGCGAGGAAGGCGAGCTGGGCATTGCGCCGCGGCATGCGCCGCTGCTCACGCGGCTGAAGCCGGGTCAGGTTCGCGTCATGCTGCCCGAGGGCGGGGAAGAGTTCTATTACATTTCCGGGGGGCTGCTGGAAGTGCAGCCGCACGTGGTCACGGTCCTGTCAGACACGGCCTCGCGGGCTGGCGATCTTGACGAGGCCGCGGCGCTGAAGGCCAAGGAAGACGCCGAGAAAGCACTCTCCGATCGTCAGGCCGGCATGGAAGTGGCCGAGGCCCAGGCCCAGCTGGCCGAAGCGGTTGCGCAGCTTGCCGCCCTGGAGCGCCTGCGCCGTTCGCTCAAGCGTTGAGTGTGGCCCGGTTGCCGGAGCTCTCCTCCCCGAGCGCGGCGCCATGATCGATGACGCCGCCGAACTCACACGCCGACTGCACCAGCTTCGTGAAGAGCACCGCGACCTCGATCAGGCGATCGAGCGCATGGCCGACGATCCCGCCTTCGACCAGCTTCAGCTGCGCCGGCTGAAAAAGCGAAAGCTCCGCCTCCGCGACCACATTGCCTGGTACGAAAGCCGGCTGATCCCCGATCTCGACGCCTGAGCATGGCCGCAGTCGTGCGGTTGCCGGGCGCTGCGGCCGGTTAGCCCGCTTCGCGCAGCCGAACGACGAACTCGGTCAGATACCAGGTGGTGCCCGACTCGAAGGCGGAGTCGCTCAGGCCATAGACCCAGATTCTCCCGGTCGCGTCGCTGCGGACGGCAAAGGCCTGGCCGGCGGTCGAGACGCGCTTGAGCCGCCACGGTCGATGGTCAGCGCTGCAGTACGATTCATCCGCTCCATTGGCCATATCGCCGGCGCTCAGGGCGCGCTTGCCCGGCTTTGCCTGCTGCCCGAGATCCAGCGCCGGCCGGCGGAAGCCGTCCACCAGGACATGGCCGGGTTTTTCGGTGGCCGCACCCAGGCGCATGTAGACCGATTCGCCCGGCGAGCCGCCGGCCCCGGAACAGTTGTCAGGTACGCTGGTGGCAAACTGCATTTCCAGCTCGAGTTCATAGCGCGTGTCGGGCTCCAGACCGTCAACGGGCCGCATCAGCAGCATCATCAGATCATCGGAGCGGTTGTCGCCGCTGATGCGCATACCCGACAGCTCTTGCCAGGGTTCGGGCAGTGCAGCATATCCCGACGCCAGTTTGTAGAACGTTTCTTCGCCGTCCGGGTAATCAAAAAATGCGGCTTCGAAACCCGGCGATGACTCGCTGGGTTGCCAGCGCCGCTGTTGTTCCCAGCCCGCTGCCTGTGCGCAATGGGCACCGTCAATGCGCGTCAGCCGGCTGAGCGCGATCTTTCCGGACTGATAGGCCGGATCGATCGGTTCATAGGAAAGCGTCGCGCTTTCGCAACTGCCGAGCTGGAAGGTCACCTGGCCCCAGGTTGTACCCTTCACGCTGGAGCTGTTGAAGTCCGGAGGAAACGCCGTGCCGGAGAAACGGCTCAGTTCGGCGTGCAGCGTGTCGCCCTCGATCTCGCCGGTGCCGAACAGCCACAATGGCTCACCGGCCTGATCGAAGGTGTACCAGGCCAATAGCCCACGACTGAGGTCGAGGACTTCTAGCTGCAGCCCGTGACCCGGTTGCTCGGCGTTGTACCAGTTGCCGCTGGTATCACCATTGATCACCGCCGCCGACACGGGCGCAGCGAACGTCAATGACCCCAGCACGGCCGCCGATACGAGGATGGATCGAAGACTTTTCACCACTCCAGACTCCCGCGACATTTATGTATCCAATAAGCGAGGTTTGTCACGATACCCGTCGGCCCGAGAGCGGTCAATACGCAAATCGTTGCCGATGAGGTGCCAGTTGTCAGCCACGTTATGGAAGCCGGTTTGGCAATATGCGATACTACTCTGCTCCGTACGCTGCGGTACTGCGCTGGCGTACGTTGTCCGGGTTTCCCGTCCGCGTTTTCCCGTCCACGTCTACCAAGGAGAGCCCAGGTGTCTGAACGCAAACTCACTCTGACTGACCCCGAATCAGGAAAAACCCTTGACCTGCCGGTGGTTGCCGGTACTGAAGGCGACCCGACGCTCGATATCAGTCGGCTGCATTCCGAGTTGGGCTACTTCACCTATGACCCGGGTTATGGCGCAACCGCCAACTGTCAGAGCGATATCACCTATATCGACGGGGACGCCGGCATCCTGCGCTACCGGGGCTACCCGATCGAGCAGCTTGCCGAGCATTCGAGCTTCCTGGAGGTGTCCTATCTGCTGCTCTACGGCGAGCTGCCGACCAGCGATCAGTTCGCCACTTTCGAGCGCGACATCACCTATCACACGATGGTCCACGAGAAGCTCAACAGCTTCATTTCGGGCTTCCACTACAACGCCCATCCGATGGCCATTCTCTCCGGCGTGGTGGGCTCGATGGCGGCGTTCTATCACGACAAGCTCGACGCCAGCGATCCGGAGCAGCGAGACCTGGCTGCCAAGCGCCTGATCGCCAAGATGCCAACGATTGCGGCGGCTGCCTATCGCCACTACATGGGCTGGCCCAGCGCCTATCCGCGCAACTCGCTGAACTACTCCGAGCGCTATCTCGACATGATGTTCTCGGTGCCGGCCGAAGATTACGAAGTCAATCCGGTCGCGGCCCGGGCGCTGGATCTGTTGTTCATCCTGCATGCCGACCACGAGCAGAACGCCTCGACCTCGACCGTGCGCCTGGTTGGCTCGACCGGCGCCAACCCTTATGCGTGCACGGCCGCCGGCATTGCGGCGCTCTGGGGGCCCGCCCACGGCGGCGCCAACGAGGCCGTGCTCAATATGCTCAACGAGATCGGTGATGTCAGTCAGGTCGGCAAATATGTCGACAAGGCCAAGGACAGGAGTGACTCGTTCCGTCTGATGGGCTTCGGGCATCGCGTGTACAAGAATTTCGACCCGCGCGCGAAGATCATTCGCAAGGCCGCATACGAAGTGCTCGAAGACCTGGGTCAGTCCGATCCCCTGCTCGATCTGGCCATGGAGCTGGAAAAGATCGCCCTGGAAGACGACTATTTCGTCGAACGCAAACTCTATCCGAACGTCGATTTCTACTCGGGCATCATCTACAAGGCGCTGGGCATTCCCCAGAGCATGTTCACCGCCATGTTCGCGGTCGGCCGCACCGTCGGCTGGGTCAGCCAGTGGCTCGAGCAGTCGGCCACGCCGCACCGCATCGGCCGGCCGCGCCAGGTATATACGGGCGCAGGCGAGAGGGAGTACACACCGATCGAGCGCAGAGGCTGAGGCCGAGGCCGCAAATTCCGGATACGAAGCACCAGATCCGAAGCAAACTACAAGCACGAAATTCGAAGCGGTTGGGTTCCTGCGCGCTGCCATGAGGGCTCGAGCGGAACCGTCTCTGACATTCAACCATTGGAGTTTCGTGCTGGTTTCGGATCTGGTGCTTCGGGTTTCGATTTTTCCGACCTGTTCATCACCCGGGTTTCAGGGTTACAGAAACAGGTCGGGTAACAGCTCCTTCCCCGGCTGAACCGCGTACTGATCGAGGTCGGTCACGCCCATCTTCTCGAGCACCTCGTCGTCGATGAAGAAGTTGCCGCTGACCTCGCGCGAGCGCTGCGCGAGAACCCAGTGAGCGGCGTCGGCCATGATTTCGGGCTTGCGGCAGTTTTCCGGCTTGACAGCGTCGCCCAGCATGGCCAGGGCGGCGGTGGCGATGACGGTCCGTGGCCACAGCGCGTTGACCGCAATGCCCTGCTCGCGAAACTCCTCGGCCATGCCCAGCACGCACATGCTCATGCCGTACTTGGCCATGGTGTAGGCCACGTGCGGCGCGAACCATTTCGGCTCCATGTTCAAAGGCGGTGACAGGTTCAGGATGTGGGGGTTGTCGGCCTTGACCAGATACGGCAACGCTGCCTGTGAGCAAACGAAGGTGCCGCGGGTGTTGACCTCATGCATGAGGTCGTAGCGCTTCATCGGCACCTCAGGCGTCGGGGCCAGGTAGATTGCCGAGGCGTTGTTGACCAGCGCGTCGATACCGCCGAAGGCTTCGGCGGTTTTCGCCATGGCGTCGGCAACCGCCTGCTCGTCACGGATGTCGACCTTCAGCGCCAGTGCGCAACCGCCGGCGGCCTCGATTTCCTCGGCCGCGGTATGTATGGTGCCGGGCAGTTTGGGGTGGGGCCGGTCCGTCTTGGCGGCAACGGCGACGTTGGCGCCGTCAGCGGCGGCCTTGCGCGCGATGGCCAGGCCGATACCGCGCGACGCGCCGGTAATGAACAGGGTCTTGCCTTTCAATGATGCGGTCATGAGTTTACGGTTCCTCAAATGGGGCTGACAGCCTATCCTAATGGCCCCGACCCGCATTCGCACGCACGCGTTCTGGATCAACCGGCATGGAAGCGACCCTGATCGATCGAGTATTCGAGCTGGTCCAGACCAATAAGGGCTGGCTCATCGGCCTGTCGGCGGTGTTCGCCTACTTCGAGTCTCTGGCGGTCATCGGTCTGCTGTTGCCGGGTGTGCTGCTGCTGTTCATCATCGGGGCGGTGGTCAGCGGCGATATGTCGTTGTTCCTGCTGTGCTGGTTGTCGGCCTTCATCGGTGCGCTCGGTGGCGACTGGACAAGCTACTGGGTGGGGCGACGCCATCGCGCCCGGATCGATGGCTGGCCCCTGCTGCGGCGCCACCCGGAGCTGATGGCGCGCGCCCGGCAGGCGGTGGCGCGGCATGGCGCAAAGGGCGTGTTCGTTGGCCGCCTGCTGGGGCCGACAAGGCCGGTCAGCGCGCTCATCGCCGGCGCCATGAACCTTTCCCCGCGAACCATGTTACTGGCCACCGTTCCCGCCTGCGCGGTGTGGGTGCCGATCTACATGCTGCCGGGGCTGCTGTTTGGCGCATCGCTGGAGCTGGCCGCGGAATTTGCCGGCCGGCTGGTGCTGCTGCTGGTTCTGCTGCTGGTGCTGCTGTGGCTGGTGGTCTGGGCCACGCGCGTGGTCTATACCTACACCGCGCGGCGCAGCGGCTGGTGGCTGCGCAGTCTCATTCGCTGGTCGCTGGAGCATCCGCTGATCGGCCATTGGGTCGCGCCGCTATTCGGTGGCTCTGGTCGGCGCGAGTTGCTGTCGGTCACGTTGCTGGGCCTGTTTCTGATGCTATGCCTGGCCGTGCTGATGGGCGTGTTGGTGGCCGTGCCGTTTGCAGCCGGAACCTTCGACGCCGAACGCCAGCTTGTTTCGGTTGCGGCCAGTCTGCGCAACCACGTGGCCGACCCGGTGATGATCGTTGTGGCGCTGGCCGCTGATCTGCGCGTGGTCACGCTGGTGGTGGGAGGCATGGCGTTGCTGATGCTCGCTCTCGGCCGCGGCAACGCCGCCGCACACTGGCTGGCCGCCGCGGTGGGCGGCTGGTTGTTGGCCGAGCTGCTCAATGCCTGGTTCGGGTTTCTGTTCCAGGCCCCCGGAGCTGCGCCCGGGTATGGTGAGGTCCCGCATCGCGGTCTGACCCTGGCGACCGTGATGTTCGGGTTTTTTGCCGTCATGGTGTCCAAGGACATGCGTGCGTCCCGAAGAAAATGGCCCTACCTGGTCAACTCCGCGTTGTTGGCCCTGGTGTCTTTTGCCAGCTTTTATCTGGGCCTGGTTACCCCGCTGGGGCTGGTGGCGGCGCTGGCGTTGGGGGGTGGCTGGCTGGCCATGGTGGGCATCGGCTATCGCCAGCGGGCGTTGCCTCGTCGGCATCCGGGCATGCTGGCCGTGCTGTTCTACGGACTGTTGATCGCGGTGACGGCTTTCGAGGTTGATGGCGGCTATCAGCGGCTGGCCGCGCAGACGCGCCTGGAACTGCCGCGCCAGACGCTGGCGCCGGAAGCCTGGCGGGAGGAAGGCTGGCAGCGCCTGCCGACCTTTCGCTCGCGGCTTGGGAGCCGCCGGGGGCAGCGTTTCGACTTTCAATATGCCGGTCCCCGGTCCCGGCTGGTCGCGCAGCTGGACGAGGCCGGATGGCGCCGGCCTGAAAGCCGCTCTCTGCGCTGGTCAGCGCTGCTGAGCCCGCGTTCGGGCGCCGATCAGATGCCGCATTTGCCGCGTGATTTCGCCGGCCGTCCCGAAGACCTGATCATGGTTCGCGACCGTGGCGATGGCCGCCGCGCGGTCGTCCGCTTGTGGGCTTCGGGCGCCGCGCTGGGGAGTGAGGATACACCGGTCTGGCTAGGCCAGGTACGTATCGAGGCCGTGGACGATCTGCTCGGCCTGTTCAATCGCTGGCGTGATACCGGCGAAGGCGAAGCGGCGATCCGGGCCCTCGAGGATTCGCTCGACGGCTTCGAAGCGCGTCTGGTGGGCGATCCGCCGCTGCGTCTGATCAGGGCAGCGCCGGAAAACTGAGTCGGCGCTCAGTCGTGGTCTTCGCCGGCGTCCTGCAGCAGGCTGATCAGGCCTTCCAGCCGGGCAACCGGATCGGTCATTTCAAGCAGGGCCTGGGCGTGCTCTTCTGCAAGCGCAAGGCTGGCGGCCAGAGCGCGCCCCAGGCTGCTGGCATCCTCGATGTCGACCTCGAGGTTATCGGCCAGTTCGCGCTGGCGCAGCAGCTCCTGCATCAGGGTCTGCAGGGCAGCAAAGCGCGGCGGCACGGGAACGGCCGGTTCCGGCGGGAGCCAGTCGACGGCGCCAATCAGCAGGCCGTCGTCGCGAGCATGAGTGTCGCGGATCAGAAAGCGCCGCTGCCCGCGGCAGGTCACGCCCAGCAAGCCGTCGTCGAGCTGGTCGAAATCGATCATCATCGCCTCGGTGCCGATACGCGCATGCGCCGCGCGGCCTTCCTGCTCACCAGGCCAGGCGCAGACCACGCCGAAGCCGGCGCCTGAACGCGCGCAATCGCGCACCATGTCGAGATAGCGCTGTTCGAAGATGCGCAGGCTCAGCGGTGCGCCGGGAAAGAGCACCGTCTTGAGCGGGAACAGGGGCAGCTTTTCGCGGCTCACTCCAGGGCCTCGAAAAATCGCCGCGGTGCGCGCTCGAAGCCGCGGTTGCTCATGAAAATCACGTGATCGCCCGGTCGGGCTTCGGCCAGCAGGTCTTCAATGAGATTGTCGACCCGGCTGCGCGGGCGGCCCTGGCTCCCGGTTCTTTCGATGACCTCGTGCGGATCCCAGTCCATGCCGTCGGAGCTGCGCAGCCAGATGAAATCGGCAGCGGTCAGGGACGATGGCAGGTCGGCAACGTGAAACCCGGCGCGCATGGTGCTGCTTGCCGGTTCGAGAGCGACCAGAATGCGCGCGTTCCCGACCGCGCGGCGCAGGCCCTCGAGGGTCAGCCGGATGGCCGTGGGATGGTGGGCAAAATCATCGTAGACATGAATGCCGCCGCGCTCGCCGAGCAGCTCCAGACGGCGCTTGACGCCGCGAAACTCGGCCAGCGCTGCCAGCGAAGTGGATGGTTCGACCCCGGCCGCTTCCGCGGCGGTAATGGCGGCCAGCGCATTGAGCGCATTGTGGCGTCCGGTCAGTGACCACTCGAGCGAGCCGATCAGCTGGTCGTTCCGGTGGAGCGACAGCCGGCGCCCAGCGGGGTCGTCGAGCTTGATCTGCCACTCTCCGGATGGCTTGTCGTGCAGCCCGAATCCGGCCACGGGCGTCCAGCAGCCGCGATCGAGCACTGCCTGCAGGTTGTTGTCATCCGCGTGCACGACCAGTTTGCCGTTACCCGGAATGGTGCGCACCAGATGATGGAACTGGGTCTGAATCGCCGCCAGGTCGGGGTAGATATCGGCGTGATCGAATTCCAGGTTGTTGAGCACCGCGATGCGCGGGCGGTAATGCACGAACTTGGCGCGCTTGTCGAAAAAGGCGGTGTCGTATTCGTCGGCCTCGACCACGAACAGATCCTCACCGGTTCGTGCAGAAAGCTCGAAGTTGACCGGAATGCCGCCGATCAGGAATCCGGGATTGCGTCCGGCGTATTCGAGAATCCAGGCCAGCATGCTGGCGGTGGTCGTCTTGCCGTGGGTGCCGGCGACCGCCAGTACCGTGTGGTGACGCAGATAGGTCTCGCCCAGCCAGCGCGGCCCGGAGGCGAAAGGGATGTCGTTGTTTAGTACGTACTCAACGGCAGGGTTGCCTCGGCTGAGCGCGTTGCCGATGATGACCAGATCGACATCGTCGGGGATGTCGCCCGGGTCGTAGCCTTCGCGCAGCTCGATTCCGAGCGCTTCGAGCTGAGTACTCATGGGCGGGTAGACGTTCTGGTCCGAGCCGCTGACCTGGTGGCCATCGGAGCGCGCCAGGGCGGCCAGTCCGCCCATGAACGTGCCACAAATGCCGAGAATATGAATTTTCACAATGGACCTGCTATCGAAGTGATGACGTACATCGAGACGGCAAACAGTATGACCGCCACGGCGAGGCCGGCGGCAAACGAGGTATCCAGCGCGTGGCGCCAGATATGACCGTCGACTGAAAATGACCAGAAAAAAAGCACCAGGCTGACGATGGTGGCCAGCGCGCCGGGTGCGTCGCCGCTTACGGTCGAAAGTGGCAGCGACAGCAGTGACAGCAGTGCGCTGGTGCCGAACAGAGCGCTGACGGTCTGCGCCCAGCGCGCCGGGCGTCCGCGCAGGCCGAGGACAATGCGCGCCAGAACCAGCGGCAGAACGGCGGCCAGCGCAAGAACGGCGACCGGATTTTCTGCCTGGCCAGTCAATGAGAGCGAGATTCCGGTGACGATGATGTAGAGCGCCATGGTCAGCGTTACCGGCCGCCTGCCCGCGGGCAGGTGTTGCGGGCCGCTGCTGAGGATCAGGATGCCGACCAGACGGGAGAGGAGTTCAGACATGAGCAATCATGATTCTCGCCTTGAGGTGGTCGGCTGTCGAGGCCCGGTGTGCCCGGCACCGATCTGGCGAGTGCGCCAGGCGCTGCAGCATCTTGCTGCCGGTACCGAGGTGCAAGTGGGGGCCACGGAGCCGCCAGACGAGCTCGATCCTGCCGTATTCTTTCAGCGCAACGGCCACGAGCTGTTGCATGCCCAGACGCGAGAGCAGGTGTGGTACGCCAGGCTTCGCGTCAGGTCAGCGCCTCGGTCAGGCGCTGATTGATTTCCTCGACTCCGCCGATACCGTCGACTCGGGTCAGCAGGCCCTGGCGGGCGTAGTGCTCCGACAGGGGCGCCGTCTTTTCGCGATAGACTGCCAGGCGGTTGCGGATGACGTCCTCGGTATCGTCTGCGCGTCCTTCTTCCCGGGCCCGTCCAGCCAGCCGTTCAACGATCTGTTCTTCGTCCACGACCAGCTCCAGTGCCCGGTCGATCGGCTGCTCCAGGCGAGCAAGCAGTCCGTCCAGCGCTTTGGCCTGGGCGAGATTGCGGGGGTAGCCGTCGAGAATGAAGCCGGGCTCGGCCTCTGGTTGGGCCAGCTTTTCCTCTATCAGGCCCAGTACCAGCTCATCGGACACCAGCTCGCCGGCATCCATGGCCGCCCTGGCCTGCTTGCCGAGCTCCGAGCCTTCGGCTACCGCGGCCCGCAGCAGCTCGCCGGTGGAAATATGCGGCACACCCAGCTTCTCCTTGAGGAGGGTGGCCTGAGTGCCCTTGCCTGAGCCGGGTGGGCCAAGTAGTACGATACGCATGGTCGTTCACGGGCGCGCTGGCGCGCGGTTGTGTAGTCAAGCCGACAAAACTAACGCCGAAGGGGTGGGGTGTCAAATGCAGACTTCCCTTGCGCCGGCCGCACCCGGTTCGGCGCTGGTGGTATCAGGTGTCTGTTGACTGGTTCGCCGACTGGCTGGCCAGCGAACACAGCGAGGATTCGCTATCCTCTGAAGCAGGCTTCGATCCCGAGCAGCTCGCCATGTCCGGAAAAAACATCCTCTACGCACAATCCGGCGGGGTGACCCCGGTCATCAATGCCACGGCCGCGGCGATGATCGAGCGCGCGCGTGCCAGCGGCGGCCGTGTTGGTCGGGTGCTGGCAGCCCGGGACGGCATCATCGGCGCGCTCGAGGAGCGCTTGATCGACACCGCCCAGCTCGGCGAGCCGGAGCTGGCGGCGCTCAATCACACGCCCGGGGGCGTGTTCGGCTCCTGTCGCTACAAGCTCAGGTCGATTGACGAAAACCAGCGCGAGTACGAGCGCCTGATCGAGGTTTTCCGGGCGCATGATATCGGCACCTTCTTGTACAACGGCGGCAACGACTCGGCCGACACCGCCTGGAAGATCTCGCAGATCGGTGACCGGCTGGGCTTTCCCGTGCAGTGCATCGGCATTCCCAAGACCATCGACAACGATCTGATGGTGACCGACAACTGCCCCGGCTTCGGCTCGGTCGCCAAGTACGTGGCAGTGTCCATTCTGGAGGCCAGCCTTGATGTGATGGCGATGGCTTCGAGTTCGACCAGGGTCTTCATCATGGAGGTCATGGGGCGCCACGCCGGCTGGATCGCTGCGGCCGGCGGACTGGCCGCCCGCGAACAGGGTGACCCGCCGCAGGTGATCCTGTTTCCAGAAGTGCCCTTTGACCGCGAAAAATTCAGCGCGCGCGTTCGTCGCTCGGTGGCGGAGAACGGCTACTGCTCGGTGGTTGTTTCCGAGGGGGCGCGTACGGCCGATGGCAGCTTGCTGGCCCACGCCGGCACTACCGACGCCTTCGGTCACAAGCAGCTCGGTGGCGTCGCGCCGATGATCGCTGACCTGGTCAAGGCTGATCTCGGCTACAAGTGCCATTGGGCGGTCTGTGATTATCTGCAGCGTTCGGCGCGCCATATCGCCTCGGCAACGGATCTGGCGCATGCGCGTGCGGTCGGCGAGGCGGCCGTCGAGCTCGCGATCGCTGGAAAGTCAGGCGTGATGCCGGTCATCAAGCGCTCCAGCGATGAGCCGTATCGCTGGCGGGTCGAGGCGGCGCCGCTGTCGGAGATTGCCAACCGCGAGAAGAAAATGCCGCCCACGTTCATCAGTCCCGATGGTTTCGGCATTACCCCGGAGTGCCGTGCCTACCTTGCTCCGCTGATCCGCGGCGAGGCTTATCCGGCCTACGGTGAGGACGGCTTGCCCGGCTATGTCCGACCGCCCCTGGCCGACCTCGAACGCAAGCTCGCGCGCTTCGAGTTGCAGGGCAATGGTCGCTGATTATTGGGTCTGCCATACATGTTCGGATCGAGCATTGGATAATCCGATGCAGATGGATTGATTCCGGCGGCACAAGCCGCTAATCTGCCGGGCCTTGGTCATTCACGAAAACTGGCGTTCCAATGTCATCCAAACTGCAAGCGCTCAATGAGTGGGTCAACCGGGTTGCTGAACAAACCCGTGCGGCCCGGGTTCACTGGTGTGGCGGGTCCGAGGCGGAAAACCGGAAGCTGATCGAGGTCATGCTCGAGTCCGGCGATCTGGAGCGCCTCAATCCCGAAACGCATCCCGATTGTTTCCTGCATCGCTCCGACCCGTCGGATGTCGCTCGCGTGGAGCATCTGACCTACGTCTGCACGGAGCGTGAGGAAGACGCCGGCCCCAACAACAACTGGATGGCGCCAGCGCAGGCTCAAGCGCTGATGAAGGGCCTGTTCGCCGGCTGCATGGACGGGCGCACGATGTACGTGGTGCCCTACTGCATGGGGCCCCTCGAGTCGCCGTTTTCGCGCTGCGGCGTCGAGATCACCGACAGCCCTTACGTGGTGGCCAACATGCGCCTGATGACGCGCATGGGCCGCGAGGCGCTGGCCCGGATCGAGCGCGAGGGCACTTTCGTCAAGGGCCTGCACTCGACCGGTGAGCTGGATCCCGATCGCCGCTACATCATGCACTTTCCCGAGGAGCTCAGCATTCAGAGTTTCGGCTCGGGCTACGGCGGCAATGCCTTGCTGGGCAAGAAGTGCCACGCTTTGCGCATCGCCAGCTATCAGGCTCGCAGCGAAGGCTGGCTGGCCGAACACATGCTGATCGTCGGCATCGAGAATCCCGCCGGCGAGATCCGTTATGTGGCCGGTGCGTTTCCTTCCGCCTGCGGCAAGACCAATCTGGCCATGCTGATTCCGCCCGAGGCCTATCGGGAAAAGGGATGGAAGGTCTGGACGGTGGGCGACGACATCTGCTGGCTTCAGCCCGGCGCCGATGGTCGCCTGTGGGCGATCAATCCCGAAGCCGGTTTCTTTGGGGTCACGCCGGGTACCAGCGAAAAGACCAATCCCAACGCGCTCGCCATGCTGGATCGCGAGACGATCTTTACCAACGTGGCGGTGACCGAAGACAATCAGCCGTGGTGGGAAGGCCTGGATGACCGCAAGCCGGCGCGGGACTGGCAGGGCCGCCCCTTCGATGACCGGAACGGCCCGGCGGCGCACCCCAATTCACGCTTTACCGTGTCGATCAAACGCTGCCCGAGCTATTCCGAGCAGGCGGAGAATCCCGACGGTGTGCCGATCGACGCGATCATCTTCGGTGGCCGGCGCGCCAGCCTGGCGCCTCTGGTGCTCGAGGCCCGCAACTGGTCCCACGGCGTGCTTGTCGGTGCCGGCATGGCCTCTGAAACCACCGCAGCGGCCACCGGTCAGGTCGGCGTGGTGCGGCGCGATCCGATGGCCATGAAGCCGTTCTGCGGCTATCACTTCGGCGACTACTGGGCGCACTGGCTCGAGGTCGGCAACAAGCTCAGCCGGCCGCCGAAGATCTTTCAGGTCAATTGGTTTCGTCGTGACGAGGACGGCCGTTTCATCTGGCCGGGCTTCAGCGACAACATGCGCGTGCTCGAGTGGATCATCGCGCGCTGCCGCGGCGAGGCCGACGCGGTGGAGACGCCCGTGGGTCATCTTCCCGATATCGCCTCGCTCAACCTCGAAGGCCTCGACGAGCGTCCGGACATGGAGCGGCTTCTGGCCGTTGATCCGGCCGAGTGGCGCGAGGAGCTCAAGGCGGTGGGTGCGCACCTCGACGCCTTCGGCGACCGCGTGCCCGAAGCGCTTGTCAACGAGCTCGAGGTCAGCCGTTCGGCGCTGAAGTAGCGCCCGGCTGGGGCGGGCGGTCGGCGGCTGTCGACAACCGCCTGCGGACAGCGTCCGGGCACTCTGCTAACATGGGCGCCGTCGGAGTAACAGGAAAATAAAAGCCAATGCGCGTCTGCACGCTTCCATGGTGGAAAGGTGTAGCTCTGGCCGTTGCTTTCGCCGCCAGCGCGACCGCGTGGGCAGCTCCGACAGGTTATGCCATCAATTCAAGGGGTTATGATCTCGACAGCTCACGAGTGGCCGCCTTGTGGGCAGTCGACCTGGCCACCGGCAAGGCGGATTATGTGGGCTGGACCGGGCGCGATTACTTCATCGATATCGAGGGGTTGGGGTTCGATGCGCAAGGGCGACTCTACGGCGCCGATGACAGCGAAGACACGCTCGTTCGCATCAGTACGAAAACCGGTAACGCCGCGCCCGTTGGCGGCTCGCGTGGCAATATGGGGGTCCCGGCCGGCGCCCATATGGATTTCGGTCTCACGTTCACCTGCCGAGGCGACCTGCTGATCTCATCATCGGGCAAGCAGGAGCTTTACCGGGCTGATCTGGAAACCGGTGAGCTGACTTCCATCGGCAGCCTGGGGGTGGCGATCGTGGATATGGCCAGTATCGGCGAGCGCGTGTTCGGGATCGGCCTGGGCACTGATGATCAGGGCAATGCGCTGACACCCAACCTCTACGAGATCGATACTGAACTGCCGGCCGCTGAGCTGATCGGCCCCCTGACCGGGGCGAGTCCCTACATTCAGGCCGGGCTGGCCGCCGATGAAGACGGCCAGCTGTGGGCCATTACCGACCGCAACAGCATTCCGCCTTCAACCGACAGGCTGCCCAGCGAAATTCTGCGCATCGACCCGGCAACGGGTGAGGCCACGCCCGTGGCCGAAACCATCGTTGGCATCGAATCTTTGGCCATTACCGGCCCCGGCAGCTGCGATGGCGATGACGCTGGTGCTGGCGCTGACGATCAGGCACACCCGGTTCCGGTGCTTTCCCCCGGGGTTCTGGCTCTGTTCGGGGCGCTGATGCTGGCGCTGGCGTACGCGCCGCTTCGCCGCCTGGCAGCAAGCTGATAAACTGACGGTTTCCCCGAACGGGTCGACTTCGGCCCCGAACCAGAGGTCAGACGCATGGGTATTCCTGGTATCAGTTGGCCCCAGATATTGATCATTCTTCTCATTGTGCTGCTGGTCTTCGGAACCAAGCGTATCCGTAACATCGGCAGCGACCTCGGCGGGGCCATCCGCGAGTTTCGCAAGGGGGTGGACGACAAGGGCGAGTCCGGCAGCGAGGCGCCAGACAAGGACGAGTCTGACGCCACCGAGTCGCAGGCGGCACGCAACGATGAGGGGCAGGCGCAGGGCGAATCGGCCTCGAAGCAGGAGCGCTGATCCGTGGGCGGTGTTGGCGTCAGCGAGCTGCTGCTGCTGGCCCTGATTCTGCTGCTGGTGGTCGGCCCGCAGCGCCTGCCCGAGGTGGCCCGCACCGTGGGGCGCTGGGCTGGGCACGCGCGCGGCGCCTGGGCCAGCCTGAAATCCGAATTTCAGGACGAAATGGACCGCGACCACAACCGTCGCATCCTCGAGGCAGAGCGGGCCAACAAGCCCGGTGACCCCGGAGACAAGGATCGGCATGAGCGAGAAGACAACGCGGACCGATCCTGAGCTTTCGCTGATCGATCACCTGGTCGAGCTGCGCAGCCGCCTGCTGCGGGCGGTGGCCGGGGTGGTTGTGGTGCTGTTGCTGCTGGTGCCCTTCGCCCGCCAGCTGTATGCCGTGCTGGCTGCGCCGCTGGTGCGCCACCTTCCCGAAGGCGGCAGCATGATTGCCGTCGACGTGGCCTCGCCTTTTCTCACGCCTTTCAAGCTGGTGCTGATTCTGGCGGTGTTCATCGCCATGCCCTGGGTGCTCTATCAGGTATGGGCCTTTGTCGCGCCGGGGCTGTATCGCCACGAGCAGCGCCTGGCCCGCCCTCTTCTGGGCATGGCCGTGGGCCTGTTCTTCGTCGGCTGCGCCTTCGCCTATTTCGTCGTCTTTCCGGTGGTGTTCGCGTTCTTTGCCAGCATGGCCCCCGAAGGCGTGGCGATGATGACCGACATCAACCGCTATCTGGACTTCGTGCTGACGCTGTTCATCGGTTTCGGGCTCGCCTTTCAGGTGCCGGTGGTCACGATCATTCTGGTTGCGCTGGGCGTGACCACGCCCGAGGCGCTGGGCCGGATCAGGGGCTATGTCGTCATCGGCGCCTTTACCGTGGCCATGTTCATGACCCCGCCGGACATGATCTCGCAGACCCTGCTGGCCCTGCCGGTGCTGGCGCTGTTCGAGCTGGGGATCATCGCCGCGCGTATTCTGGTGCGACAGCCGGATCAGCCCGACGACGCGCCGTGACTCGGCGGTCAGGCCAGCAGTTGGCCACCGCTGTCGCCCGGCCCGTCTTCGCGGCCTGCGAGAGGCGAGCCATACACGCTGCAGAAGGCGACCCACTGGCAGCTGGCCATGAGTACCTGGAACAGCATGGCCACCAGCATGAGCAGAATCTGGGCGACGGCCTGCCCGGCGCTGCCCATGGCCAGGCTGAGCAGCAGCATGACGATCCCGAAGAGGAATCCCAGCGCGATGCACAGGCCGATGACGGCCAGCCCGAAGCCGAGGAAGGCCGCCCAGTTGGCGCCTACCGAGCGCAGGCTGGCGGTCAGGGCGGCGATGGCGCCAATGCGGTGAAACAGCACCAGCGGAATGGCAAAGTACAGCGCGGCCATGACCACCGCGGCAATGCCGGCTGCGACCAGCAGCAGCGGACCCGGCGTGACTTGCTCGAGCAGCCCGGCCATGGCGTCGGGCGATTGCTGGGCCGCCTGGATCTGATCGATGGACACCTGGTTGGCCAGCCAGGCGGACACCGCCATCATCGCCAGAATGGCGCCCACTATCCCGAAGACTCCCAGCGCGAGCAGACGCGTGCGCAGATCACGTCGGCCCCAGGCGGCAAACAGCAGGCCGGGCGCAGGCCGTCGACCCGCCGACACCTGGCTGACGGCCACGATGGCGCCGGCGGTCAGCATCGGCGTGATCAGCATGATGGCCAGCTGGCCAACAATCGGGACCACGGCCAGCATCGATATCAGCAGCCAGAGCGCGGCCAGGCCGGACAGCGGCCCGAGGCCGGCGAGCAGCAGCTCTGCCGCCGTCGCCAGCCAGCGCAGGCCGGCGGCAAAGCCCACTTTTCTGTGGCTGGGTGCGCTCATCGGGGGCGCTGCACCGCCGCCGTGTCGAGCGCGTCGCGACCGGACCAGGCGCTGGCGTCACGTACCGCCGCCAGCGCATCCTCCGGTTCGGACACCGTCTGCCACACGCCCAGATGCGCCGGATTCATGAACTGCTCGTCCACACTTTGATGCAGGAATTCGAGCAAGCGATCATAATATCCGCCGGTGTTGACCAGCACGATGGGTCCCAGGAACTGGCCCAGGCGCTTCAGGGTCATGGCCTCGAACAGCTCCTCGAAGGTGCCGCAGCCGCCTGGCAGCGTGACGACGGCGTCGCCCTCCTCCAGCATCCGGGCCTTGCGAATGCGCATGTCGGCAACCACTTCAAGTTGGTGCAACCCCTGGTGCCCGCGCTCGACACGCGTGAGAAACTCGGGGATGATGCCGTGGACCTCAGCGCCCTCGGCCAGCGCACCATCGGCCATGGCGCCCATCAGGCCGGTGCTGCCGCCGCCGTAGACGATGCGCAGCCCGGCGCGACCGAGGTGACGGCCCAGTCGCTCGGCAGCATCGAGATAGGCGGCGTCCAGCGCCTGGCTGGAGGCAGCGTAAACCGTAACGCAGTTGATGGACATGACAGGAAGGATAAGCCAATTGCCGCGCAACTTGCATTGTAAACCGCTGCCGATTGCGGCACTGCTGCTTGCGGTGTTGCTGGTCGCTTGCGGTGACGGCTCCGGGCCAGAGGCCGATCAGACCCCGGGCGGGGCCGCTTACGCGCGCTTCTGCGCCGGCTGTCACGGTGTGGAGGGTCAGGGTCGTGCGCCGACGTTTCCGCCGCTGGCTGAATCCGAGTGGCTGGCCCTGCCGCCCCGCGGCCTGACGGCGCTGATCCTGCTGGGCCTGCGTGGCGAGATCGAAGTGGTCGGGCAGCGTTATGCCGGCTACATGCCGCCAATGCAGCATATCGATGATGCCCGCGTGGCCGCGATCGTGACCCATATCAAGCAGCGCTGGTCGTCTGATTCGCCGGCATGGACAGCTGCTGACGTGGCCCGTGTGCGCGCTGCGGTGGGCAGTGGCAGGGCCATCGAGGGTCGCGCTGGTCTTGAGGCCTGGATTGAGGAGTTGCAATGAACCGGATGCGCAGGCTGGGCGGCCGGAACTCGCCCCCGGTATCGATGATTCTGCTGGGAGTCACGGTGTTGGCGTACTTTCTGCAGATGACGGCCATGCAGGATGTGCTGCGCCTGTTTGCCCTGTGGCCGCTGGCAACGCCGGACGTCATTCGCTTTTCCGACGGCAGCAGCATGGCGACCGGATTTGTGCCGTGGCAGCTAGTGACTTACGGTTTTCTGCACGGCGGGTTTGGGCACCTGTTCTTCAACATGTTTGCGCTCTACATGTTCGGCCTGCCGGTCGAGCGCGTGTGGGGTGCGCGTCGTTTTCTGACCTACTATTTCGTCTGCATGATCGGCGCGGCCGTGATTCAGCTTGCCGTGGCCGCGTTCGCCGGTGATGTCTATCCCACCATCGGCGCCTCGGGGGCGGTCTTCGGCCTGTTGCTGGCGTTTGGCATGATGTTCCCCAACAGCACCATCGTCTTGCTGATTCCGCCCATTCCCATGAAGGCCAAGTACTTTGTCGTCGGCTATGGTCTGCTGACGCTGTTTTTCGGCATGACCGGCACGATGGCCGGGGTGGCGCATTTTGCCCACCTGGGCGGCATGCTGTTCGGTTTCGGCCTGATTCTGTACTGGGGCAGTCGCCGTTCGCGCGGGCGTTTCTAACAATTGCGGCGGAGTTTTGCGGCGGTGTCGCGCGCTGAATCTCCTGGCGCCTTTTCCTAACCCCTTGATTTTGTGAATATATCTTCAATTTCTTTTGCCGGGCAATATTATTTCGCCAAATCTTTAGCCACCAAGATGATTTTTGGCATATAATTAGCCGCAAATGAGATCCCGTGAATCGAACAACCAGGTAGCCAACGGTTCGCAATCGTCGCCTGAGGCGGCGATCAGCAGCGCGCTGGTGAACGAGCCCGATGACCCCCGCGTGATGGGGGTTGTACGGAACTTTCGTGTGGCTGTGCGTGCCGTTCAGGCGCATTCGGCCTGGGTAGAGCGCCAGTGCGGCCTCAGCGCGGCCCAGTTGTGGGCGCTGTGGGAGGTTGACCGCAAGCCCGGGTTGAGCGTGTCCGAGGTGGCGCGTCGGCTGTCGATCCGGCCGGCTACGGCCAGCAACCTGCTCGACAAGGTCGAGGGCAAGGGGCTGCTGCGCCGCTCACGCCAGGGTCCGGATCAGCGAGTGGTTCAGCTGTTCGTGACCGATCAAGGCGCACAGCTGCTCGCCACCGCACCTTTGCCGGCGCAGGGCGCTTTGCTCGATGCCTTGACGCGGCTGCGGGAAGAACAGCTCGACGAGCTCAGTCAGAGCCTCGAAGCGCTGGTCGACATCCTGCACACCAAGGACGAAGGCTCGGCCCTGGCGCCCATGCACCCGGGCAAGAGCTGAAACAGAGCAGACTTTTCACTCAAATCAAAGACGATCTGAAAGATGGAAATCATCGTTCAAAAATATGGCGGTTCCTCGCTGGCCGAAGACAAGCAGCTTCAGGCCGTGGCCGAACGCGTTGCCCGTTGCAAGGAAGCGGGCAAGGGCGTTGTGGTTGTGGTGTCGGCGCGTGGCAAGACCACCAGCCAGCTGCTGGCGCGTGCCGGCAAGCTCAACTCCAATCCCGAGCATCGCGAGCTCGATATGCTGCTCGCGGCCGGGGAGCAGGCTTCGGCCTCGATGTTGAGCCTGGCGCTGCACGACCTTGGTCACGAGGCGGTGTCCTTGACCGGCCTTCAGGCCGGCGTCAAGACCTGTGATTCACACATGAACGCCTGCATCAATACGGTTGATCCCGAGCGCATGCTCGAGATCCTGGCCGAGGGCAAGATCGTCGTTGTGGCCGGCTTTCAGGGCGAGAGCCCGGACGGCGACATCACCACGCTGGGCCGTGGCGGTTCTGACACCACGGCGGTGGCGCTGGCGGCGGCCGTCGGCGCTGGTCGCTGTGAAATCTATTCCGACGTTGACGGCGTTTACACGGCGGATCCGCGCAAGGTGCCTGACGCCACGCGGCTGAACAAGATCAGTCTGGCGGAAATGAAAACCCTGGCGCATCACGGCGCTGGCGTGCTCAACGAGCGTGCCATTGACTACGCCATCAAGCACGGCGTGACCATCGTTTGCCGCAAGGCGCACGGCGAGGGCAGCGAAGAGACCATCGTGCGGGCCGAGCCCGAGCTCAAGCACGCGCGCATCGTTGGCGTAGCCAGCCATGACGAGCTGTTGCAGGTGGAGTTCGATGCCACCGCCAACCACGCCAAGCTGGCTGATCGGCTCGACGACCTCGATATCTTCGTGCCCGAGCTGGCCGAGGGCGAGTCGGGCCGCTATCTGATCTCGATCGGTCAGCTGGCCGACGATGAGGGCCTGGCCAACTCGATTCGCGAAGAGTTCGACCACGGCATCGTCGTCAGCGGCCCGATTGCCAGCGTCTCCGCAGTGGGCTACAAGGCCGGCAGCGAGGCGCGCGTTGAAGAGATTGCCCGTCGCAAGCTCGAATCCGAAGGGATCGCCGTGCATGAGGTCATGCGCTTTGAGCATGCGGTGACCTGCCTGATCGACTGCAACGCCGTCGAGCGCGCCATGCAGCTCTTCCACGACCGTTTCGATATCAATGACAGTGATACCGAGGTGGGCAATGTCGCTGCCTGAACAGGCGTCAGCGCAGAGCCGGCCGGTGTTTCGCCAGGCGCGCGCCGAAGACGGTGGGCGCATGTACGAGCTGGTCAGGGAGATGGGCGGTCTTGAATTGAACACCGCTTACTTCTATGTATTGTTCTGTATCGACTTTGCCGACACCTGCGTAGTCGCGGAGGTCGACGGCAAGCTGGCCGGCTTCGTGCTCGGGCATCGCCCGCCGCAGCGCCCTGACACCGTGTTCGTCTGGCAGGTGGGTGTTGCGCCCTTCATGCGCAAGCAGGGCATGGCGCGTCGGCTCCTGGAGGCGTTTCTGGAGCAGAACCCGGATGCGCGCTGGCTCGAAGCCTCGGTGACGCCGGACAACACGGCGTCTCGAAAGCTCTTTCGTGGGGTCGCCCGCGACCGGGGCGTTGAGTGCCGGGTCAGTGATTTCATGCTGGCCGAACACTTTCCTGACGGCCACGAGCCCGAAGAGCTGTTTCGCATCGGCCCGTTCAAACCGAATTCAAACTTGAGTTAGTGAGTGTATAAATGAGTCATCATCTTGAAACCATCAATCGACTTGAATCGGAAGTGCGCAGTTACATACGCAACTTCCCCACCGTGTTCACGCATTCGCGGGGCGCGCGTCTGATTGCCGAAGACGGAACCGAGTACATCGATTTCTTCGCCGGCGCCGGCGTGCTCAACTATGGCCACAACAATCCCGAGATCAAATCGGCGCTGATGGATTACCTCGCCGAAGATCACATCGTGCACAGCCTCGATATGGGCAGTGCTGCGCGTGGCCGCTTCCTGGAGCGTTTCGAAGAGGTCATCCTCAAGCCGCGGGGAATGGACTACAAGATCCAGTTTCCGGGGCCTACCGGCACCAATGCCGTCGAGGCGGCGCTGAAGCTGGCACGCAAGGTCACTGGTCGCCAGAACGTGATTTCGTTTACCAACGGCTTCCACGGCATGACCCTGGGTTCGCTGTCGGTGACCGGCAACTCGGGCAAGCGTGCCGGTGCCGGCGTGCCGCTGGCCAATGCGTCCCAGATGCCTTTCGATGGCTACCTGGGTCAGGACAGCGACAGTAGCCTTCAGCTGCTGGAGCGGGTTCTCGAAGACGAAGGCTCGGGAGTGGACAAGCCGGCCGCCGTCATTCTCGAGACGGTGCAGGCCGAAGGCGGCGTCAACGTGGCGCGCATGGAGTGGCTGAAGAAGCTCGCAGCCATACTGGACCGACACGGCGTCTTGCTGATCGTCGACGACATTCAGGTGGGCTGCGGGCGCACCGGCCCCTTCTTCAGCTTCGAGGCAGCCGGCATCAAGCCTGACATCATCTGCCTTTCGAAGTCGCTGAGCGGCCTTGGCCTGCCGTTCGCCATCACCCTGCTCAAGCCCGAGCATGACCAGTGGTCGCCAGGTGAGCACAACGGCACCTTTCGTGGGCACAACCTGGCTCTCGTGACCGCCACCAAGGCGCTGGATTACTGGGCCAACGATGAGCTCACCCGCGAGGTCGAGCGCAAGACTGCCATCATCGAGTCGCGCCTGGGCGCGCTGGCCGAGCGTATTCCCGTCGGCGCCAGGCTGCGCGGTCGCGGTTTCATCCAGGGCCTTGCCTTCGACGACGTCGAGCTGGCCGGCAAGGTGTCCGCCGAATGCTTCAAGCAAGGGCTGGTGATCGAGACCGCAGGTATCGACGACCAGGTGCTCAAGCTGCTGGCGCCGCTGACCATCTCCGACGAGGATCTCGAGAAGGGTCTGTCGATCATCGAGAAGGCGGTGACCAAGCTGGCCGAAGACGCCTCGACCGAGCGCAAGGTGGCCTGAAGCCAGCGCTGAAAAGGGGCATTTCCGCCTCACCGCATATCGTCAATTGGTCGCGTCGGGCTCACGCCCGGCGCGACTGTTTATTTTTGCAATCAGGAGAACTCCAATGATCGTCAGAAAGCTGCAAGACATTATCGGAACAAAGGATGACGTCGACACCGAAGGCTGGAACAGCCGCCGCCTGCTGCTCAAGGACGCCGGCATGGGCTATTCAGTGCACGACACGATCATCAAGGAAGGTGCCGAGCTGCACATGCACTACAAGAACCACCTCGAGGCCGTCTATCTGATCGAAGGCAAGGGCGAGATCGAAACCGTGGAAGATGGCGAGGTCTACCCGCTGGAGGCCTTCACCATCTACGCGCTCGACCAGCACGACAAGCATATCCTGCGCGCCAACAAGGGCTCGCACATGCGCATGGTCTGCGTGTTCAACCCGCCGGTCTCGGGCCGCGAAGTCCACGGCGAAGACGGCGCCTATCCGGCGGACCTGGACTGAGCCGACCGATTTCCGTCCGTTTGGGATGGCTGAATCACACGTCAATCACGAAAGGGCACGAGCAGAGTCAATTCGCGCTTCGTGCCCTCTTCGTTACCCCTTCGGCCTGGTGTGGGCCCTCAGCCAGGGTCGCCGCGGTCAGCCCGCTTTGCGAAAGGTCAGGTTGATGCGCTGAGCCCCGATCAGCGGGTGCTCGCCCGCGGGCAGCCGCTGGACGCCGTGGTAGCGCAGGCGGTCCGGGCCGCCCCAGACCAGCACGTCGCCGTGCTCCAGCAGCAGTCGTCCGGGCTTGTCCCGCCGATGCCGGCCGCCCCACAGGAATGTCGCCGGCAGGCCAAGTGAAAACGACACTACCGGATGGGCGTGATCGCGCTCGTCCCGGTCCTGATGCAGCGCCAGCTTGCTGCCGGGCAGGTAGCGATTGATCAGGCAGCTGTCGGGGCTAAAGCCGCGAAAGCCCGCTTCGTCAGCCGCGGCGCGCGCCAGCTCCTTGAGCAGTCGGGGCATCGGCGGCCAGGCGCGTCCGCTCTGCGGGTCGGTAGCGCAATAGCGATAGCCGTAGCGATCCGAAACCCATCCCAGTTCGCCGCAGGAGGTTGTCGCCACCGACATTGCGTGTCCTCCGGGCGTGGTCATGTGACGAAAGCGCGCCTGGCTGCCGATTCGCCGAATGGCTTCGGCGAGCGCGGCGCCGTGGGGTGCAACCTTTCCGCGCAACAATACGGCCCCTGCGGAGAAGCGCTCGGCGCGGGGCGTTGTGCCTTGATCGTCGAAGAGTTGGCCGGACACGGTCATGGCTGCGGTCGCTGGCGGGTCGGTTTGCAAGTGTATACCTGCAGCGGGAAGGCCGCGGGGGCGCATCGATTACGCGTTTGACCCACGTGGCGCGCGCCTTTAGAATCAGTCACTTAAGGGCCTCGGCAAAAATATTTGGAAATAAACCGCGAAAATGGTTGACGTTTCAAATTGCTGGCCTATAATGCGCAACTCGCTTGGACGACAGGCGAGCGCTTCGAGAGGAAGCGCAGCGGCAGTCAAAAAAAGAATTTGCAAAATTCACTTGACTCCGCACAAATCCGGTCTATAATGGCCGGCCTGGTCAGCGAAATGCGGCCAGCAAAGAAAGTGTTCATTAAAAAGCAATGCAGGTAATTTGTGTGGGCGCCCTCAATTGGTGTGATGCCATTGAGAGCGACCTGTCCTAGAATTACGTTAATTACGTTTGATTCCAGGGCGGGATCTGCTCGAAGTTCAAAAGCTTTTGCTTTTAAACTGAAGAGTTTGATCCTGGCTCAGATTGAACGCTGGCGGCATGCCTAACACATGCAAGTCGAACGGAAACAGGCCAGACAATCCCTTCGGGGTGCGTCAGGTGCTGTCGAGTGGCGGACGGGTGAGTAACACGTAGGAATCTGCCTAGCAGCGGGGGATAGCCCGGGGAAACTCGGATCAATACCGCATACGCTCTACGGAGGAAAGTGGGCCTCTTCTCGAAAGCTCACACTGCTAGATGAGCCTACGTCCGATTAGCTAGTTGGTGGGGTAAAGGCCTACCAAGGCAACGATCGGTAGCTGGTTTGAGAGGATGATCAGCCACACCGGGACTGAGACACGGCCCGGACTCCTACGGGAGGCAGCAGTGGGGAATATTGGACAATGGGCGAAAGCCTGATCCAGCAATGCCGCGTGTGTGAAGAAGGCCTGCGGGTTGTAAAGCACTTTTATCAGGAAAGAAATGGCCTGGGTTAATAGCCCATGGTAGCTGACGGTACCTGATGAATAAGCACCGGCTAACTCCGTGCCAGCAGCCGCGGTAATACGGAGGGTGCAAGCGTTAATCGGAATTACTGGGCGTAAAGCGTACGTAGGCGGCTACGTCAGTCGGATGTGAAAGCCCCGGGCTTAACCTGGGAATTGCATTCGATACTGCGTAGCTAGAGTCTGGTAGAGGTAAGTGGAATTCCAGGTGTAGCGGTGAAATGCGTAGATATCTGGAGGAACACCAGTGGCGAAGGCGGCTTACTGGACCAAGACTGACGCTGTGGTACGAAAGCGTGGGTAGCAAACAGGATTAGATACCCTGGTAGTCCACGCCCTAAACGATGTCAACTAGTTGTTGGGGGCCTTAATAGCTCTTGGTGACGAAGCTAACGCGTTAAGTTGACCGCCTGGGGAGTACGGCCGCAAGGTTAAAACTCAAAGGAATTGACGGGGGCCCGCACAAGCGGTGGAGCATGTGGTTTAATTCGATGCAACGCGAAGAACCTTACCAGCCCTTGACATCCTCGGAACTTGGCAGAGATGCCTTGGTGCCTTCGGGAACCGAGTGACAGGTGCTGCATGGCTGTCGTCAGCTCGTGTCGTGAGATGTTGGGTTAAGTCCCGCAACGAGCGTAACCCTTGTCCTTAGTTGCCAGCGATTCGGTCGGGAACTCTAAGGAGACTGCCGGTGATAAACCGGAGGAAGGTGGGGATGACGTCAAGTCATCATGGCCCTTACGGGCTGGGCTACACACGTGCTACAATGGTCGGTACAGAGGGCAGCTAGCTCGCGAGAGTCGGCAAATCCCACAAAGCCGATCCTAGTCCGGATCGCAGTCTGCAACTCGACTGCGTGAAGTCGGAATCGCTAGTAATCGTAGATCAGAATTGCTGCGGTGAATACGTTCCCGGGCCTTGTACACACCGCCCGTCACACCATGGAAGTTGGCTGCACCAGAAGCAGGTAGTCTAACCCTCGGGAGGACGCTTGCCACGGTGTGGTCAATGACTGGGGTGAAGTCGTAACAAGGTAGCCGTAGAGGAATCTGCGGCTGGATCACCTCCTTTAAAGAGAACGCATCAGCCTTTTGAAGGCGCCCAACACAAGTTACCTGCAGTAGAACTGCACCACGTCGGCCCGGGTCCGAGTACAGGAAATTGTTTCCAAGACCGGGTCTGTAGCTCAGTTGGTTAGAGCGCACCCCTGATAAGGGTGAGGTCGGTGGTTCAAATCCACCCAGACCCACCATATCTCTGGGGCCATAGCTCAGCTGGGAGAGCGCCTGCTTTGCAAGCAGGAGGTCGGCGGTTCGATCCCGCCTGGCTCCACCACGATGGTTGGGCGCCAGTGGGATCCAAATGTTCTTTAAAAATCAGGAATCTGTTCAAGAGCGTCTTGGATGTTGATCGGTTCATCTTTCCGATCAATGTTCAGTCGTGTCAGCGTAAAGGTTTGGTGTTTGTGCATATAGCGTAAGAGCCAGTTGGCTTTGGGTTATATGACCAAGCAACCAAGCGCACACGGTGGATGCCTTGGCGGCAGAAGGCGATGAAGGACGTGATAGCCTGCGATAAGTCACGGGGAGCTGGCAATATGCTTTGATCCGTGAATTTCCGAATGGGAAAACCCACACCGCTTGCGGTGTATCGGCACCTGAATTCATAGGGTGTCGAGGCGAACCCGGAGAACTGAAATATCTAAGTACCCGGAGGAAAAGAAATCAATTGAGATTCCCTCAGTAGCGACGAGCGAACGGGGACTAGCCCTTAAGCCTCTCATGTTTTAGCAGAACGGCCTGGAAAGGCCGGCCATAGACGGTGATAGCCCGGTATGTGAAAAGGCATTTGAGGTGAAATCGAGTAAGGCGAGGCACGTGAAACCTTGTCTGAACATGGGGGGACCATCCTCCAAGGCTAAATACTCTCTGCCGACCGATAGTGAACCAGTACCGTGAGGGAAAGGCGAAAAGAACCCCGGAGAGGGGAGTGAAATAGAACCTGAAACCGTGTGCGTACAAGCAGTCAGAGCCTGTCTTCGGATGGGTGATGGCGTACCTTTTGTATTATGGGTCAGCGACTTACTTTCAGTGGCAAGCTTAACCGTTTAGGGAAGGCGAAGGGAAACCGAGTCTGAATAGGGCGAATAGTCTCTGTGAGTAGACCCGAAACCGAGTGATCTAGCCATGGGCAGGGTGAAAGTCGGGTAACACCGACTGGAGGCCCGAACCCACTGATGTTGAAAAATCAGGGGATGACCTGTGGTTAGGAGTGAAAGGCTAAACAAACTCGGAGATAGCTGGTTCTCCTCGAAAGCTATTTAGGTAGCGCCTCGTGTCTCACTCCTGGGGGTAGAGCACTGTTATGGCTAGGGGGTCATACCGACTTACCAACCCATGGCAAACTCCGAATACCAGGAAGTGCAATCACGGGAGACACACGGCGGGTGCTAACATCCGTCGTGGAAAGGGAAACAACCCAGACCGCCAGCTAAGGTCCCCAAATCATTGCTAAGTGGAAAACGATGTGGGAAGGCATAGACAGCCAGGAGGTTGGCTTAGAAGCAGCCATCCTTGAAAGAAAGCGTAATAGCTCACTGGTCGAGTCGGCCTGCGCGGAAGATTCAACGGGGCTTAAGCAATGTACCGAAGCTGCGGATGCAAGTTTTCTTGCATGGTAGAGGAGCGTTCCGTACGCCTGCGAAGGTGTGTCGAGAGGCATGCTGGAGGTATCGGAAGTGCGAATGCTGACATGAGTAACGATAAAACGGGTGAAAAACCCGTTCGCCGAAAGCCCAAGGTTTCCTAGCGCAACGTTAATCGGCGCAGGGTGAGTCGGCCCCTAAGGCGAGGCGGAAACGCGTAGTCGATGGGGAGCAGGTTAATATTCCTGCACCAGTTGTTACTGCGATGGAGAGACGAAGAAGGCTAGGTGCGCCGGGCGATGGTTGTCCCGGTCCAAGCACGTAGGCAGGTCCCTTAGGCAAATCCGGGGGATCAATGCCAAGGTGTGATGGGGAGCCCCACATAAGGGGCGAAGGTGTTGATGCCATGCTTCCAGGAAAATCTTCTAAGCTTCAGGTAACACTGACCGTACCGTAAACCGACACAGGTAGGCTGGGTGAGAATCCTAAGGCGCTTGAGAGAACTCGGGTGAAGGAACTAGGCAAAATGGTACCGTAACTTCGGGAGAAGGTACGCCTCTGGCGGTGACGAGACTTGCTCTCCGAGCTTCTGGAGGTCGCAGTGACCAGGTGGCTACGACTGTTTATTAAAAACACAGCACTCTGCAAACACGTAAGTGGACGTATAGGGTGTGACGCCTGCCCGGTGCCGGAAGGTTAAGTGATGGGGTTAGCTTCGGCGAAGCTCTTGATCGAAGCCCCGGTAAACGGCGGCCGTAACTATAACGGTCCTAAGGTAGCGAAATTCCTTGTCGGGTAAGTTCCGACCTGCACGAATGGCGTAACGATGGCCACACTGTCTCCACCCGAGACTCAGTGAAATTGAAATCGCTGTGAAGATGCAGCGTACCCGCGGCAAGACGGAAAGACCCCGTGAACCTTTACTATAGCTTCACATTGAACTTCGGTTGCTTCTGTGCAGGATAGGTGGGAGGCTTTGAAGCGTAGACGCCAGTCTGCGTGGAGCCAACCTTGAAATACCACCCTGGTGTAGCTGGAGTTCTAACCTCGAACCGTTATCCGGTTCAGGGACAATGTGTGGTGGGTAGTTTGACTGGGGCGGTCGCCTCCTAAAGCGTAACGGAGGCGCACGAAGGTACCCTCAGCACGGTCGGACATCGTGCGCTGAGTGCAAAGGCACAAGGGTGCTTGACTGCGAGATCGACAGATCGAGCAGGTGCGAAAGCAGGTCTTAGTGATCCGGTGGTTCTGTATGGAAGGGCCATCGCTCAACGGATAAAAGGTACTCCGGGGATAACAGGCTGATACCGCCCAAGAGTTCATATCGACGGCGGTGTTTGGCACCTCGATGTCGGCTCATCACATCCTGGGGCTGTAGCCGGTCCCAAGGGTATGGCTGTTCGCCATTTAAAGTGGTACGCGAGCTGGGTTTAGAACGTCGTGAGACAGTTCGGTCCCTATCTGCCGTGGGCGCTTGAGACTTGAGGAAATCTGCTCCTAGTACGAGAGGACCGGAGTGGACGATCCGCTGGTGTTCCGGTTGTATCGCCAGATGCATTGCCGGGTAGCTACGATCGGCAGGGATAACCGCTGAAAGCATCTAAGCGGGAAGCCCCATCCAAGATGAGGTCTCACTGGACCCTTGAGGTCCCTGTAGGGCCCTGGAAGACGACCAGGTTGATAGGCTGGATGTGGAAGTGCAGTAATGCATGAAGCTAACCAGTACTAATTGCCCGTGAGGCTTGGTCATATAACACCAAAGCCAATTGGAGAGCATTACGCTCTCTTGCGATGACACGACTGAAGCTCTTGAACAGATTCCGACTCCTTGCTGGTATCAGTAGCAGGGAGATCCCGGATCAAGTCCGGGATCAACGGACATCAGCCGTAAGCTGATGTACAGTTGACTTTGCCTGGTGGCAACAGCGGCGTGGAACCACCCGATCCCATCCCGAACTCGGAAGTGAAACGCGCCAGCGCCGATGGTAGTGCGGCATTCGCCGTGTGAGAGTAGGTCACTGCCAGGCATTTATCCTAAACCCCCGGTACTATCTGTAGCTCCGGGGGTTTTTTTATGACTCCGCAGTACCCTCAGCGGCTGGCAGTGACCAACGCTCACGCGTTTAACGGCACTCCGGGCGCGCTCCTTTCGCTTCGCGAAAACCGCACGCCCTCCGTTGCCTACGCTGCCAGGCATTTATCCAGAAACCCCTTATCCCCTTGCACGTTGCAAGGGGTTGCTCAGAATGCGGGCCAGCGGCAGGCTGCTGCCTTGCGAGGCCGGCGTTTGATGTGCCGCCTCGTTCCGGCAAAGCGCTGTTGACCGGTTTGACCCTGTCGCACTCAAACGTGCGAAACTAAGCTCGATTGCTGGAGTCTAGCTAATCATTCCCTTCCTACAACCAACACGGGATGTGTCTTGTCTTCATTGCGCCTTGCTTTCTTACTGGGAATGACCGTCGCCCTCGGCCCGCTGGCGCTGGATACCTATTTGCCGGCTTTTCCGCAGATTGCCGCGGAGTTCGGCACCGACCTGCCTGCAGTCGGACGTACGCTGAGCGCGTACGTGTTGTTGTTGGGGATCGCCCAGCTGGTGGGTGGCCCTCTTTCGGACCGTTACGGTCGGCGAATCATTCTGTTGACGGGCCTGGGAATTTTCGGGGTTGCCAGCCTGATGGTCGCTGCCGCGCAGGACCTGAGCGACATGATGTTATGGCGGATGATCCAGGCTGTTGGTGGTGCCTGGTGTGCTGTGTCCGTGCCGGCCATTGTGCGTGATCGCACCAGCGGTAATGAATCAGCGCGGCTGTTTTCGCTGATCGGGTTGATCATGTTCGTCGCTCCGGCACTGGCGCCATCAATCGGCTCGGTGATCCTGTATTTCAGCGACTGGCCGGGTATCTTCGTCTTGCTGGCAGCGTATGCCTTGTTTCTGGCGATCACTTTGCGCGCCTTCCTTTTTCGTAACCTGCCGCCCGCCGAAAGGATCCGCACGCCAGTCGTGACGCTGCTGACCAACTATCTGACCGTGTTGGGAAATCGGACTGCGATGCGGTTTGTTGCCATGCAGACACTGGCCTTCAGCGCCATGCTGGTTTTCATTACCCATGCCTCGTTCATCTATCAGGACTGGTTCGATCAGTCGAATACAGCGTTTTCCATGCTGTTTGCAGCCAATATCGTGGCCATGGTGGTGGCCAACTTGCTCAACCGTCGCCTGCTCATGAGCTTTCACTCCACCAGTATTCTGCGGGTGGCGGTGGCCCTTCAGGCCGTTGCGGTTCTGGCCCTGGTGGCCTTCGTGGTCGCTGGAGCCGGGGTGGTTGCGGTGGCGGCGGCGTTGATACTGGCTGCCGGATGCATGGGCGCGGTTGCCCCCAACAATATTGCCAATGCGCTGGAGTTCTTTCCCCGTCTGGGTGGCACTGCCGCGGCGCTGATGGGTGCAACCCAGTTCACTCTGGCCGGCGTCATCAGTGCAACCTCAACCTGGCTTGCCGACGGCAGCTTGCTGCCGATCGTGCTGGTCATGGCGGCGTGCTCGCTCGGCTCTCTGGCTTTTGCTACCGGCGCACCGGCTGCCATGCGCCGGGCGCTCGGGGTCAAAGGGCGGCTCCAGCCCGAGTCGATCGGGGGTGGCCGTTAAGCCGGCATCAAAGCAGGCTGCATTCTTGGAGCGCCTGACAGATTGATATTGCACGACAGGCCGCGGTGTCCATGCCGACAAACGAAGTTTCGCAGCCTTGCTGTCGGGATGCACAGCGCGGCTGAAGGCAATCTACTTTGATGCCGGGTTAATAGCGTCCGCGCTCCGGGTCGGTCAGCGCGGCTCGTGAATGGGCTCGTTACCACTGTCGGGGTCATCGAACCGGGCCCGATCGAGTTCGCCCTCGCTGGTTGCGACGATACAGGTGACCGTCGCATCGCCCGTGACGTTGACTGCCGTGCGCGTCATGTCGAGCAAGCGATCTACGCCCAGAATCAAGCCGATGCCTTCGGCCGGCAGACCGACCTGTGAAAGCACTCCAGCCAGCAGGATGAGACCCACACCCGGCACGCCTGCGGTTCCGATCGATGCCATGACGACCATGAAGATGATCATCACGTAGGACGACAGTGACAGGTCGATGCCGTAATACTGCGAAATGAAGCCCACGGCCACACCCTGCATGATGGCCGTGCCGTCCATGTTGATGGTCGCGCCCAACGGAATGGTGAACGAGCTGATGCGGTTGGAGACGCCCATGCGTTCCTGTACCGCGCGCAGGGTGACGGGAATGGTTGCGCCCGATGAGGCCGTGGAGAACGCGAAGGCGATCACATCCCGGAACTGGCGGTAGAACAGCACCGGGCTCAGGCCGGTGAAAGCCTTGAGCAGCAACGGGTACACCAGGGTGGCATGAAGCACGAGAACGGTCAGCACCAGGAAGAAATACTTGAGCAGACCGGCAAAGGTCGCCCATCCGGTGGTCGCCACGGTACCGGCAATCAGCGCGAAAACCCCGTAGGGTGCAATCAGCATGACGATGCCGACAAGCTTCATGACGACTTCCATGAAGTCGGTGAAGAAATGGCCGATGCGCTTGCCCGACTCGCCGGCAAAAGACAGCGACAAGCCCAGCAGAATGGAAAAGATGATGATCGGCAGCATGTTGCCTTCGGCCATTGCCTGAACCGGATTGGCCGGCACCAGGTCGATAAGGACCTGCGTGAACGGTGGTGCCGACGCGATTTCGGGCGTTGAAGCGCTGACAGGATTGGCCCCGACCCCGGTCTGGAGCAACAGGCCGGCGATCAGTGCCAGGATGATTGCGACGCCGGTCGTCAGCAGGTACAGCCCCACTGCCTTGGCGCTGACGCGTCCCAGGCTGCGCGGATCAGCCAGCGAGGCGACGCCGGAGATCAGTGACACCAGAACGATGGGCACGATCAGCATGGTCAGAAAGCGGATGAACATCTCGCCGACGACCTCGAACAAACCATCGACCACCCATTTTTCGACCCAGGCAACATCGCTGAATGCGAAGTTGATCACAAGTCCGGTTATCAGCCCCAGGGCGAGAGCAGCCAGGATGTGAGTGCTCAGCTTGTTGTGGTCAAAGCGATATTCCTCGGTCATGGGGATTGTTCCGGTTGTGCGAGATGGGCGAAAGGGTAGCGTACCGGAAAGGCCGGGTCCATGGGCGGGTTTCGCGGTCGCTCGGGCTGCGTCAAGACCGGGGACGGTGCGACGCGCCGGGCCGGTATAATGAGCGGCCGAGCCCAAGCAGTCCGAGCAGTTCGCGCCCATGAGTCCCAAAGATATTTCCAGGGAAGGCCCCGGCGGCACTTCCGACAGTCCGCCGACACGGCCGACCAATTTCATCCGCAACCGAATTGTCAAGGAGCTGGAGGCCGGTCTGTATGACGAGATCGTCACCCGCTTTCCACCCGAGCCCAACGGTTATCTGCACCTGGGCCATGCCAAGTCGATCGTGCTCAATTTCAGCTTGCCCGAAGAGTTCGGCGGCTATACCAACCTGCGCTTCGACGATACCAACCCGGCTCGGGAAGAGCAGCGTTACGTCGATGCGATCAAGGAAGACGTCGCCTGGCTTGGCTACCAGTGGAAGAACGAGTGCTACGCCTCGGATTATTTCGAGACGCTCTATGAGTATGCTCTGCACCTGATCGATCGCGGTCTGGCATACGTTGACAGCCAGGACGCCGATGCCATCCGCGAGCAGCGCGGTACGCTGACCGAGCCGGGCACGCCCAGCCCCGACCGCGAGCGTGATCCAGCCGAAAGCCGTGAGCTGTTCGAGCGCATGCGTGCCGGTGATTTTGCCGATGGCGAGTATGTTCTGCGCGCCAAGATCGACATGGCAGCGCCCAATATCAACATGCGTGATCCGGTGATCTATCGGATCCGCCACCGGGCGCACCCGCGCACCGGAGACGACTGGTGCATCTACCCCAGCTACGACTTCGCTCACGGCGAGTCCGATGCCATCGAGCACATCACCCACTCGCTGTGCACGCTGGAATTCGAGGATCATCGCCCGCTCTACGACTGGCTGATCGAGCACTTGCCGGTGCCTTCGCGGCCGCATCAAATCGAGTTTTCCCGCCTCAATCTCGACTTCACGGTTCTCTCCAAGCGCCTTCTGACCCGTTTGGTGGATGAAGGCTTTGTCGCCGGCTGGGACGACCCGCGCATGCCCACCATTGCGGGTGTGCGGCGCCGTGGTTTCACGCCCGCGGCCATTCGCAGCTTCTGTGATGAGATTGGCGTTACCAAATCCGAGAGCATCATTCCCTTTGGTGTGCTCGAGCGCAATCTGCGCGATGATCTCAATCGCCGCGCGCCGCGACGCATGGCCGTTTTGCGCCCGCTCAAGCTGGTGCTGACCAACTTTCCCGAGGGCGAGACGGAATGGCTGGAGGCAGCCAATCACCCGCAGGATCCGGCGATGGGCAGCCGCCGCGTCGCGCTCACACGCGAGCTCTATATCGAGCAAAGTGACTTCATGGAGGAGGCGCCGAGGAAATTCTTTCGGCTCAAACCCGGTGGCGAAGTGCGCTTGCGCAACGCCTTCATCATCCGCTGTGACGAAGTGATCAAGGATGATGAGGGCGATGTGGTCGAGTTGCGATGCAGCTTCGACCCGGAGACCCGTTCGGGGCAGCCGGGCGCTGATCGCAAGGTCAAGGGCACCATCCACTGGGTTTCGGCAGCGCACGCCGTCAAGGCCGAGGTTCGCCTCTACGATCGCCTCTTCAACGTGCCTGATCCAGTGGCACAGGACAGGCAGCGTGACTTTGTCGAGCATCTCAATCCCGAGTCCCTCGAAGTGCTTGATCAGGCGCGTCTGGAGGCGGGTATCGAAGGCGCCGAGCCGGGCGAGTTCTTTCAGTTCGAGCGCCTGGGTTATTTCGTGCCCGATTGCGATAGCAGTGCGGATAAGCCGGTGTTCAATCGCGCCGTGACCTTGCGCGACACCTGGGCCAGGCTGGAAAAGCAGTTACAGCAGCGGCGTTGATCATCGGCTTTGCGGGCGGCTGGCCTTGGCTCTGAAATGGCGTTTTCAGCCGCAAGGGTGAGTGCGGCTCGGCCCGGGCTGAATGCCCGGGCCAAGGCGGGTGCGGTGCAGCAGCCTCGGCTGGAGAGGCTACCTGCAGGCCGCCAGAGGTTTTACGGCCTGCGGCTGTAATCGCGAACCGTTTCGACCAGCACCGAGACGTGCTCGGGCGGCACCTCCGGGGTGATGCCGTGGCCGAGGTTGAAGACATGCCCGGGTCCGTCGCCGAAGCTGTCCAGGACACGCCGGGTTTCCTCAGCAATGACATCCGGTTGGGTCAGCAACACGGCCGGGTCGAGATTGCCCTGCAGGGCCACGCGGTCACCCACGCGCGAGCGCGCTTCGGCCAGGTCAAGGGTCCAGTCCACGCCCAGGCCGGCGCAGCCGATGTCAGCGAGCTTTTCCAGGTGCTGAGCGCAGCCCTTGCCGAACAGAACGATCGGCGTATCCGGGCAGGTCGTCCTGAGCTTTTCAACAATACGCTGCTGCGAGGCCAGGGAGAACCTTTCATACAGGCGTGGTGAAAGGACCCCGCCCCAGGAGTCGAACATCATCAGCGCGTCAGCGCCGGCGGCGACCTGGGCGGCAAGATAATCGGCAGTGGCGTCGGCGAGGTGGTTCATCAGCCGCTCCGAAGCTTCCGGCTCAGCCAGCAGCATGCGTCTGGCCTGTGCGAAGTCCTTGCTGCTGCGGCCTTCGATCATGTAGGTCGCCACGGTCCATGGGCTGCCGGCAAAGCCGATCAGTGGCAGATCCTCGGCCAGTGACTCGCGAATCATCCTGACCGCCTCCATCACGTAGCCGGTGTCGTCTTCCGGGTCCGGCATGGGCAGCGAGTCGATATCGGCAACGGTCTTCAGCGGCCGCTCGAAATAGGGCCCCTGTCCGGGCTTGAAGCCCAGTCCGCGGCCCATCACGTGCGGCAGAATCAGGATGTCGGAAAACAGAATCGCCGCATCGAAGCCGTAGCGTTCGATTGGCTGCAGGGTCACCTCACAGGCGAGTTCCGGCGTGCCGGCCAGATCCAGAAAGCTGCCCGCCTTCTCGCGCGTGGCGCGGTACTCGGGCAGGTAGCGACCGGCCTGGCGCATCATCCAGATGGGCGTGCGTTCGACCGGCTGGCGGCGCAATGCGCGCATCAGCAGAGCATCAGTTCGAGCGTTCATCAGCGGATCAATACCTCGCGAATATCATCAGCCGGGCAGGCTTCCACACAGGCCTGACCGAGTTCATTGAGCAATACCATACGGATTCGATCGGCACGGTTCTTCTTGTCCAGGCGCATCCGCGCCAGCAGCCGGTCACGGTCCACCTCGGCAGGCAGCTCGGTCGGCAGCTCGAGTCGTTCGAGCAGCCGCATCAGGCGCTCTGAGGTGCCCACGCGCAGCTTGCCCAGCAGCTCGCTCAGGCGCGTGGCCAGCACCATGCCGATGGCGACTGCCTCACCGTGGCGATAGCGCCGGTAGCCGGTTTCGGTTTCAAGTGCGTGACCGAATGTATGGCCGAAATTGAGCAGGGCGCGTTCGCCTGCCTCGCGCTCGTCGGCGGCTACAACCTCGGCCTTGTGTCGCACGGAGGTGTGCACCGCCTCGAGCAGGGCGTCGGGCACGCGCGCATTGAGCGCCTCGCTGCAGGTTTCCAGCCAGCCGAAAAAACGCTCATCGCGAATGGCGCCGTACTTGACCACCTCAGCCAGCCCGGCGCGATAATCGCGTTCGTCGAGACTTACCAGGCTGTCGATATCGGCAACCACCGCAGACGGCTGGTGAAAGGCGCCGATCAGGTTCTTGCCGCCGGGATGATTGACGCCGGTCTTGCCGCCGACGGCAGCATCCACCTGGGCCAGCAGTGTGGTTGGCATCTGGATCACTTTGATGCCGCGCATATAGCTGGCTGCGGCAAAGCCGGCCAGATCACCCACCACGCCGCCACCGAGCGCCAGCACCGTGGCATCGCGTTGGGCGCCGAGGGCAACCAGCGCATCGATCACCCGCTGCCAGTTGGCCACGGTCTTGGCTTCCTCGCCGGCTTCGAGCGTCAGCGACTCCCAGCGGTGATCCTGACCCAGGGCGGCGCCGATACGCTCCAGATAGAGGCCGGCAACCGTCTTGTCGGAGACTACCAGCACGCGACCCTGCAGATGGCGCTGCCAGATGCTGCCGATGGCCAGCAACCCCTGGCCGACATAGACCGGACAGGAGCGGCCGCTTGTTTCGATCTGAACGACTTTCATGATACCTCAGCCTTTCGGCAATATAGCTCGACTCTGCGGGCGACAACGTGGGCCATGGCCGCCGGGGAGCTGCCGCCGGAGCGTATGACCAGGTCGGCACAGGCTGCATAAACGGGGTTGCGCTGCTCGGCCAGCTCGGTCAGCCGCTGTCTCCGGTTCGGTGTCTGCAGCAGCGGTCGCTGTTTGTCGCGCTCGAGTCGCTTCAGCTGCTGGTCCACACTGGTCTGCAAGTACACAACCAGACCGCGAGTCGTGAGCATGTCGCGATTGTCGGCATCGAGCACGCTGCCGCCCCCGGTGCCAAGAATCAGGTTGTCGCGCCGAGTCAGCTCATCCAGAAGCGCGGACTCCCGCTGACGAAACCCGGATTCGCCCTCGATTTCGAATATCACTGCCACTTCCACGCCACACCGCCGCTGCAGCTCCAGATCCAGATCGATGAAGTCCATCTCCATGTGCCGCGCCAGCTGCCGGCCAACGGTGGTTTTGCCCGAGCCCATGGGCCCGATCAGGAAAATGCGCCGTGGCGGGGAGGCTGCAGACTGCGCGTTCATGCTGCTCGCGCGCCGGGAGGGCGTTCCACGGCAGTGATCGGGTCGTGCCGGCAACTGTTCATACTAAAGTGGCGATGGCCAGAATCAACCGGGGCTCAATGCTACCATGCCGGCGTGGTATCAGCCCCACCGTGCCGGCTCATCACCACGGCGGTTTGGTACCATTGACGCTCTCCGTAATCGAGCGGTCCACACCGATCATGCTGCGCTTTTCGATTCTCTTCATTGTTCTGCTTCTGGGCTTGTTTGTCATCGAAGTTCTGCAGCCTGTCCAGCAGCATGTAGTTCTGCCGTTCACCGCCGGCCTTGCCGACATCAGTGTTTTCATTATCCGGCTGTTTGACAGCGGTGTGGGCTCGGCCGGCAAGGTCATTACCGATATCGAGTCCGGTTTTGCCGTCAGCATCGAGCCCGGATGCAATGGCGTCGAAGCGCTGATCGTCCTGTTTGCCGCCATCTTCGCCTTTCCGGCCGCGCTGAAGCACAAGCTGATCGGCTTTGGCATTGGCTTCATCGCCATTCAGGCGCTCAACCTGGTGCGCATCATCAGTTTGTTCTACCTGGGGCAGTGGAACATGACCTGGTTCGAGTGGTTTCACCTCTACCTGTGGCAGGCGCTGATCATCCTCGATGCGCTGGTGGTGTGGTTGATCTGGCTGCGCAGGCTGCCGCCCCGCGATCCTGGCGGTGGCGACGATGGCTCGTCTCCGCCCGAGCCTGTGGCCTCGTGAAGCGCCTGCTGATCGCCGGCTGCGGTGACCTGGGCATTCGCCTTGCCGGGCGGCTGGCCGCCGGCGACTGGCAGGTACACGGGCTGCGCCGGCGCGTAGAGGCTTTGCCTGCAGGCATCATCCCGGTACGGGCGGATCTGGCCGACGGCGACAGCCTGGCAGCGGTCGCAGGCGACTGGGACGCGATTGTTTATCAGGCCACGCCGGACCGCTACGACGAAGCCGGTTATCGCGCTGCCTATCTCGAGGGCCTGGAGCGGCTGCTGGAACACGCCGCTGCCCGCCGGCTGATCCTCGTGTCGAGCACTGCGGTGTATGGTCAGGACAAGGGCGAGTGGGTTGACGAGCGCAGCGAGACTGTGCCGCAACGCTTCAACGGTGGCGTGCTGCTCGAGGCCGAGGCGCTCGCCGCGCGCTCGGCCGCGGAGCCGATCATTCTGCGTTTTTCCGGCATCTATGGCCCCGGTCGTGAGCGCTTGATCGACAACGTCCTCGCCGGCCGGGCAAGCTGCCGTGAATGGCCGCCGCAGTGGACCAACCGCATTCATTCCGATGACTGTGCCGGCGTTCTCGCGCACCTGCTGGGGCTGCACCGGCCCGAGGCCCTCTACTGCGCTACCGACAGCCAGCCGGCGAGGCGCTGCGAAATGCTTGACTGGCTGTCTTCGCGGCTTGGCGTTGAGGCGCCGGCGCGCGAGTCATCGACGGGCGGGCAGGGCAAGCGCGTGTCCAACACCCGACTGCTGGACTCCGGCTATTGCTTTGCCTACCCCGATTATCGTTCCGGCTACCGCGAGATACTGAAATGAGCGAGTTTGCGAGCATGACCGAAGCAATGGTCACGCGTTTCCGACAAGGGCTTGATCGCGCAGCGGATGCCGGCATTCCCGAGCCGACGGCCATGACCCTGGCCACCGTGGACCAGAACGGCCGCCCGGCGGCGCGAACCGTGCTGCTCAAGGGCATGGATGCCGAAGGTTTCGTGTTCTATACCAACCTGGGCTCGCGCAAGGGGCGACACCTGCGGGTGCACGCCGATGTGTCGCTGGTGTTGTGGTGGCGCGAAAACGCCGAGCAGGTGCTCATTGACGGCCGTGCCGAGCCGGTGGGCGATCCGGAGGCCGACGCCTATTTCGCCAGTCGTCCGCGCGGCAGCCAGGTCGGTGCCTGGGCGTCGCTGCAGTCGCAGCCGATGGCCAGTCGCGCCGATTTCCTGGCTCGGGTGGCCGCGTTTGAAAAGGAGTTCGAAGATCGGGAGGTTCCGCGGCCCGCACACTGGTCGGGCTTTCGCGTCAAACCCCGTCGCGTCGAGTTCTGGTACGGGCGCGAGTTCCGCCTGCATGAACGCGTGTGCTTCGAGCTGACTGATGGCGCCTGGCGGGAGTCGTTGCTGTATCCCTGATCGGGGAATGATCAATTTCCAATCACCAGGCAATCCATCGGCCCGGGCCTTGCTGAGGCCTGTTTGCGCTGTTTGCTCATCAAACCAGCTCATCTGCCCTTTCGCCGCCTTTCCGTCTCCCTCTCCATCCATTGCTCACTCAGACTCTTCCAGGGCTCTTCCTCCAGCGAATGCGGCCGGTACAGGCCGGCGGCCAGGCGCTGGCGCTGGGCTTCGAAGAGGATCAGGGCGGCCGCGACCGAGACGTTGAGGCTCTGCGTCATGCCGGCCATCGGGATGACAACTTCGCCGTCGCATTCGGCCAGGGCTTCCGCGCTGACGCCGGATTTCTCCGCGCCCAGAACAATGGCGCTGGGCCGGGTGTAATCGGGTTGCCGGAAGTCGACCGCGCGCTCGGAAAAGTGCGCGGCATGGACGGAAAACCCCTGCGCCCTGAGCGCGCGCAGGCCCTCAACAGCGTCGTGATGACGCTGCAGCCTGACCCAGCGTTGTGCGCCCTGTGCGGTGTGGTTGAGCGGCGGAATGCCGCCGGCGGGCGGCACGGCGTGAGCCTGCATCACGCCGACGGCGTCGCAGGTGCGCAAGATGGCGGCCACGTTGTGCGCCTTGTGTACCCGCTCGAGGAAAACCGTCAGATCAGGCTGTCGGCCAGCGGCCACTTGCTCGATGCGGGTCTTGCGTTCGGGAGTCATCGCGTTATGTTAACGGCTTTTGCGGGATAATCCCTGACATGAAGACAGACTGGTTCAGTCAACTCAAATCGCTGGTTGCGCCCGGCAGCGACGAGCCCGTTGACCTTCAGGTCATCGCTCGTGCTGCCGCCATCATCCTTCTGGAGATGGCCGCAGCGGACGATCAGCGTGATGATGAGGAGCTGGCGGTGATCCGCCGCGCCATGCAGCAAGCCTTCGACATCGACCGCTCCGAGCTCGATGCCATGTTGCGTGATGCCGAAACCATGCGTCGCGACGCGGTCTCCCTGCACGACTTCACCCGTGACCTCAAAGCCAACCTCGACCGCGATGAACGTGACCAGCTGGTCGGCTGGCTGTGGCAGGTGGCCTGGGCAGACGGGCGCATCGACCGCTACGAAGAACAGCTGCTGCGGCGGCTGGCCGATTTGCTGGGCGTGCCTCATCCCGAGTTCATTCGGCGCAAGCACATGGCCGCACCGAAGAGGTAGTGGTTCGAGCGAGAACTACTCCTCGACGTAGAACTTCTGCTGAAAGCTGAATCGAGCCGGAGGCCGCTTGCTGTCTTCCGGGCGCACGCTGATGTCGAAGGTCAGCGTCTCCTCGTTGCTGATGCGGAAGGTGCCGATGTAGTAAACGGCGTCTTCCTCCCGGATTTCCTGCAGCGCAATCTCGCGCCGCTGACCGGTGAGGTTGATCGCGGAGGCCTGGACCGAGCCGCTTACAGGCACCGCCATGCTGTCGTCCGAGCCGGCCTTGCGCAGTACGGTGATGTTGATCATCGCGCGCTGGCCCGAGCGCGTGATGCCATAGGCGCTGGCGACTTCGGCGGGCAGCATGCGCGTATTCATCGCGCTGTAGTGAACGCGGTAGTCGCCAATGTCTTCGAACTGCTGCGCCTGGGCCGCGAACGACGCCAGCAGCAAAGCGAATGCGGTGAATAAAAAGACAGCAAGCTGTCGAGTCATGTCCTTTGCCCTTGCCGTTGAACTGCCCCAGATGCTACGCCCGCCGGGGGTGAGGCGGCAAGCGGTTGGGGCAAAGACCTCGGGCTCTTCAAGGTTCTTTTTTGAGCGTGGCACCTCGCCGCTTGGCTGCATGCCCGCGCACACGCTGTTCATACGCCCAACAGGATGATCAAGAACTGAATGGCGATCAATGCCACCAGCGGTGAAAGATCGAAGCCGCCGAGAGGCGGAAGCACGCGGCGGATGGGGGCCAGAACCGGTTCGGTGAGCTGATAGACCAGCGGCACGATGGGGTGGCGGAAGCCTTGTCCCACCCAGGAGAGCAGCACGTTGACGATGATCAGCACCAGGTAGAGCACCAGCAGCATGCGTACCAGCCTGAGGGCGGCCAGCAAGAAAAGCACCGGCCAGCCGATGCTCCAGCCGTTGAGAGCCATGAGGATGACCAGCAGGGTCAGCTCCAGAATGTAGAGCCAGGCAATGCCGGCCAGGCTGAGCGAGCCGACGCGCGGAATGAGCCTTGCCAGCGGCTTGACCAGCGGATCGGTGATGCGGATCAGCGCCTGACAGACGGGGTTGTAATAGTCGGCTCGCAGCGCCTCCAGCAGGATGCGAAGCATCAGTGCCGCCAGATACAGCTGGAAGGCAGTCTCGATCAGAAAGGAAAACGCCTGGTTGGCCGAGCCGCCCATCAGTCGTCTCCGAGTTCGCGTCCGCGCTTGACCGCTGCCTGCACGGCCTTGTCGACGAGCGTCTCGAAGCCGTTGCTCGACAAGCTCTCGAGGGCCGCGGCGGTGGTGCCACCCGGTGAGGTGACGCGCCTGCGCAGTTCGCCGGCGTCAACATTCGACCTCGCCAGCATGGTGCCAGCGCCGAAGGCCGTCTGGCGAGCGAGTCGGGCCGCCGTTTCCGCGCTCAGGCCAGCGGCGGTGCCGGCGGCGGTGAGATGCTCGACCAGCGCAAAAAAGTAAGCCGGACCCGAGCCCGAAATGGCGGTGACCACATCCATCAGCGCTTCGTCTTCGACCCAGGCGATCTCGCCGGCCGCTTCGAGCACTTGTTCGGCGCGCTGGCGATCACGGTCGCTCACGCCGTCGGCGGCGGCCAGTCCGGTCATGCCGGCCTGATACAGCGCGGGCGTGTTGGGCATGGCCCGCACAATGCGGGTGTGCCCATCCAGATGCTCCCGGATACGCGCGATCGGCATGCCGGCGGCTACTGAAATCACCAGCGTGTCGCCGCCGATCGCCCCGGCAACCGAGGTCAGCACCTTGTCCATTACTTGTGGCTTGACCGCCACGACCAGCACGTCGGCGGCGCTCGCCGCCTCGCCGTTGTCGGCGTGGGTGGTCACGCCCAGGTCGCTGGCCAGGGAGCGGCGCTGGTCTGCGCTGGGGTCGGCCACGCGGATGGCTTGCGCTTCCGTGCCGCCGGCGATCAGCCCGCTGATCAAGGCGCGGCCCATGTTGCCGCCGCCGATAAAGGTGATGGTGAAGTTTGCCATGGGCTCTATTGTAGGGGGGCGCTGGCCCGGAGTGCCAGCGACAGGGGTGTTAGCTTGTTAGTTTGTTCGCTGGTTGGCTGGTTGGCTGGTTCGGCGCGGGAAGGTTGGCGGGGCGGCGTAGCCGCGCTGGGGTCCGGTGGAGTCCGACAGGCGGCTTTCGGCCGTGGGCGCGGTTCTACCGCGAAAAAGGGTTTCGGCCCAGCACGGCCATTCGCGGCGTAGCCGCCCCGCACTGTCTTGCGGTTGCCGAACCAGCCAACCAGCGAACAGGCTAACCGGCGAACCGTCAGTCCCTGGGTCCGAAAAGCGCTGTCCCGACTCGCACTAGAGTCGAGCCTTCCGCAATGGCGGCCTCCAGATCCGCGCTCATGCCGGCCGAGAAGGTGTCGATCTGCGGGTGCTGGTTCTTGAGGTTTTCGAACAGCTGGTACAGCCGAGCGAACACGGCGCGTTGATCGTCGTGTTGCTCACGCGCGGCGGGAATGGCCATCAGGCCGCGAAGCCTCAAGTTTGCGCAGCGGCTGATCTGCTCTGCCAGCGTGGTTATTTCTTCGGGAGCGCAGCCCGCTTTCTGCTCCTCTCTGTCGACGTTGACCTGAATGAGCACATCCAGCGGCGCCAGCGCTTCGGGTCGCTGGTCGTCGAGTCGCCGCACGATGCGGGCGCGATCGATCGAGTGCACCCAATCGAAGTGAGCGGCGATGAGCCGGGTCTTGTTCGATTGAATCGGGCCGATGTAATGCCATTGCAGCTCATGAGCTTCGAGCGCGGTGATTTTCGCCACCCCCTCATCGACGTAACTCTCGCCGAAGGCGTACTGGCCGAGCTCGTGCAGCTGCAGAATGGTTTCGGGCGGCCGGGTCTTGCTGACGGCCAGCAAGTGGATGTCGTCACCAGCGCGGCCGGCAGCGCTGGCGGCGGCCTTGATGCGTTTGCGCGTATGCTCGATGCGTGCGTGAGCGGATTCCGGGGTGATTTGATTCATGGCCAAGTTACGCTAAGATCGTTTGGTGTGCTGAAAAGCCGGGATGTGTTCAGACCGCCCGGCGGGCGAGCCGGCACACGTCACCGGCAGGCCGAGGGTCACAGGCAGGGAGTTCCCCATGGATATTACAGAATTACTCGCGTTTACCGTCAAGAACAAGGCATCCGACCTGCACATTTCGGCCGGTCTGCCGCCCATGATCCGCGTTGACGGTGATGTTCATCGTATCAATACGCCGGCCATCGAGAACAAGGAGATGGCCGAGCTCATCTATTCGACGATGAATGACCACCAGCGCCGCGACTACGAGGCCAACCTGGAGGTCGACTTCTCCTACAACGTGCCGGGTCTGGCGCGGTTTCGTGTCAACGCCTTCCATCATCATCGCGGCATGGGCGCGGCCTTCCGCGTCATTCCCAATGACATCTGGTCGCTGGAGGATCTGGACGCCCCGATCATTTTCAAAGACATTGTCGAGGTGCCGCGTGGTCTGATTCTGGTTACCGGCCCGACCGGTTCAGGCAAGTCGACAACGCTTGCGGCCATGGTGGATCACCTCAACAAGACCGTGCCAGGCCACATCCTCACCATCGAGGATCCGATCGAGTTTGTCCATACCTCCAACCGCTGCCTGATCAATCAGCGCGAAGTTCACCGCGATACCCACGGCTTCAATCAGGCCCTGCGTTCGGCCTTGCGTGAAGACCCCGACATCATCCTGGTCGGCGAGCTGCGCGACATGGAGACGGTGCGGCTGGCCCTGACGGCCGCCGAGACGGGCCACGTGGTGTTCGGCACGCTGCATACTTCGTCTGCGCCGAAGACAATCGACCGTATCATCGACGTCTTTCCGGGCGATGAGAAGCCGGTGGTGCGCTCAATGCTTTCCGAATCCCTGCGGGCCGTCATCTCGCAGACGCTGCTGAAGAAGGTGGGTGGCGGGCGAGTGGCCGCCCACGAGATCATGGTGGCCACCTCGGCGATCCGCAACCTGATTCGCGAAGACAAGGTGGCGCAGATGTATTCGGCCATTCAGACCGGGCAGAATGCCGGCATGACCACCCTCGATCAGTCACTGATCGAGCTGGTGCGACGCGGCCTGGTGCCCAAGCAGGAGGCCATGCGCAAGGCGCAGAACAAGTCGGCGCTGGCCTGAGCGGCCGCGCCGAAGTCCATATGCCCAAGGAGGCACGATGAATACCATTCAGGACTGGCTGCACAAGCTGCACGAAACCCAGGGTTCGGATCTTTTCGTGACCGTGGGCGCGCCGCCCTGCATCAAGGTGCACGGCAAGATCAAGCCGCTCACGCGAGAAGCGCTCAGCCATGACATGGCGCACGACATCATCGACTCGGTCATGACGGCCGATCAGCGCGAAGAGTTCCATTCAACCCGTGAGTGTCAGTTTGCCGTCTCCCTCGAGGGCGTCGCCCGATTCCGGGTTTCGGCCTTTTATCAGCGCAATAGCGTGGGCATGGTCTGCCGCCGGATCGAGACCAAGATCCCATCGTTCGAAGAGCTCGATCTGCCCGAATCGCTGTCGGAGCTGTCGATGGTCAAGCGCGGCATCGTGATCCTGGTGGGCGCGACCGGCACCGGCAAGTCCACCACGCTGGCGGCCATGGTCGGTCACCGCAACATCAGCGCCTCCGGCCATATCGTGACCATCGAGGACCCGATCGAGTTCGTGCACAAACACCGCAAATCGCTGGTGACCCAGCGTGAGGTGGGCATTGACACCGAGTCTTTCGATGTGGCGCTGAAGAATACGTTGCGCCAGGCCCCCGACGTGATTCTGATCGGTGAGGTTCGCACCCGCGAGTCGATGGAGCAAGCGATCACGTTTGCTGAAACCGGACACCTCTGCCTGACGACCCTGCACGCCAATAACGCCAACCAGGCCATGGATCGCATCCTGCACTTCTTCCCCGAAGAGCGCCATCCGCAGGTGCTGCTGGATCTGAGCTTCAACCTTCGGGGCGTGGTGGCGCAACAGCTGGTGCCGTCGATCGACGGCTCTCGCCGCCACGTTGCGCTGGAGATCATGCTCAATACGCCGCTGGTGCAGGAAAAGATTCGCAAGGGCAAGATCGAGGATCTGAAGGAGATCATGAAGGATTCACGCCATCACGGCATGGTGACGTTTGATCAAAGCCTGCTCGATTTGTACCAGGAAGGCCTGATTTCCTATGAGGAAGCCCTGCGCCATGCCGATTCGGCCAACGATCTGCGCCTGGCGGTCAAGCTCAGCGAAGGTGGTGACGCCGAATCGCTCTCCGGCCGGCTGCAGGATCTCAACCTGGTGGACGACGGACGCTTTTGATCCAGCCACGCCCGTTCTGCAAACCGGCCCGGGCAGCAGGTCTGGTCGCCGCTGCTCTCCGGGTAACGGCTTTTTCCGCCAGCGTTAACGTGCGATTAACCGCCCGGCGCCTATGATCGGAGTCGTTGGTGCCCATCGCGCGAGCCAGGAGTCTGCACCGACGGTTACGGGGCAATGTGGGCCCGGGCGGACTGTAACAGTCTGTCCGGGCATTTTTTTAGCTCGATTTCGACCAGGACAGGGGCATTCGGCTGATGCGAATTCTGATCATCGAAGACAATCGTGATATTGCGGCCAATCTGGGGGATTTTCTCTCCGACCGTGACCATGAGGTCGATTACGCCTATGACGGCGTCACCGGCCTGCATCTGGCCATCGTCAACGAGTTCGATGCCATTGTCCTCGACCTTGCGCTGCCGGGCATGGATGGCCTGGAGGTCTGCCGCAAGCTGCGCGAGGACGGACGCAAGGAAACGCCGGTGCTGATGCTCACCGCGCGCGATCAGCTCGAGGACAAGCTCACCGGCTTCGAATCCGGCGCGGATGATTATCTGGTCAAGCCTTTCGAGCTGCGCGAGGTGGAAGCCCGCTTGCAGGTGTTGTCCCGACGCGGCCAGCGCGTCAAACCGCGTGAGCTGACGGTGGGCGACCTTGAATACAATCTGGAAACCCTGACCGTTCGGCGTGCGGACAAGCCCATCGACCTCAATCCGATCGGCCTGAAGCTGCTCGAGAAACTGATGGCGGCCTCGCCCGCGGTGGTGACCCGCCGTGAGCTCGAGCACCACGTCTGGGGTGAGGAGCTGCCCGATAGCGACAGCCTGCGTGTGCACATCCACAGCCTGCGCGCGGCGATCGACAAGCCCTTTGGTCAGCCCATGATCCAGACCCGACACGGCATCGGCTATTGCCTGGTGGCTCCGGATGAAGTATCGGCGTCGACTTAGAAGCCGCCTGATCTTTTCCTTTTTGCTGTTCGGCACGCTTCTGAGCGTGCTGTTCGCGGTAGCCGTTTTGCTGGTTCAGAGCCTGCTGGTCGACGCCCTGATCTCGCGTACCCTGGCTGATGAAATCAACCAGTACGTCGCTGATCTGCGCGAAGACCCGACCCTGGTCGAGCCCTTCTATACGCGCATCGAGGGCTACGTGACCCGACCCGGCAAGGCCGGCATCGTACCGGCGCCCTTTCGTGATCTGGCCAGCGGCGTTCATGATGTCAGCACCGCCGGCGCCCAGTACAAGGCAGCGGTGCGCAAGGAAGACGATTTCTGGGTTTTTCTGACCTATGACGTGTCGGAAAATCAGGAGCTGGCGCGCCGGCTACAGCTTGCCCTGGCCGCAGCAGTGGTGCTGTTCGTGCTGTTTTCACTGGCCATGGGAGTCTGGTCTTCGAGCCGCATCATGGCGCCGGTGACCGAGCTGGCTCACCGGATCGAGGCCATGGATGAGTATGCCCCGTCGGGCGATCTGGCGCGTCATTTCCCCGATGACGAGGTCGGGCAGCTGGCCGCGGCTCTCGATGACTATGCTCACCGCCTCAAGGATCTTGTCGAGCGCGACAAGGCCTTCAACGCCGATGTCTCGCACGAGCTGCGAACGCCGCTTGCGGTGATCTCCGGCGCCACCGAGCTGTTACTGGCCCAGCCCGACCAGAACGAGCGAACGCGCGAGCGCCTGCTGAGAATCGCACGAGCCGCTCGCCAGTCCACCGATATCACCACGGCGCTGCTGCATCTGGTACGCGCCGAGCGCGACGCCGATGGCGAAGGCCGCGCGCACGACCTTGGCCAGATTGCCCGCCAGGTGCTTGGCAACTACGAGCCGCTGATCGGTGACCGCACCCTCAAGCTGCAGGTCGACGAACGCGAGGGCGTCAGTGTCATCGCGCCTGAAGCGGTCATCGCTGTGACTCTGGGCAACCTCATTGGCAACGCCATTCGTTACACCAGTGACGGTGAGGTGCGAGTCCTGATCCGCGCCGGCGAGGTCAGCATTCTCGATACCGGGCCGGGTATTGCGGAAGAAGAGCTGCCGCGCGTCTTCGATCGTCAGTTTCGTGGCCGGCAGGCCAGCGGCACCAAGGGTTCGGGTCTCGGGCTCTCCATCGTCAAGCGATTGTGCGATCTCTACGGCTGGCGGATCGAGTTTGCCAATCGCGATGAAGGCGGGCTGGCGGTCACGGTGCACTTCTTTCCGGATCGGGGCGGGCTGCCGGGTTAATAACAGCTGCCCGGGCTGACCAAGCAGCCAAACCCGGCCTTTCCCGTCGCAGTCAGCCGCTCGCGCCGCTACAATAGCCGCATGGCATTGATCAATTGTCCCGGCTGCGGCCGCCGCGTTTCCGACCAGCACAGAGTTTGCCGCCACTGCGACCTGCCGTTGGGCGAGGTTTCCGACGAGGAGGTTCGTCGTATCCAGCACCAGCGCTGGCGCAAGCGGATGTGGCAGGCGAAGAACATCGCCTATATCGGCATGGCCGTGCTGCTGGCGGGGGCCATCAGCTGGTGGCTGTCCGGAGCTTCGGGCTGGAGTCTGCCGTTGCCGGCGGTTGCGGTCTTGTTGCTGGCTCTGGGGCTGGTGCTCTACCTGGGTGGTCGAGCGTGGTTGTTCTGGCTGAAGATGCGGCGGAATCGACCCGAGCCGTGATCACGCCCCGCAGGCCGGTTACAGGTCCTGCTTGTAGCGCACGTAGGGAATGCGCCCGTAAATGCTTTCCATTGGATCTTCCAGCGTGGTCGCATCCGATGTGGGCTCATCAGCGCGGGGAGCCGCGTCCATGATGTTGCGCACGCCAATGGACAGTGCCCCGTTGCGCGGTGCGTGCCAGGAAAACTCCAGGTCGAAGGAGCTCAGCGTGGACGAGGCCTGCTCCGGGCTCAGCCAGAGCGGCAGTTCGCGCTGCTGGCCGAGCATTTCGCCGCTGAAGTTGCCTCGACGCCAGCCCAGCAGCAGCTGCGCGTTGTTGGCGTAGCGCATTTCTTCGACGGCGTCCATCGGCTTGAGCGCCATGCCCAGTTCGGACAGACTCATGCGCTGGCGATAGCGTGCCAGCTGCAGGCCGACGAGAAAGTCACCAATGCGCTCGGTCTCGATGCCAAAACTGACGTTGACATCAAGCCCTGCGATTGCCTTGCCCGCACCGTCGACGCTGTGCGGCGTCCACAGTGCCGGTTCCGCGCTCGGACCGAAGCTGCTCTGGTTCTGCAGCGGTGTTTCATTGCCGTGATAGGCGCCAATGCCGAGCTTCAAGCCGGGTGCCGCCATCCAGTCGCCGGAAACCTGCAGCAGGTTCATCGTGTTGCCGGGCAAAGGCTGATCAACAAAGCGGCAGTCCTGGGCCAGATAGGAGTTGATGGTCATCATGCCCTGGCTGCACTGGATGTGCGCCAGGCTGGCGGTATTCATCTGCCACGCCTTGAGCGACCATGAAAAGCTGCTCGCCGGGTCATCGGACTGGCTGAAGCCCGGCTGACGGCCGGAAAGGGGCATGGTGACCGACAAGCGTGGGCGTTCGCCCGGCAGGCCCAGGGGTGAGCGCTTGGCGATGACGCGCAGCATCGGCGCCTGGGGCGCCGGCAGCTGCGTCGAACCGCTTTCAGGCACGATCGACCACGGCATGTCGTCCGTCGTCTGGGCCTGGGCCCCGACGGCGAGCAGCACTGATATGATCAGAATGTGCCTGAAAAGAATCATTCCCTCGACTCTTGCGTTGATTTTGCGTTGTCCGGCTCGTACAGGCTTTGACGGCGGCGCGGCAATAAAGTTTTGCCGAATTTCAGTCTAACAGAGGCCGGGGCAGGCTGCACTCGTAAAAAGCGATGCAAGTGCCCGATATTGCCGCGTTTCTCCGCCCCTGAAAGCGCCCGGCAGTCGGGGTGGTCAGCGGGCATTCGGCAGGACCGGCCCCGACGCGGGCGCGAGGCTGTAAAATATGCCGACCTACCGCTCTACACATCATGCAGGCACCGACAGTTTCATGACCCAGCCAACCCCCGATCGCCGACAGCTCGCCAACGCCGTGCGCGCGCTGGCCATGGACGCCGTCGAGCGCGCCAACTCAGGCCACCCGGGCATGCCCATGGGCATGGCCGATATCGCCGAGGTCCTGTTCAACGACCATCACAAGCACAATCCGGCCAACCCCGACTGGTGGGACCGCGACCGCTTTGTCGTCTCCAACGGTCACGGCTCGATGCTGCTCTACAGCCTGCTGCACCTGACCGGCTACGACCTGCCGCTGGAAGAGCTCAAGAACTTCCGCCAGCTGCACTCGATGACACCCGGCCACCCCGAACGCAAGGATGCGCCGGGCGTGGAAACCACCACCGGCCCGCTGGGGCAGGGGCTGGCCAATGGTGTGGGCATGGCGCTGGCCGAAAAACTGCTGGCCGCGCGCTTCAACACAGACGTGCACACCATCGTCGACCACCGCACCTGGGTGTTTGTCGGCGACGGCTGCCTGATGGAAGGCATCTCGCACGAGGCCTGCTCGCTGGCCGGCACGCTTGGCCTGGGCAAGCTGGTCGTCTTCTACGACGACAACAACATCTCCATCGACGGCGACACCGACGGCTGGTTCACCGACGACACGCCGGCGCGCTTCAAGGCCTACGATTGGCACGTGGTCGAAGATGTCGACGGTCACAGCGCCGAGGCCGTCTCGGCGGCCATCGACCGTGCTGTTGCCGTTGACGACAAGCCCACGCTGATCTGCTGCAAGACCACCATCGGCTTCGGGGCGCCCAACAAGGCTGGCACCGCCGGTGTCCACGGCGCCGCCCTGGGTGAAGACGAAATCACCGCCGCGCGCGAGCAGCTGGGCTGGCATTATGCGCCCTTCGAGGTTCCCGACGACATTCGCGCCGGCTGGGACGCGCGCGAGAAGGGCGCCGCCGCCGAGCAGGCCTGGAACGAGCGCTTCGAAGCCTACAGGCAGGCGCACCCGGACAAGGCCGGCGAGTTCGAGCGGCGCATGAAAGGAGCGCTGCCCGACAGCTTCGACGATCTGGTCGACGGCATCCTGAAAAAGATGCAGGGCGACGACAAGAAGGTTGCCACGCGCAAGGCTTCTGGTGCCTGCATCGAGGAGTTCGGTCCGCACCTGCCCGAGCTGCTCGGCGGCTCGGCCGACCTGACCGGCTCCAACAACACCAACTGGTCGGGCAGCGTCGACGTGCTCGACGATCCGGCGCGCGGCAATTACATCTACTACGGCGTGCGCGAGTTCGGCATGACCGCCATCGTCAACGGCCTGTACCTGCACGGCGGCTTCATTCCGTATGCGGGCACCTTCCTGGTGTTTTCCGACTATGCGCGCAACGCCGTGCGCATGTCGGCGCTGATTCCCACCGGTGCCATCCACGTCTATACGCACGACTCCATCGGCCTGGGCGAAGACGGCCCCACCCATCAGCCGGTCGAGCACGTCACCAGCTTGCGCATGATTCCCAACCTGGATGTGTGGCGCCCGGCCGACAAGGTCGAAACCGCCGCCGCCTGGGCCGAGGCGCTCAGGCGTCGCCAGGATCCTACCGCGCTGGTGCTCACCCGCCAGGGCCTGCCGCACCTGGAAAAGACCGAAGATCAGATCGAGGCGATTGCAAAAGGCGGCTATGTGCTGGCCGACGCCGCGGGCGGCGAGCCCGAGGCGATCCTGATCGCCACCGGTTCGGAAGTCGGCCTGGCGATGGAAGCCGCGGCCGAGCTGAAGAACAACGGCACCGAAGTTCGCGTCGTTTCCATGCCCAACCCCGGCCGCTTTCTCGAGCAGGACGAGAGCTATCGCGAAGCCGTCCTGCCGGGCAGCATCAGGGCCCGCGTGGCGATCGAGGCCGGCGTCAGTTACTACTGGTGGCCCTTCGTCGGCGAACAGGGCCGGGTCATCGGCATCGATACGTTCGGGGCGTCCGCGCCGGCGGAAGACCTGTTCCGCGAGTACGGGTTTACTACGGAGCGAATAGTGGCTGCCGTCCGCGAGGTGCTTTGATCGTCGCGGACGCAATGACCAGGTGTCAGGCGGCAATTTGCAAACAAGGATCGAATGTCCAAATGACCGAACGACAGCCGAGCTTTGCTGGCAGCAGGCGAGTTTCCGTCATTCGGTCATTGCAAACTTATCATTGGGCAGGCTCCGGTGGTGAACCGAACCGGCCCCGAGTACAATCCTTATATCCCTGAAAGTCAAAGTTCTTGGAGACTCAGATGCCCATCAAGGTTGCCATCAATGGTTATGGCCGTATTGGTCGTAACGTGTTGCGTGCGCTCTATGAAAATGATCGTCGCAGCGAAATCCAGATCGTCGCCATCAACAGCTCGGCCGAGGTCACGACCAATGCCTTGTTGACCCAGCGCGACACGGTTCACGGCAAGTTCCCCGGCGAGGTGTCAGCGGACGGCGACCACTTGATTGTCAACGGCGACCGGATCAGACAGCTCTCCGACCGCGACCCGTCGCGGCTGCCCTGGGGTGAAATCGGCGTTGATGTGGTGCTCGAGTGCACCGGTGCGTTCAACAGCAGGGAGAAATCCGCCGCCCACCTCGAAAGCGGCGCTCGCAAGGTGTTGATCTCCGCGCCCGCCGGCAAGGATATGCCGACCATCGTCTACGGCGTCAACCACGACACTCTCGAAGCCGATGACGTCATCGTATCGAGCGCCTCGTGTACCACCAACTGCCTGGTTCCCCTGGTCAAACCGCTCCAGGATACCATCGGCATCGAGCAGGGGCTGATGACGACCATTCACGCCTACACCAATGACCAGGTGCTGACCGACGTCAACCACAAGGATCCGCGCCGGGCGCGCTCGGCCACCCAGAACCAGATTCCGACCAAGACCGGTGCCGCTGCCGCGGTCGGGCTGGTCATGCCCGAACTCGATGGCAAGCTTGACGGTCACGCGATCCGCGTGCCCACCATCAACGTCTCGCTCGTCGATCTGAGCTTCATTGCCAGCCGCGACACCTCAGTGGAAGAGGTCAATGCGACGCTCAAACAGGCCAGTGAAGGCAGTCTCAAGAATATTCTGGGCTACAACACCGAGCCGCTGGTCTCCAGCGACTTCAATCACGATCCGCGTTCGTCCATTTTTGATTCCACCCTGACCAAGGTCTCCGGCCGCATGGTCAAGGTTTTTGCCTGGTACGACAACGAGTGGGGCTTTTCCAACCGCATGCTCGACACCGCTGTGCTGATGGCAAACAAGTGAGCAGGGGGTCGGGCCGGGCCGCCTGACCGAAACCAGCAAGTCACTCAGGGGAAGCAAGCGCATGAAAACCATCGACCAGGTCGACCTTGCCGGCAAGCGCGTCCTGATCCGCGCAGATCTCAATGCACCCATCCGCAATGGCCAGGTGACCTCGGCGGCACGCATCAAGTCAGCCCTGCCCACGATTCGTCAGGCGCTCGACGCCGGTGCCGCGGTGATGGTCATGTCCCACCTTGGTCGTCCGGAAGAGGGCGGGTTCGACGAGGCATTCAGCCTGGCGCCGGTCGCCGGGAAGCTCGGGGAGCTGCTGGGCCGTTCGGTCAAACTCGTGCGCGACTGGATCGACGGCGTGGAAGTCGAGGCCGGTCAGCTCGTCCTGCTTGAAAACGTGCGCTTTCTGGAAGGCGAAAAAGCCAACGATAGTCATCTGGCAAGAAAAATGGCGGCTCTGGCCGACGTTCTGGTCTTCGACGCCTTTGCCGCCGCCCACCGTGCCCAGGCATCCACCGAGGGCTTGATTCGTCATGCTGCCGTTGCTTGCGCCGGCCCCTTGCTGATGCGAGAGGTCGCGTCTCTGCAAAAGGCGCTGGCCAGCCCCGAACGACCCATGGTGGCCATTGTCGGTGGCGCCAAGGTCTCGTCCAAGCTCACCGTGCTCGAAGCGCTGATTGACAAGGTTGACCAGCTGATCGTCGGCGGCGGGATTGCCAACACCTTTCTCGTTGCTGCCGGTTACGATGTCGGCGGTTCGCTGTATGAAAAAGATCTGGTCGACACCGCCCGGGATCTGATCAGGCGCGCTGAACACAAGGGTGCAGCCATTCCGCTGCCGGTCGACGTGCTCACTGCCGAACGCTTCCACGAGGACGCCCATGCCACCATCCGCGATACCGGGCGCGTTCACAAGGAAGAGATGATTCTCGACATTGGCCCCGAATCGGCGCGGACACTCGCGGCCATCGTCCGCGGGGCCGGCACCGTCCTCTGGAACGGCCCGCTGGGCGTGTTCGAGTTCGAGGCCTTCCACTCCGGCACCGAGACCATCGCGCAGGCCGTGGCGGACTGCGAAGGCTTCACCCTGGCCGGCGGGGGCGACACCATCGCGGCGATCGAGAAATTCCACGTGGCCGACCGGATTGATTACATCTCGACCGCCGGTGGCGCATTTCTGGAATATGTCGAGGGCAAAGAGCTTCCTGCCATTCGTGCCTTGAGCGATTGAGGCGACGCGTTTTTGGGGTGCGTCGTCCATATTTTCGGGCTCGGCGTGGCCGCGGCTTTGCGCAAGTCTTTCGCAAGTGGCTTCAGGCAGGAGCAGCGGGCGAAAGTTGCGGTTGTTCGAACACCTGATATCATCAGGATACGAGCAGATACGCAGGCCTGCTGTGTAGGATCTTGGGGAGCTGTCGGAATCACGTCAGCATACAAGTTTCATCCTGTGTGAGCCGGTTCCCGCTGCAGGGGCGTGTTTCTCGGAAGAGAGGGGGTGCTCTGTCTTCTTGAAAGAGGCTCCAAAAAATGGCACAAGCTCATGAACAGCCGCACTCCGACCCATACCCCACCCGGCTTCGCCAGGCACGTGACGCGATCGAGCGCATGGACCCGATCGTGCATTCACGCGCTCCTGATCGCTGGGCGGGGCCGCTCGATGAAGTCGCTCTTTCAAACTATGAGCGCGACGGATTTCTGTGGTTCAAGGGATTTTTCTCCAGACACCGCGTCGAGCCCTTCTTCGATGAACTGAAGGCCATCGCGAACGACAAGACCTGGATGTCATCCGAGCAGGTCATTCGTGACCCGGACACGGGCCGGATTCGGTCGGTTTTCGGCATGCACAGGATATCGAGAAGGTTCGAGGAGCTCACGCGCGATGCCCGGATCCTTGGCATGGCGCGACAGCTCCTCGGCAGCGATGTGTATATCCATCAGTCCCGCATCAACGACAAGTTCGGCTTTGAAGGCAGCGGTTTCGATTGGCGCTCGGACTTCGAGACCTGGCACGCGGAGGACGGAATGCCGCGCATGCGTGCCGTGAGCGCGTCGATCATGCTGACCGAAAACAACGAGTTCAATGGGCCACTGATGTTGATCCCGGGCTCGCACCACTGGTTCGTGCCCTGTGTCGGCAAGACACCGGACCAGAACTGGAAAGCTTCCCTGAAGGCGCAGCGAATCGGCGTTCCGAGTCAGGAATCGCTTTCCGAGCTGGCCCGAAGCGGTGGCATTCGTGCGCCCAAGGGCCCGGCGGGCTCGCTGCTGCTGTTTGAATGCAACACGCTGCATGCCTCCAACGAGAACATGTCGCCATGGCCTCGCTCCAACCTGTTTTTCGTCTACAACAGCGTTCGCAATCTCCCGCGCGCGCCGTATGCCGCCCCCACAAGGCGGCCGCATTTCCTGGCCGAGCGGGAAAACCCGGAGCAGCTGGAGATGCACGACCGGTATCCAGAGCTGGCGGGTTGATGATCTCCGTGGCTGCCGGGTTGATGATCGCAGCCGGTCAGGCGTCCTCCGCCTGAATGACTCCGCAAGCGACTCGGGCACCTGCGGCGCCGCTGGGCTGGCTTTCCAGATCGTCTTCTCCGGCATGGACGACGACCGCCTTGCCGACGATGCTGTTGTCACCGCTCAGAGACAGGAATTCGAATTCCTGATTCAGCATTGCCTGCCCGCTGTCATCGGCCTCGATATTGCCGAGGTCGCCCACATGGTGCATCGGGTCACCGGGAGCGCCGTGCCGGACATCCTCGGGGTTGTAGTGGCCGCCCGCCGAACTGGCGTCCGGGGACGAACAGTCACCCCTGGCGTGAACATGAAATCCATGTTGTCCCGGTGACAGTCCGTTGACCATCGCGTCGACGCGAATGCCGCGCTCGGTCGTATAGAACTTGACGGCTCCGCTGGCCTGATGGCCCGAGGTGGCGGCAAGCTCAGCCATGGCATCCGGCGTACCGGACGTGTCGTCGCCGTCGTCATCGCCTGATGCGCGCGCGCCCTGGGTCGATCTGCCCTCAACGGTCGGCTCGCCGGTCTCCTGCCTGGGCGACGACTCATCGGTCATTTTGCCGGTTGCCTCGTCGCTCATCGAGTCGCCGGTGTTGCAAGCGGCCAGGGGGATGAGGAACATCAAGCCGGTGATGAGTATCCATTTTCTGGCGTTGAACATTGGGTCTCCTCACGATTCTGGAACCATGCGCCCACTATACACCTGATGAAGGTTGCTCCATGGCCAATGCCTGTATTTCGATGGGGCCGACATCAGTCGCACGACGGAGGGGCTTGCCGCTTCGGCTGGCTCAGCCCATTGGCGCATTCGAATAGTAGTGCCAGACAAGGATCGCCACCGCGCTGCGATGCGGCTTCCACGGGTGAGCGATGGCGTCTGTACGTTTGCGGTCGGGGCGCTCACGCATGCGCCTGATGCGTTGAACACCGGCCCGAATGGCGATGTCGTCGGCCGGCCAGACGTCGGGCCGACCCAGCGAGAACAGCAGAAACATCTCCGCGCTCCAGCGCCCGAAGCCCTTGAGCCGGGTAATCTGCGCGATCACTTCTTCATCGGGCAGCTCGGCAAGCGCGGCCGGCACCAGCGAACCCTCCAGCACGGCCTGCGACAGCCCCCGGGCGTAGGCGATCTTCTGCCTGGACAGGCCCAGCGCCCGCAGCCGATCGTCGCCCAGCGCCTGCAGGCGTTCCGGCTGCAGGTCGTTGTCAAGCGCGGCTTCGATCCGGCCGAAAATGGTCGCGGCGGCCTTTACCGACAGCTGCTGCCCGACGATGATGCGCAGGAAATGCCGATAGTCTGGCGCGCCCATCCGGCGCTCGGCGGGATAACCCACCTGCGCGAGCGCCGCGGCAATGTCCCGGTCGCGCCGGGCAATCCTGTCCAGCGCATTGCGCAGGTGTTGTTGCGTCAACTGGAATGTTGTCACGGGTGGACCTTTTCGAGCCCTGTCAAATGATTGCCGCGCGCCATTCTACCGCGGCGTCCGGGGCAGGCCGGTCGTGCCAGGCGCAACCCGCTTCGAGGTCGGGTTGATAAATGCCTGTGAGGCGAGCGGGCCAGAAAGCGGCCAGGGCCTGCGCCGCTATCGCGTGTTCTGGGCATTGCCTCACGCAAGCCTTTCGGTGTGTCCGGGAGTATGTTTATACTTCAGGCGGGGGCGCGTGGAATCCGGGGTCGTGCGAGAGCTCGGTCCGGTGATTCTCAGATACCTCAACAGATGCCCTGAGGCAATGGATCTGGCGTCATGGACAAACTTCTCCAGCCGCTTTTCGAGCTCCCGCCGCTGACGGTCTACATCCTGATTGCGGTGCTGTGCTGGACCGAGGCCGCCTTCTTCCTGGGGTTCGTGACGCCCGGCGAGCTGGCTGTGGTGACCGGCGGGATTCTCGCCTCGCGTGGTCAGCTCGAAATGGATGTGTTGCTCGGTATCGTGCTGGTGGCGACGGTGATGGGTAATGCCACCGGCTTCTACGTTGGTTGTCGCTGGGGAAACGGGCTGCTCGGATGGGCGCCGCTGCAGCGCATTTGCGGTCCATCGATTCGCAAGTCACAGGAGTTCATGGCCCGCCGCGGAGCCTGGGCCATCGTGCTCGGCCGCGTATCCACTCCCACCCGCATCATCGTGCCTTTTCTGGCCGGTGCCTCGGGCATGCCCTATCGACATTTTGTACTGTTCGACATTCCCGCAAGCCTGGTCTGGGCCATGGTCTGGGCGATTCTGGGCCTCGTGCTCGGAGAGTCCTGGGGGCTGCTGAGAGAGATCGGCGGAACGGCCGCGCTGTTGGTTCTGATCCTGTTTCTGACCGCCGTGGTCATTCGCTGGGTTGCGGCTCGCATTGCGGCCCATCAGCGGCGAGTGAAAGCTGTATTCCGGCTGGCTCTGCGCGCGACCGGTACGCAGGGCATCGCGCGCGTGCTGGCTCCAGGGTTTCGCTGGTTGACCCGGCGCTTCGATCCGCGCGTGGCCCAGGGTCTGAGCTTGACCATCTGCTTTGTCGCCCTGCTGGCCGGAATCGGTGTTATCGGTCTGGTATTTGACCAGACCCGGGCAGTGAAGGGGCTGGCGTTGATCGACTTTCCCGTCCTCGACTGGATGAACAGCACTCGAACCGACCAGGCCGTGTCGATCGCCCGTAGCGGGCTGCATGCGCTTTACTGGCCCGGGGTTGTGGTCACCGCGCTGCCGCTGATGGCTTTCGTGTTGTGGCGCGTGGGCTGGCTTGCCGCAGTTCGCGTGGGCGTCGGCCTGGTAGGCGCAGCCGGCGGGGCTTATTTCCTTGATCGTTTTGTGCTTCAGGGTCATGTCCCCGGCGCGGAATTTCCTTCCGTGCCCGTTGCGACAGCGGCAGCGCTGCTCGTGCAGGCCACCGCGCTCACCGCGCGGACGCTGGATTGGGGCGGTGCGGTGGGCGCTGCCGCCGTCAGTACTTTCATGCTGTGTACGGTGGCGCTGGCCACGGTGGTGGCCGGCTGGGCTGCGCCTTCGGGCATTGTGCTGGGGCTGGCCCTGGGGCTGGCATGGGCCACCACCCTGGAGCTGCCCGGCACCGCGCTGCGGCCGCGCTCAGCACCTGCACCTGCTGAGCGCGAAGAGGCGGCCTGAAGCCTTCGCCATGCGCTATAATGGGCGCTTCCTCGGGGTGGCGTAATCGCCTGAGACACCCACGCGGGTGGACCCGTCGAACCTGATCCGGTTAATGCCGGCGTAGGGACAGGAACGTCAAGCGCCCTTCAAGGCCACTGCATGGCGCTGGCGGCAATCCCCCGTGCATTCCGGGTCTCCATTGTTGACTTGCATTCGGAGACTCACAAGTGAATATTCAAGCGTCCTTCTTCGGGCTGCTGCTGGCGCTATCGTCAGTCAGCTTCGCGCAGTCCGATGACGTCGAGGACTTTTCTGACGATGACATCGAAGATCGTATCGTGGTCACGGCCGATTTCTATCGCTCCGGTTTGTTCGACCTCGGCGGCAGCGTCAGCGTCATCGACGGTGAAACCGTCCGCGAGCGAGGAGCCTCGCACCTCGAGCACGTGCTCAACATCAGCCCCAACGTCAACTTTTCCACGGGTGCCTCGCGCGGCCGTTTTTTCCAGATTCGGGGGATCGGCTCCCGCAGCCAGTTCGTTGAACCGATGAATGCCTCGGTCGGGCTGCTGGTCGACGGCATCGACATGACCGGTCTGGGCGGTGGCGCGACGACCCTGGATGTGGCCCAGCTCGAGATTCTGCGTGGTCCGCAGGGCACCCTGTTTGGCGCCAATGCTCTGGCCGGCATGATCAATATCGTTACCGGCAGCCCCACTGAAGCATTCACCAGCCACCTGGAGGTCAGCGCCGGCAACTACGGCATGCGCGCGTTCGAGGGCATGGTTTCCGGGCCGCTCAGCGACACGCTGGGGTATCGACTGGCTTATTCCAATCAACAGAGTGACGGCTTTCAGGAAAACGCTTACCTGGGTCGCGATGATGTGCAGAACATTGATGAACAGACGCTGCGCAGCAAGCTGCGGTGGCAGCCCCATGATGATCTGCAAATCGACCTGACCGGCTTGTACCTGGATGTCGACAACGGCTACGACGCGTTCTCTCTGGACAATACGCGCATGACCTACTCCGACCGACCCGGGCACGATCGCCAGGAGACGCTGGCCGGTTCGGTTCGCATCCACTGGCATGCACATGATGCCTTCGACATCGAGGCGCTCATCAGCCGCACCGATGCCGACCTGGAATACGGCTACGATGACGACTGGACCTTCGTTGGCTTCTGCGAGGTCTTCGAGTGCCCGGGCGCGCCATTCACGGCATTCGACAACTATATTCGCCGCGATCGCAATACCACGCTGGATCTTCGGGCGGTATCCAGCAGCGGGCCGGATCAGCTCAACTGGGTGATTGGCGCTTATGTGCGCAATGCGGGCCAAAGCCTGCGGCGAGAGTACAGCTTTCTTGCCAGCGACTACCTGTTCGACTACGACACCGACAACCATGCCGTCTACGGACAGGTAGAGATACCGATGACGCGCCAGTTGCAGTTGGTGGCCGGTTTGCGCGGTGAGCGGCGCGAGGTCGAATACAGCGACAGCGACGGCGCCGCCTTTGAGCCCGGCGAGGACATGTGGGGCGGCAAGCTGGCGCTCGAATATCGCACCGACGGCGGCGGGCTGTGGTACGCGCTGGCATCTCGCGGATACAAGGCCGGCGGAATCAACAGCGATTCGCTCATTCCCGATGAGCGGCGCGCGTTCGACACCGAAACCCTGTTGAACTATGAGCTCGGCGTGAAGAAGCGGCTGCTCGACAATCGGGTCGATCTGCGAGCGGCGGTGTTCTATCAGGACCGCAGTGATGTTCAGGCCGAACAATCGCTGGTCGAGCCCATCGAGGGTGAATCCTGCCCCTGCCACTTCATCGAGTACAAGGCCAACGCCACCGCCGGGCGGAGCTACGGCCTGGAGGCCGAGCTCAACTGGCGCGTGAGCCATCGCCTGCTGGCGTTTGCCAGCCTCGGCCTGCTGGATACCCGCTTCGAAGAGTTCCTCAACTATTCGCATGTCGATGCCGACCCGGCCAGCGGAGAGCCGTACGACATGGACGGACGCGAGCTGCCGCATGCGCCGAACTACATGTTCAATCTGGGCGCCATCGTGCAGCTGTCCGATCGCTGGTACGTGCGGGTGGAGGCCGAGGGCAAGGATGCGTTCTACTTCTCGAGCCGTCACGAGACCCGATCCAACGCTTATGAGACCTTCAACGCCCGCATTGGCTATCGTCAGGGGCCCTGGGATTTTGCCCTGTGGGCGCGCAATATCGCCGATCAAGACATCAAGACCCGCGCTTTCGGCAGCTTCGGCAACGATCCGCGCGAGAACTATGTGGTCGAGCCCTACTTTCAGTTTGGCGAGCCCCGCGTGGTTGGAGCGACACTGCGTTATGTCTACTGACCGGCGCAGGCAGGTGCCGGCGGGCCCGGGCCGCAGGTGTCGGGCCCTTGATCGTGCCCCGGAGGCTGCGGCATGAAGCTGGAGCACTGGCTGGAACAGCTCGATGAGCGCTGGGCAGCGATGTCGGCCTGGGAGCTGGCCGCGGTGCTGCTGGCCATCACCTACCTGGTGTTGGCCGTACGCCAGAACCGCCTGTGCTGGATTGCCGCTTTCATCAGCACCGCGCTTTTCACCGCGCTGTTCTGGCGGGTGCAGCTGCTCATGCAGTCGGCACTCAATGTGTATTACATGGGCATGGCGGTCTATGGCTGGTGGTACTGGCGCCACGGCAACAGCGGCGGGCAGGCGCTGTCGGTGACGCGCTGGCCGCTGTGGCGACATGCCCTGGCGCTGCTGGTGGTGGTGCTGTCTACCCTGGTGTCGGGCTACTTGCTCTCGCGCCACAGCCAGGCGGCCTGGCCGTATCTCGATTCTCTGGTCACCTGGGGTGCGGTCGTGACAACTTTCATGGTGGCGCGCAAGGTGCTGGAAAACTGGGTCTACTGGATGGTGTTCAACAGCCTGGCGATCTTTCTGTTTCTCGACCGCGGCATGGCGCTGACCGCGCTGTTGAACGTCGCTTATCTGATCATCTCGGTGGTCGGCTGGACGAGCTGGCTGCGCGACTACCGGGCGCGAGCCGGCCTTGGCGGTGAAGCCGGGCCATGACCCCGCTGGGCCAGGATGAAGGCGAAGTGGCGGCCGTTGACGCGCTGATCGATTCCTGGCCGGACTGGGGCCTGGGGCTGCGCGGACGGCCGCAGCTGGTCGAGCGCATCCGGGCGGGAAGGACCAACCGCAACTATCGTTTGAGCGCGCCGGGCCGGTCCGATGAGCTGCTGCTGCGCATCAACCACCCCGGGGGCGCGCAGCTGGGCATCGATCGCCAGCGCGAACGCGAAATTCTGGAGTTGACGTCGGCCGCCGATATCAGCCGGCCGTACTGGTTCTGGGATCCGCGCCAGCGTTTCGTGATTTTCCCCTACCTGCCGGCGCGGACATGGAGCGACAAGGACCTGAGCAATCCGGAGCAGCTGGCCCGGCTGGGGCCGCTGCTCGAACGACTGCACGCCCTGGCCCCCCCCGACTGGCCGCGGCGCAGCTATCACGCTTATCTGCGTGATTACTGGCACCAGGTCGAGCAAGCCGGACTTGCCGATGCGCGGCTTGCCCGGGCCTGGCGGGCCTTCGAGCCGCGGTTGGAGGCCTTTGATCGGGCGCCATGGACGGCGTGCCTGGTGCATCATGATCTGATTCCCGCCAACATTCTGGAAACCCCCGAGCGCCTGTACCTGATCGACTGGGAATATGCCGCCCTCGGTCATCGCGATATCGATATCTGGACCGTGAACCCGAGCGCCGTCAACGAGCCTTTCGTCGCTGAAATGATGGCGTGGATAAACGACCTGTGGGAGCGATTGATCCGGCTGTGATCAGCTGCCGGCGTCAGCCTGCGGCGCTGTCGTTCATGAAGATTTCATAGTCGTCGGGGTGGTCCATGTAGTTGTCGAGATCCACGGGGCGCAACGGATCAGCTGCCAGGGCGGCTTCGACCACGCGTCGATTGAATGCCGAGGTGGCCTCCCGCGCCAGGTATTCGTCGATGGGCATCCAGAGCGCCTTTTCCAGCTCTTCGTCGTCGATGCGGATGTCGAAATTCAGCGGAGCGAGCCGACACACGGCGTAGATGTTGGAGGCGCCGAACTGCCCCCGGTGGTGGTGACGCATGCCGACCAGGCCGCGGAACTCGGTTCTGATTCCGGTTTCTTCGTGCACTTCGCGCATCGCCGCGTCGGCAACGTGCTCGCGGCGCTCGAGCATCCCGCCGGGCAGCTTGAGGTGGTCGGGGCGTGTTGTTCGATCGCGCTTTTCGAGCACAACCAGGATATGGCCGTCGTCCGATAGCACCAGGCCACCGGCACCGATGCTGTGGGTGCACGCTTCGGGAATATAGGCGCCGTCGACCAGTCTTCGAACCAGCATCACGGTTTCGTTGCGGCAGTGGTGCAGGGCAAACCCGAGGTCCATCGCGTCGGGCAGCAACTGACCTCGGCGGGCCGGAATCTCCAGCCAGGCCAGCTTGAGGCCCTCGCGCGTCCAGGCCGACAGTGCGGTGGCCATGGCGTCTCGGAACTCACTGGTTTGCCGGGGCAGGTTTTTGCCGGACAGGAAGATCCCGCCGTACTTGTTTCTGATGGCCTGGAGCATGCCGTTTATCTATCCTGGTGACAGTCCGTCCGTTCAGCGAGCGGGCGCGGGAATACGATCCGTCCTCGCAGCCCGTGCGTTCACAGCGTCGAGACGGTATGGTCAGCAAAGCGTTCGAGGCAGTCGCCGGCCGCCTTGAATTGATCGCGGCTGGTCGCGTGGACAATGAGCACATGGCGTTGGTCGTCGAGCGCCGTGCGCACTTTCGAGATATAGGGTACGTGGTCAGGGCGCATGCTGATCACGCCACCGATGAGGGCGCCGCCGAGAGCGCAGAAGACCACCAGCAGCACGGACGAAGCGCCGACATTCTGAGCCACGAAGGGCACGCCAAGGGAGAGCATGAGCGCCAGGATCAGCAGCCCGACGAGCGCACCGGCGAGTGCCAGCCAGAGGTGGGCCCGGATGATGGTGTGCCAGATGCCGCGGGGCTCGGGTTCCAGACTAAAGGCCTCAGCGCCGTCGGCCGGGTCGAGGCGCTCGATCTGCCCTTCGATTCCTGCGATTGAATCCACCATCTCACGGCGACAGTCCGTCAGCCGCTGCGCGTCAGAGAAAATGCCCGCCAGCTTATGATCGGACGCTTCTCCGGTCAGACCCATTCTGCGTTTCATGCGTGCCTCCTGATCTGCGGCTCAGGTATGCCTCGACTCTAGCAGAATCCGGTATCGGGCGGAATCAATCCGGATCGGAACACCCGCCCGCCGGCGAGTGCGAACGTGGGTGTGCGTGAGCTTGCTATGATGAATGTCGGCCTTTCGTATCAAGGGTTTACTGATGTTCTATCTGGATGTGCCCAGTACCGGGGAAATGACCGAGCTCGATCAGATTCGGGCCGATGCCTGCGTGTCGATCTATTTACCGACGACGCCGATCTCGCGCGAAATCGAGCCGGCCCGGATCAAGCTTGGCAACCTTGCCAGAACGGCCATTGCCCAGCTCGAACAAGCCGGCCTGGACAAGCGGCGTATCTGGCCGCTGGCGGAACGACTGGAAGGCTTGCGCGACGACACCGAGTTCTGGAATTATCAGGCGCGCAGCCTGGCGATCCTGGCCACGCCTGATTTGCTGCGCAGCTATCGTTTGGCCAATCGCATCGGCGAGATCGTGGAGGTCTCCGACCGTTTCCATCTCAAGCCGCTGCTGCGTGCCATCACCTTTTCGCATTCGGCCTTTGTTCTCGCGCTCTCGGAGAAGGCCACTCGACTTGTGGAGGTTTCGGCCAGCGAACCGGCCGTTGAAGTCGACATTGCCAACCTGCCCGGTGATGCCGCCAGCCTTGGCGGTCCGGAAGCGGAAAAGGGTCATAGCGGCATTGGCCACCGTCAGGGCGATCAGGCAGGCCATATGCCGCTGGCTCGTTACATTCGCCGTATCGACGCGGCCTTGCGGCCCGTGCTCAAGGATGCGAATGCGCCGCTCGTGCTCGCCGCCGCCGAGCCGTTGACCGCCACGTTTCGTGGAGCCACCACCTTGCCGCTGGCCCCCGAGACCATCGAGGGCAACCCGGATCACCTGAGTGCGGCTCAGCTGGCTGAGGCTGCCCGCCCGATTCTGGACGCACAGCATGCGCGCAAGATCGAGGCCTTTCACAGCCGCTTCGAGCAGCGCGCCGGTGACCGTCGCACGACCACGGACTTGTCTGACGCTGCGCGCCTGGCCACTTACGGCGGTATCGATAGCCTTCTGGTCGATATCGACAGCGTTGTTGACGGCTTCATTGACGAAGAAACGGGCGAGATCAGCCTCGACTCACGGGGCGATGCGGTCAACTACGGCATCGTCGATGAAATTGCCGGTCGCGCGCTGCGCACCGGGGCATCGGTTCTGGCGGTGCGCCGGGCCGATATTCCCGACGGCCGTGAGCTGGCAGCGATCCTGCGCTATCCAATCTGAGGGCAAGTCGACCTTGGCCGGTGCCACGGGGCGCTTGCGCCGGGCTCACAGCAGAATCATCGACGCCAGCCCCAGGAAGGCGAAGAAACCGATCACATCGGTCACGGTCGTCACGAACGGGCCGGAGGCCAGTGCCGGGTCGACATGGAAGCGCTCCAGGGCGATCGGGATGACGATCCCGCCCAGCGCGGCGGCAATCAGGGTCATGGCCATTGCCAGGGCGATGACCGCGCCCAGCATGGGCAGGCCGAACCACAAGGCTGCGACCAGCGCCATGACGATGCCAAAGCCCAGGCCGTTGATCGCCCCGACCGTGATCTCGCGCCAGCTGACCCGCAGGGTGTTGCGAGGCGTGAGCTCGCGCGTGGCAATGGCGCGTACCGCCACCGTCATCGTCTGGGTGCCGGCGTTGCCGCCCATCGAGGCGACGATGGGCATCAGCACGGCCAGGGCCACCATCTGATCGATGGTTTCGGCATACAGGTTGATGACCGATGAGGCCAGGATGGCGGTGACCAGATTGACCATCAGCCAGACGGCCCGGCCGCGAGTGGTCTGCCAGACAGTGTCGGTCAGGCTGGAATCTTCGTCGACGCCGGCCAGGCGCAGCAGGTCTTCCTCGTGCTCCTCGTCGAGCACGGTCATGGCATCGTCGATGGTAATCATGCCGGTCAAGCGGCCGCTTTCGTCGACTACCGGCGCGGAGATCAGGTGGTAGTGATTGAACATGTAGGCCACGTCCGCGGCCTCTTCGGTGACGCCCACCGTTCGAAAGCTGGGCTCGGTGATCGCGGTCAGCGGCCGTTTGTGGGGTGAGGAAAGCAGGCGCCCCAGGGTCACATAGCCCACCGGTTTCATCGCCGGTGAGACCAGGATGACGTGGTAGAACTGATCCGGCAGGCTGTCGTCGTCGCGAATGTAGTCGATGGCCTGGCCCACGGACCAGTCCTCGGGTACCGCGACGAGCTCGCGCTGCATCAGCCGGCCAGCGGAATATTCGGGATAGGACAAGGCGCCTTCGACGCCGATACGATCCCTGATCTCGAGCGCTTCGAGCAGGCGCGACTGCTGTGCTTCTTCCAGGTCCTCGACCAGGTCGACCACGTCGTCGGAATCGAGGCCCCGGATGGCCTCGGCCACGACCTCCTGCGGTAGCGCCTCCAGCAGGGGTTCGCGCACGGCATCGTCAAGCTCGGAAAGGATCGCGCCGTTGATGTTCTTGCCCCAGAGCGCTACCAGCTCCCGGCGCTCCGGCGGGCTGATCTGCTCGACCAGGTCAGCGACGTCGGCGGCATGTAGGGGCTCGAGCAGCTCGTCGAGTCGGGCTGCATTCTGAGTGTCGACGGCTTCGATCACCGCCTGGATGTGCTGCTGCTCCAGGCCTTCGCTGATGTCTTCCTGCTCCGGAGGCGTTTCCTGCTGCACGGGCTTCTCCTTGGAATTGCGTCGTTTTGCTGCGCTGGCCGCTGGCCGCGTCCTGGCTGGCCGCGTCAACGGTTGAATTATTGCAGGTCTGTGTCCAAAACAATACGTCCGACGCCGCCGGATTGATGGCGTCACCACCGGGCGCGGTGCCGGGCCGAGCCGCAATGCGATTTTGGGTACCATGCACGCATGCTTTTATTCATCATCATCGGCGCCGTGATCGGCGCTGCGCTGGGCTTGCCCGGCGGGCTGCTTGTCGGCGGGGCGCTGGGTTACGGTGTCGGCCTGCTGCTTACCCGCGTGGTTTTGCCGCGCGGGCTGCAGGCAGTGCAGGCGCAGTTCTTCGACTCGACCTTTGCCGTCATGGGGGCCCTGTGCAAGGCCGATGGGCACGTCAGCCGCGACGAAATCCGCGTGGTCGAGCAGTTTTTCGACAAGCTGGGTCTGACCAGTGAGCAGCGGCGTGACGCCCGGGCGTCATTCAGCCGGGGCAAGGGCCCCGGCTTTGATCTGGCCGGCGAAGTCAGGACGCTGCGCGCCACCGTTGGCAACCGTCCGGCGCTGCTGCAGCTGTTTTTGCAGGCGCAGCTTTCGGCCGTTGCCGCTGATGGCGTCCTTCACGAGGCCGAGCACGACATGCTGCTGCGCGTGGGGCGTCTGCTCGGCCTGTCGCAGCTCGATCTGCGCCGCCTGGAGGCGGCCTTGGGCGCGGCGGCTTCCGGCCGGCCGGGTGGCGATGCAGGCACCGATCCCACCGCCGGAGCGGCGCTGAAAGAGGCCTACGCCACACTGGGCGTGGAGGCAACGGCCAGTGATGCCGAGGTCAAGAAGGCGTATCGTCGCCTGATGAGCAGATACCATCCGGACAAGCTGGCCGGCCAGGGGTTGCCCGAGAACATGCGTGCAGTAGCCAAGGAGCGCGTGCGCGAGGTGCGCCAGGCCTATGACCGCGTTCGCGATAGCCGGGACCGTGAGCGCGCCGCCTGAGCCTGGCCGGGCTCGTGGTCAATCGTGATTCTGATCTTCGGGCGGGTGGCTCCACCGCAGTCCGTCCGGACCGGCCGGATGCGAGGTCCGCACGACCAGGCTGCCGCTGCGAATCAGTTCGGGCAGGTGCGCGGTGACGTGGTTCAAGTGTTCGGCCAAAGGCGCCACTTCGCCGCATGCCACGCCAACCCAGGTGTTGCGCCCGCTGCGTTTGGCAGCATAAAGGCACAGGTCGGCCACATCGACCACCTTGTTCCAGTCCACATGCTCCGGCAGGTCAGGAAACAGGGGGTATTGTGCAAAGCCGATCGAGCAGGTCATTTCGATTGGCTGTTCGTACCCCTCCAGCGTGAAGCGATGAGCGGCAACGGCGCTGCGCAGCCGCTCGGCCAGCCGGGCGGCAAAATCGGCATCGGTAAATCGCGCCACCAGCAGGAACTCTTCGCCGCCCCAGCGCGCGATGGTGTCGCTTTCACGAAGCTGGTCGCGCAGTATGCCACCGAGCTGCTGCAGAACCTGATCGCCGGCCGCATGTCCGTAGTGATCGTTGACCTCCTTGAAGCGGTCGATGTCGATCATCACGAACAGCAGGTCGGCACTGCCATGCTGGTGATCCCGATAATGGCGGCTGGCCATGGCAATGTCGGCCGGGAGCGCTTGACTCAGGTAGCGCCGGTTGCGCAATCCCGTCAGCGGGTCGGTCAGGCTTTGCTCGGCCAGCGCACGGTTGGCATCCGATAGCGCCCGGGTGCGCTCGGCAACCTGTTCTTCGAGCAAGCGGGTGCGGCGCCGCAGCGCGCCCAGCCGCCAGCGGAACAGGCCGATGACCACCAGGGCCGCCGCCAGCACATAAACCGCCCGGGCCCAGAGGCTGCGATACCAGGGAGGCAGGATGCGCAGGTCGACGGTGGCAATCCGGCTGGTGTTTGCGTATACATCGCGGGCCTGTACCTTGAATCGGTAGTGCCCTTCACGGATGTGGGTGTAGTCGCGAAACGCCTCGGCGCTCCAGCTCGACCAGTCATGATCCAGGCCTTCGAGCATGACGCGGTAACGATTGCTGTCCATGCGCGTGAAGGCTGGTGCGGCATACTCGAAGCGCAGCGTGTTGTCGTCGTATTCCAGTACGAGCGACGGCAGAGGGCCGTCGCCGCCGTACAGGATCTTGCCGGATTCGCGCTCGGTAATGCCGCGTATGAGCGGGTCATATTCCGGGCGCGGGCTGGCGGACGATTGGGCGTCAAGGCGGAACAGGCCGTCTTCGGCGCCCAGCCAGACGGTGCCGTCGCGCTCACCGTAGATCGCGCGAACGGCCACTCCTTTCAGCCTGGCCGCGGTCAGCGTGTCGCGCACATAGCCGCTGGCGGCGGGTCGGGCGACCAGGGTCTGCTGAAGGTTGCGACGGCTGTCGACCGTATGCAGCCAGACACGCCCCAGAGGGTCCTGATGGAAAGGGAGGGTCTGCGCCGGGCCGTTGGGATACAGCCGCGCGAATTCCCGATCAGTGACCAGCCCGCCGCGTTCGGAATCGAACCGCATCAGCCCGTCACGGGTACCAAAGCGCAGCTGCCCGTCAATGGCGTGAAGATAGGTCAGTGAGTAGTCGTCCGCCCCTTCGACCATGCCAAAGCGTTCGGGCGGGAGCATCTGCTGCCAGATGCCCGCGTCGGGGTCGGCGTCGGGATTGGGCTGGATTCGCAGCGCCCCCTTGTACCAGGTGCCGGCCCACAACGTGCCGTCTTCTGTTTCGTGGAGGGTGCGGATCTCGTCGTCCAGGCCGGGCAGGCGACCCTCGTCGCGCCAGCCGCCCTTGCCGTCGCGGTACACGGCGGCCAGGCCCGTTTGCAGACTGATCCATACCCGATTCGGGTCGCGCCGGGACTGCAGCATGGCAAATGAGGTCTGCGCCGACGGGCGAAGCAGGCTGACTTCATCGTCGCGCCACAGATGGACGCCTTCCATGGTGCTGACCAGCAGGCCGTCGTCGAGCGCCAGCAGGCGCCAGGTCTGGCCGCGAATGGCATCGATGGCAGCAAAGCCAGCGGCGCCGTCGCGGCCGCTGATCATGCCGTAGAGCCCATCGGTAGTGGCGGTAAAAATGCGGCCGTCGTAGCGCGCCACGTCCAGGGCCTGGCCGGACAAGCCGGTGCTGCTGTCAAAGTGGGTGACCGGGCTGGCGACATCCAGTCGGGCGATTCCGGTGCTCAGCGCCAGCCACAGCCCGCCCTGGCGGGCCTGGTAAATGCGAAAGACTGCGTTGTCGGGCAGGCCCTCGTCGCGAGTGATGCGGCGGATCAGGCGCCCGTCCGGGGCCATCAGGATGACGCCGCCGCGCAGGGTGGCAAGCGCCAGGCGGTGATCGTCGAGCAGAATTGCCTGATAGAGCAGGTCGTCTTCAAGGAAGGGGTCGGCCTCATTCGACCATGGCGTGAGCCCCGTGCTGTCGAGCACGTACCAGCCGATATCGCGGGTGCCCACCAGCACGGCCTGCGCGGGCGCGCCTTCGGTGTGGCCCCAGGGCAGCATGGCGTAGATGCGCTCGTCGGCGAAGCGCGCGCCGTCGGCTACCAGCTGCAGGTGGTCATCAACCAGTTCCATCAGGCCCTTGCCGACCTCGCGCACGAAGATCCGGTCGTTGACTTGAAAGGCCAGATGGAAACGGTTGTCCGGCGTCCAGCGCCGGACGGCGTTCTCGGTCACCCGGTACAGGCCCTTGAAGGTGAAGAAGTACACGCCGTCGCCGGTTACGAGGATGTCCCACACATCCATGAAGTCGCGCTGCTCGGGCGTCAGGCGGTCGAGCAGCGAAACGTACTGTTGACGCCCGCGTGCATCGGGCTCGAGGTAGCCGAAGTCGCCCACACCGCCAACGTAAATCCGACCATCAGGTCCGCTGGCCAGCGAGCGGATGGTGGGCACGCCAGGCAGCGGCGTGCTGCGCCAGCGGACGCCATCGAAGCTGAGTACCACGCCGTCCACGTTGCCTACGTAAACGATCCCGCGCTGATCCTGCGCAACGGCCCAGTTCTGGCGTGCCGCACCGTAGTCGTCCTTGTGGAATACCCGCAGCGGCGGCAGGCCGGTTTCGGCATCGGCAGCCACCGCAGGGCTGATCGGCGCCGACATCAGCGTGCCAAGAACCAGCAGCCAACAGATGGAAAACGACAGCTGTCTCCGTGGAGCCGGGCGTTTGCCGCTGCGGTGTCGTTCCATGCCAGTGCGCATCTATTCCATTTCAGGCTTCAGTGGTATCGGGCACGCTGAATTCATCGTGACGAGCGGGCCCGCCATTTCGGTAAAGCATGAATCAAGCGAGTCGCCGGATCATACCCTCCTCGTTCGAGGTGGCGGCAGCGATCCGAAATGCTTGAGTGGCGGGCGCTCGGACGCGGGCGGCTGGTCAGTTTTGCGAGCGATTTCTCATGCTCGCTCGTGTTGCGCGCCCCCGGATCGCGAATCTCGGGCACAATGGAGACCCAGTTACTTGCAGATCCCCGAGGCGGGCGGCAAATCTTGCTTGAATTTCCGTTAAGCGCCCGTTACCATGCGGGTCGAAAGTAATGCGCGTTTAGTCTGCGCGTTCTTGTAGCTGAGACCCGATTCGGGTGTTTGAACCTTAAAAGCGACAAGTCAGAAAGTAGAGAGGAGAACGCTAGTGAAACTGTCTCGTAAACAACGCAACCCACTGCTGAGGGCGGGTATGAGCTCGCTTTTCGCGGGGTTGGTACTCGGGCTTTCGCCCCTGGGCGTCATGGCCCAGGACGCGGACGACTCCGAGGAATCAGCCTCCGATCTCGAGCGGATTACCGTTACCGGTTCCCGTCTGAGCACCAATGACAACGTGGTCGCGCCCAACCCGGTTCTCACGGTCGGCGCCGAAGAAATCGACTCCAGCGGCGTGAGCCGCATCGAAGACCTGACCAACCAGCTGCCGCAGATCTTTGCCAGCCAGGCTTCCGAAGTTTCCAACGGTGCCTCCGGTACCGCCCAGCTGGACATGCGCGGTCTGGGCGCCGGTCGTACGTTGACCCTGATCGACGGTCGCCGTCTGCCTTTCGGCTCGGCGGTCAGCATTCCGGCCAACCTCAACCTGGTGCCGACGCAGCTCGTCGAGCGGGTTGAAATCGTTACCGGCGGTGCTTCAGCCGTGTACGGTTCCGACGCCATCGCCGGTGTTGCCAACTTCATCCTCAAGGATGACTACGAAGGCATCGAGATCGACGTGCAGGGCAGCGCCCACCAGTCGGGCAACAGCAACAGCATGCTCGAGCGGGTGCACTCGGCGGCCAACGTCAAGTCCCCTGGCTCGACCTGGGACGGCGAGGAGTACCGCATCGCACTGACCATGGGCACCAACGCCTTCGAGGGTCGCGGCAACGTGGTCATGCACGCCAACTACGAGAACACCAAGTCGATCACCCAGGACAGCCGCATCACCAGCGCCTGCGCCCTGGCTTCGGCTTCGGGTGAGAACAGCTACAACGGGCTCGGCTGTGCCGGTTCGGGTAACTATCGTCTGTTTGCTGGCCCCGGTGGTTCTGCTTTCCAGCAGGACGACGGCACCATCGTCCCCTACGTCGGCGGCCCCGACCAGACGCACAACTATGGCCCGCTGAACTACTTCCAGCGTCCCACCGAGCGCTTCCAGATCTACAGCAAGGGCAGCTACGAGATCACCGACAATATCGAGTTCTTTGCTGACCTGAGCTACAACAACACGCGCACGGATGCCCAGGTGGCCGAGTCCGCCAGTTTCGGCGGCTGGTCGATCAACTGCGACAACCCGTTCATTCAGAACACCCCGGGCATCTCGCTGACCGACCTCTACGGCTGTAACACGCCGGATCCGGACACCGGCGAGCTGCCGGACGAAGTCCACCGCATTACGGCATCGCACCGGAACGTGGAGGGTGGCCCGCGTAACTCGATGATCGATATCTCCACCTTCCGTACGGTGGCCGGTATTCGCGGTACGTTTGCCAACGACTACGACTTCGAACTGTTCTCCCAGTTCGCGTCGACCGACAACAAGGAAGTGTCGACCGGCGACTTCGTGATCGATCACGTTCAGGACGCCTTCTACGTGGTTGAAGACGCCAACGGCAACCCGGTCTGTCGCTCGGGCAACGAGGACTGCATTCCCTACAACATCTTCCAGCGTGGCCCCAACGGCGAATCCCTGGTCGATCCGGAAGCGCTGAACTACCTCGAAGGGACCGGCGTGGTCGTCGGTAACGTCGAGCAGCTCGTTTTCGGCGGTAACATCCAGACCGATCTGGGCCGTGTCGGCCTGCAGTCGCCTTTTGCCGGCAGCGGCCTCGGCGTGCTGGTGGGTGCCGAGTATCGCAAGGACGAGCTCGAATCCACTCCTGACCAGACTTCGCAGCAGGCCGACGGCGGCTTCACCGGTGTCGGTGGCCCGACTCTGCCCGTCTCTGGTGAAGTTGCGGTGACCGAGTTCTACGCCGAAGCGCAGCTGCCGCTGGTCACGGGAGCCCCCATGGCCGAGCAGCTTGTTCTGGGCGGCGCCTACCGTTATTCGGACTACGAGGCGGAAGGTCGTGGCACGACCAACGACTTCTCCACCGATACCTACCACGCGTTCCTGAACTGGACGCCGGTTGATTCGGTTCGTCTGCGTGCGCAGTTCCAGCGCGCCGTGCGTGCTCCGAACGTGATCGAGCTCTACACCGGCCAGGGCACCAACCTGCCGAACCTGTCGCAGGATTCCCAGGGTAACTACGATCCCTGTGCGACCTCGAACCCGACGGCCAGCTTCGAAGAGTGTGCCCGCACGGGCGTGACCCAGGATCAGTATGGCAATATCCTGGACGTGCTCTCCGGTCAGACGCAGTCGATCACCGGGGGTAACCCGTTCCTGAGCCCTGAAGAGTCCGACACGATCAGCTTCGGTGTCATTTTCACTCCGACCTTTGCTGACGGCCTGACGCTGTCGGTCGACTACTTCGACATCACGGTGGACGACGCGATCTCGGGCGGCATTCCGGCATCGACGATCCTGTCACAGTGCCTCGCAACCGGCGATGCGACCTTCTGTGATCTGATGCAGCGCGACGGCCGCGGCTCGCTCAACTCCGGTACGCCGGGCGTTGGCTTCACCAATACGCAGGTCAACATCGCCAGCCTCAAGACCAAGGGTCTCGACGTTCAGGCCAGCTATGACATGGGCCTGTCCGATATCGGTCTCAGCGGCATGGGCTCGCTGCGGCTCGACTACGCCGCTACCTTCCTGGACAAGCTCGAGACGGAGTCCTTCCCGGGTGCCGATCCGATTGATTGCGCAGGCTACCACGCAGGTGCCTGTGAGGCCCCGTCCCCGGAATACCGCCATCGCATGCTCGCGACCTGGCGTACGCCCTGGGATCTCTCGCTCACCGCGACCTGGCGCTACTACTCCAGCACGGACAACGAGCTGGGTCAGGAGATCAAGCCTGCAATCGACCGCAAGATCAACACCCAGCAGTATCTTGATCTGGCGTTCAACTACGACCTGAGCGAAAGCTTCAGCTTCCGTGGTGGCGTCAACAACGTGTTTGGTGACGATGCGCCGATCGTGACCTCCTCGGGTCCGCCCCTGGGTAACGGCAACACCTACCCGACCGTGTACGACATCGGTCGCTATGTATTCCTGGGTGCAACCTTCAGGAACTAAAAGCAGAACCGGAACATCGGTAATGCGAAAACCGCAGGCCCCCGGCCTGCGGTTTTTTTATGGGCTCGAAGCAAAGGCCGGCTACACTGGAGTCGACATGGCCGATACCCGTTTTGTCGTCGAATACCCGCCCCTGAGGCGGCACCGGGAAGAGCTGCGTGAGCAGCGCCGTCGGCGTTATCGTCGGCTGCTGCTGGTGGCGCCCGCGAGCCTCGTGCTGATTGCCCTGGCCGGCGCCTGGAGCGTGCCGCTTGGCGTGATGCTCGCTGGCGTGAGCGTCTGCGTGCTTTTTTTTGCCGCTTTGCCCGGCACCAGCAGCGTAGACTCAGGCCACCTGGCCGGCGCGGAGGGCGAGGCCGCTGTGCTCGAGCAGCTCGCCGCACTTCCCGACGATTTTGTCGTCATCAATCGCCTCAGGTTGCCGGATGCCACTTTGCCCAATAAAGCGCGCGAGCTGGACTTCGTGGTTGCCGGACCACGCGATATCTGGGTGCTGGAAGTCAAGAACACGCCCGGCCATGTCAAGGTGCGGCCGGAAGAAAAGCACTGGCCGCTGGTTCGACGCGCCGGCTGCGGCAGTCGCCCGGGCTGGCGGGCGATGCCCAACCCGATACCCCAGGCCCAGGCTCAGGCGCGCGCTCTCGAGCGCTGGCTGTTGCAGCACGCTATCCACAGTCGCGCAAGGGCGGCGGTGGTTCTCGCTCACCCGGAAATGTCCATCGAAGATGCCGAGCTTGCGCAGATCCCGATTCTGCATCGGCGTCAGCTCCCGGACAGGCTGCAGCCCGATGGTGGGGACTCCGGGATGTTCTCCCCTGGCAGCAACGCTGAGTTCATTCAGGCGGTGGGTGTCCGGCTGCGCCAAGCGCAAGGCGCGAGGCTCGGTTAAACTGAGTCTTTCACATGCCTAGCCAAGGTGTTTCAGTGCACACGAAGTCTCTCTTTCCGGTTTGCCTTGTCTTTCTGGCGCTTGCTGTTGCCGGCCCGGCCCTGGCCCAGGGCAATGACGCTCAACGCATGGCGTCCGCTGACCTGTTCGACTTGCAGTACGCCAGTGAAGTGCGTATCTCGCCCAGCGGCGAGGAGGTGGTTTACGCGCGTTCGATCCACGACATCATGTGTGATTGCGTCCGCGCCAACCTCTGGCTGCTCAGCCGGGACGGCAGCGAGCACCGCCCCTTGCTGTCGGGGCGCAACAGCTACAGTTTGCCGCGCTGGTCTCCCGAGGGTGAGCGACTGGCTTATGTGGCACAAGACAAGAACGGGCAGGCACAGCTTTTCGTGCGCTGGATGGACTCTGGGCAGACTGCCATGGTGACCAGCCTGACGCGCACGCCTGCTTCGATCGCCTGGGGGCCTGACGGAAAATTCATCGCTTTCACCATGCAGGTGCCGGCTGAAAAGCCCTCACTCGCCAAGGCGCCTGACAAACCCGACGGTGCAGAGTGGGCCGAGCCGCCGGTGCTCATCGACAGCGTGGTTTATCGCTTTGACGGTCGCGGCTATCTCGATCCCGGCTTCAAGCATGTGTTCATTGCCCCGGCCGAAGGTGGTGCGGCGCGCCAGCTGACGACCGGTGACTTCAATCATCATGGACCGCTGGCCTGGATGCCGGATGGTTCCGGGATTGTCTTCGCGTCCAACCGTTCTGCACAGTGGCAATATGAGCTCAACGAGCGCGACTTGTTCCGTGTCTCTGTCGAGGGCGGTGCCATCGAGCAGCTGACCGACCTGCCGGGCATTGCCTCCGCACCCGCGGTGTCACCCGACGGCCGGACCATTGCCTTCGAGCGCGATGACCACCAGGGCCGTCAGTACACCATCAATGCGCTGGGTCTGATCGATGCCGACGGCGACAATCTCAGAGTTCTCGGCGAGGACCTCGACCGTTCCATCGAGGCACCCGCCTGGTCCGATGATGGCCAGAGCATCTATTTCCATTTCACCGATCGCGGCTGGCGCAAGGTCGGTCGGATCGATCTCGATGGTGAGTACGAGACCGTCATCGACGGTCTCAGCGGCACGACCATCGGTCGGCCCTACAGCAGCGGTGACTACTCGGTAGCCGCTGACGGCAGCATCGCCTACACTCGCGGCACGGAAAAGGCGCCCGCCGATGTCTGGCTGCAGCCGGCCGGCGGAGAGCCCCAGCGGCTGACCCGGCTCAATCGCAACCTGCTGGATCAAAGGGCGCTCGGCGAGGTACACGAAGTGGTGTACCCATCCGCGGTCGACGGCACTGAAATTCAGGGATGGTATCTGACGCCACCGGACTTCGATCCGGAAAAGACCTGGCCGCTGGTGCTCGAGATTCACGGCGGCCCGCATCTGGCTTATGGCCCGCACTTCTCCGCCGAGATGCAGCGCTACGCGGCTGAAGGCTACGTGGTTTTCTACGATAACCATCGTGGCTCGGCAGGCTACGGTCGCGACTTCGGAATGCTGCTGGAATACAAATACAGCTCCGAAGAGGACTTCGGCGACCACATGTCCGGCGTGGACGCCCTGCTGGAAAAGGGCTTCATCGACCCAGAGCGCCTGTTCATCACCGGTGGATCGGCCGGCGGCATCGCCAGCGCTTACGCCATTGGCCTGACTGACCGTTTTCGCGCCGCAGCGGTGGCCAAGCCGGTCATCAACTGGATCTCCAAGACGCTGACCGGTGATTACTACCCCAGCCAGATCGAGCGCCAGTTCCCGGCGCCGCCCTGGGAGGCGTTCGAGCATTACTGGCAGCGCTCGCCGCTGTCGCTGGTGGGCAACGTCACCACGCCCACCCTGCTGATCACCGGAGAGCAGGACTTCCGCACGCCGATGTCGGAAACCGAGCAGTACTACCAGGCGCTGAAGCTTGCCCGCGTGGACACCGTGATGCTGCGCCTGCCGGGCACATCGCACGGCATTGCCTCGCGGCCGTCGCGCCTGATTGCCAAGATCGACAATATCCTGGCCTGGTTCGAGCGCTACGATACCGACTGATCCGAAACTGCATCCGCCCCACCGCGGTGGGGCGGAGACGGGAGGCGCAAGAGCAGGCCGGAGCCCGACGCCAGCCCCCGGCTGGTATCAGCTTTCCCCGTTGTCCGCCTCGTTGCGGATGAGGCGATCAAGATCGGTGGCATCGTGGCGCTCGCGCAGCTGCTCATCCGGTTCACCGAACACCGAGTTCACCATCCGGCCGCGCTTGACCGCGGGGCGCGCGTCGATGGTCTTCGCCCAGCGGATGACGTTTTCATATTCCTGTGTCTGCAGAAATTCGGCCGCTTCATAAACGCGGTCAAGCACCAGGCAGCCGTACCAGGGCCAGATCGCCATATCGGCAATGCTGTAATCATCGCCGGCGATGAATTCACGCTCGGCCAGCTGCCGGTCGAGCACGTCAAGCTGGCGTTTTGCTTCCATGGTGTAACGGTCGATGGCGTACTTGATCTTGACCGGCGCGTAGTTATAGAAATGCCCGAAGCCACCGCCGAGCAGGGGGGCCGCCCCGGTCTGCCAGAACAGCCAGTTCAGGCATTCGGTGCGCGCTGCTGGATCGCGCGGCAGAAAGGCGCCGAATTTCTCGGCCAGATAGAGCAGGATCGAGCCGGATTCGAAAACGCGACGCACTGGATCCACGCCATGGTCAGCCATTGCCGGGATCTTCGAGTTGGGATTGATGTCGACAAAGCCCGAACCGAATTGCTCGCCTTCACCGATCTGGATCAGCCAGGCGTCGTACTCAGCGCCCGAAAACCCCTTCGCCAGCAGCTCCTCGAACATCACCGTGGCCTTGACGCCATTGGGCGTGGCCAGAGAATACAGCTGGTGCGGATGCTTCCCCACCGGCAGTATCTTGTCGTGGGTCGGGCCGGCGATGGGGCGGTTGATATTGGCAAACTGACCCCCGTTCTCGTCCCTTTCCCACTTCCAGACTTTCGGTGGCACATAGTCATTGGTGCTCATGGGCTGACTCCTAGTTTTTTTCGCGGGTTGCATGTTCTTCAGGTGCGACCGCCGGCCTGCTTCGTCAATGGCTCGCGGTTGCTTATACTGGGCAGCATGACACGACGAACCAAGATTGTGGCCACTCTGGGGCCGGCCACCGACGAGCCCGAAGTGCTTGAGCAGGTGATCACCGCCGGCTGCGATGTGGTACGGGTCAATTTCTCGCACGGTGATCACGAGACTCACGCCCGTCGCATCAAGATGGTGCGAGCGGCGGCGCGGGAGCTCGACAGCGATGTGGCGGTTCTGGCTGACCTGGCCGGGCCGAAGATCCGCATCGACCGGTTTCGCGAAGGCGCGGTCGAGCTGCAGGCCGGCGACCCGTTTGCCCTGTTCGCCCGGGCCGATCCGCCAGCCGGCGATGAGCACGGCGTAGGCGTGGCCTACCTGGGCCTGGTCGACGACGTCAGCCCCGGCTCCGAGCTGCTGCTCGACGATGGCCTGATGGCCCTGCGCGTCGAGCGCATCGAGGGCCAGACGATTCATTGCACCGTACTGACTTCCGGTCCGTTGTCGGATCGAAAGGGCCTCAATCTGCGCGGCGGGGGGCTGTCGGTGCCGGGCGTTTCCGAAGCCGATGCCCGCGACATCGGGCGCGCTGCCGAGTGGCAGGTGGACTACCTGGCGGTCTCTTTCCCGCGCGGGGCAGAAGACATGCAGCGTGCGCGCGATCTCTTGCAGGCGGCCGGCGGCCATGCCGGCCTGGTCAGCAAGATCGAACGTGCCGAGGCCATTGAAAACCTCGAGGAGATCATCGAGGCGTCCGACGCCGTGCTGGTCGCCCGCGGTGATCTCGGCGTGGAAATCGGCGACGCCGAGCTCCCGGGCCTGCAAAAGCGCATCATCAAGGCTTCGCTGGCTGCCAACCGGCCGGTTATCACCGCCACGCAGATGATGCAGTCCATGGTCGAGTCGCCGATCCCGACCCGCGCCGAAGTTCTGGACGTGGCCAATGCCGTCATCGACGGTACCGATGCGGTGATGCTGTCGGCCGAAACCGCCGTGGGTCGCCATCCGGTAACGGTGATCGAGGCCATGCGGCGCATCTGCGCCGGCGCTGAACGCCACGTCGACACCCATCTGCCGATGGGGCGGCTCAACGTCGAGGCCGAGCGCACTGATCAGGCGGTGGCAATGGCCACCATGGTCACGGCCCACAACCTGCCGGTGCGCGCCATCATCGCGTTGACCGAGTCGGGCTCGACCGCACAGTGGCTCAGCCGGGTTTGTTCGCCGGTGCCGATCATCGCGCTTTCTCCCAATCGGGCCAGTCTGCGCAGGATGCGTCTGTTCCAGCATGTGCGGCCGCTGCTGTTCGTGCCCGAGGACATGCCCCGCCCCCGACTGGCCCGTTCGGCCATCGAGCATGCCCGACGCGCCGGACTGGTCGAGTCCGGCGATCGCGTGCTCATGACCCTGGGCGACGAGCAGGGCGTGATGGGCGGGACCAACACCATGAAGATTCTCGCCGTCGAGTGAGGCGGGCGTTTCCGCAAACGCAAAACCCTTGAAACGCAAAGCAGCGAAGCAGCAAAGAATGCAAGGAAAATCAAAAAGAAGTGCATTGAAAGTGCTCCGGTGCTGGGCTCAGCCCCAGAGCCACTCTCAAGCGAGTTCGGCTTTGGCGAGATCAGTGCTCTTGGGCAGGCCTGCTTGACCAAACAGCAAGCCGACCAGTTTTCTGCACTTTGCGCCCTTTGCTGCTTCGCTGCTTTGCGTTTAAGAGGTTTTTCCCCGCCAGAGACCTCAGGACGGGTGAACTCGGCCCCGTGGCTCGCTACAATAGAGACTGCCATTCCACCCACCTTCCAACCGCGTAGCAGGGGTTCTGAGAACATGACGGACAAACTCGAGCAGCTCGTTGAAATTGCACAGGCGATGGTCGCTCCCGGCAAGGGCATCCTGGCCATCGATGAATCCACCGGTACGATCCAGAAACGCCTGGCGTCGGTGGGAGTGGAGTCGACCGAAGACAATCGCAGTGACTATCGCTCGATGCTGCTGTCCACGCCCGGCCTTGGTGAGCATGTATCGGGTGCGATTCTGTTCGACGAGACCCTGCGCCAGAAGGCGCCCGACGGCACACCAATGGTCGAGCTGATGAACCGGGCCGGCATCATTCCCGGCATCAAGGTTGACCGTGGTGCCAAGGCGCTGGCCGGTTTCGAGGGCGAGAAAGTGACCGAGGGCCTGGATGGCCTGCGTGAGCGCCTGGCCGAGTATGCCGAGCTGGGTGCCAAATTCGCCAAGTGGCGCGCGGTGATCGCCATTGGCGACGATATTCCTTCGCGCACCTGCCTGGAAGCCAACGCTCACGCCCTGGCGCGCTATGCCGCGCTGTGCCAGGAGGCGGGCATCGTTCCGATCGTCGAGCCGGAAGTGCTGATGGACGGCGCGCATGATCTTGACGCCGCCTACGACGTCAACGAAGCCGCGCTCAAGATCCAGTTTGCCCAGCTCTATGAGCATGATGTGCTGCTCGAGGGGACGATTCTGAAGCCGTCAATGGTAATCTCCGGCTCGGAGGCCGCCAATCGCGCCGGCACCGAAGAAGTGGCCGAGGCCACGATCGACTGCCTGCTCAACGCCGTGCCGGCGGCGCTGGCCGGTATCGTGTTCCTCTCCGGCGGGCAGGGCGACGTGGAAGCCACCCGGCATCTCGACACCATGAACAAGATGGGTGACCTGCCGTGGCCGCTGTCGTTTTCGTACGGGCGGGCCCTGCAGGCCGAGTGCCTCAAGACCTGGGCGGCGGACCCGAAGGGCAACCGCGAAAAAGCCCAGCAGGTTCTTGCTCACCGCGCCAGAATGAATGGTCTGGCAGCTGTGGGCGAGTGGAGCGAAGACGCCGAAGGCGCCTGAGTGCTGTCGCAGCGCCGCGCCCGGCGCGACCTTCGTACGACATGATGAATCCACCACGCAGGGCACGAAGGGCTCGAAGAGAAAGAATGAATTCAATCTGATTATCTTCGTGCGCTTCGTGGCCCGCGTGGTTTTATTACCCGGAGCCGGAAGCCCCAATGAGCGATAACGACAAGTTCCGCGAAGAAGCCCTCGAATATCACCGTCAATATCCACCGGGCAAGATCAAGCTGGTGCCGACCAAGGCGCTGACCACCGCCAAGGATCTGGCCCTGGCCTACTCGCCCGGCGTGGCGGCGGCATCGGAAGAAATCGCGAAGGATCCGCTCAAGGCGCTGGACTACACCGCGCGCGGCAACCTGGTGGCGGTGATCTCCAACGGCACGGCCGTGCTGGGTCTGGGCGACATCGGCGCGGCGGCGTCCAAGCCGGTGATGGAAGGCAAGGGCGTGCTGTTCAAGAAGTTCGCGGACATCAACGTCTTCGACGTCGAGGTCGACGAGCGCGACCCCGACCGGCTCATCGACATCATTGCCAGCCTGGAGCCGACTTTCGGCGGCATCAATCTGGAAGACATCAAGGCGCCGGAGTGCTTCAAGGTCGAAGAAGCGCTCAAGGAGCGCATGAACATCCCCGTCTTCCACGACGACCAGCACGGCACGGCCATTATCGCCGCCGCCGCTCTGGTCAACGGTTTGAAGCTGGTCGGCAAGAAGATGGAAGACATCCGCCTGGTCGCTTCCGGTGCCGGCGCTGCCGGTATCGCCTGTCTGGACCTGCTGGTGACCATGGGCGTCAAGCGCGAGAATATCGCGGTCTGCGATCGCGATGGTGTGGTCTACGTCGGTCGCAGTTCGGAGATGGACGAGCGCAAGGCGGCCTACGCCATCGAGACCGACGCGCGCACGTTGGGCGAGATCATCGAAGATGCCGATGTGTTTCTCGGCGTCTCCGCCCCCGGCGTCCTGACCCCGGAAATGGTCAAGACGATGGCCGACAAGCCGATTATCCTGGCCTTGGCCAATCCGGTGCCGGAGATCATGCCCGACCAGGCGCGCGAGGCGCGGCCGGATGCCCTGATCGCCACCGGGCGCTCGGATTTTCCCAATCAGGTCAACAACGTCCTGTGCTTCCCCTATATCTTCCGCGGCGCGCTCGATGTCGGTGCGACGGCCATCAACGACGAGATGAAGATGGCCTGCGTGCACGCCATCGCCGATCTGGCCCAGATGGAGGCGTCCGACGTGGCCGCGCAGGCCTACGGTGGGGACGTACCGAAGTTCGGGCCCGATTACCTGATTCCGCAGCCGTTTGATCCGCGCCTGCTGGCCCATCTGGCGCCGGCGGTGGCCAAGGCCGCGATGGACTCCGGCGTGGCCGCCCGGCCGATCGCGGATCTCAAGGCCTACACCGAAAGACTGTATCAACACGTCTTCCGCACCGGCCTGCTCATGAAGCCGGTGTTCGACGCCGCGCGTAATGACCCCCGGCGCGTGGTCTTTGCCGAGGGCGAAGAAGAGATCGTGTTGCGCGCGGTGCAAACCATCGTCGATGACGGGCTGGCGAAACCCATTCTGATCGGCCGCCCGAAGGTGGTCGACATGCGCATCGAGCGTGCCGGCCTGCGGCTCACGCCCGGTGAGGACTTCGAGCTGGTCAACCCCGAATCCGACCCGCGCTTCAAGGAATACTGGCAGACCTTCCACGAGATCACCCAACGCCGCGGCGTCACGCCCGATTCGGCCAAGGCCATCGTGCGCACGCGCACGGCCGTGATTGCGGCGGTCATGGTCCACCGCAACGAGGCCGATGCGATGATCTGCGGCGTGGTCGGGCGCTACCAGAAGAAGCTGCAGTACATCAGCGAAGTGCTCGGCACCCACGACGGCACGCAAACCCTGGGCGCGCTATCGGCGATGACCAACGAAAACGGCGTCTGGTTCGTCTGCGACACCCATGTCAACCCTGACCCCAGCGCCGAGGAGCTGGTCGAGCTGACGCTGATGGCGGCCGACCGCCTGCGCATGTTCGGCATCACGCCCCGGGTGGCACTGTGCTCGCATTCCAACTTCGGCAGCCACGTCAACCCGTCGGCTGCAAAGATGCGGCAGGTTTTCGATGCGCTGCGCAAGCGCGCACCCGAACTCGAGGTTGAGGGCGAGATGCGTGCCGATGCCGCCCTGATGCCGGCCATTCGCGAACGCATCTTCCCCGACTCGCGGCTCCGTGGAGAGGCCAATCTGCTGATCATGCCCAATCAGGATGCCGCTCATATCGCCTTTTCCATGGCGCGCGTGATTGGCAAGAGCGTCACCATCGGGCCGATGCTGATGGGGATTGGTCGTCCGGCGCACGTGCTCACGCCTTCAACCACCGTGCGCCGCGTGGTCAACATGACCGCCATCGCCGTGGTGGATGCCCAGCAATATGAGCAGCGTTCGAAAGCCGGCGGCGAACTGTTCGTCTGATCCCGGCCCGGCCGCCGCTACCCAAGCAGCCACTGCGCGGCCAGCGCGACAATCGTGACCGTCAGCACAAGCGAAATCAGCACGAGCAAGCCGTCTCGCACCACCAGAGCAGCACCGAAGGTAAACAGCGCAATGCCGGCCAGATTGGCGGAGAACGGGATGAACTCCAGCAGCGGCATGACCAGGCCGACGGCCAGGGCCGTCAGCGCAACAATCAGCGTAAAGACGTTGCCCGTAAACAGCGACAGGCGGTGAAACAGAAACCGGTCGGTAAAGCGGGCCGGGCGCAGCATGAAGTCGAGTGCGCCCTGCAGATGGCGGCGAGAGATGGAGCGTCGCAGCAGGAACTGCGGCAGCCAGAAATAGCTTCGCCCCGCCAGGATCTGCACGGAGGTCAGAATGACCAGCAGCGCGATCAGGGTGGGGACGCCGGGAATATCGCCGATGATCGGCGCCAGCACGATGATCCCCGCGACGATCAGAATGGCGCCGAAGGAGCGTTGTTCGATCTGTTGCAGGATGTCGTGCAGCTCGACCGGATCGATATCCTGGCTGATCGCGCGCAGCTGCTCGATCAGACCTTCGAGACTCTCGGACTTGTGCGAATTGGCGGTATTCATGGCCACATCTCTTGGTGTCGGTGGTCAGTGATTTTACGCGGGCGCAGATTATTGACGCGGCACCAGAGCAGGTTGCATTCTCGGGGCTCCTGACATATTGATATTGAACGACAGGCCGCCCTGCACAGCGCCGCTGAATGCAACCTGCTTTGATGCCGGGCCAATGGAATACGGGCGTTAACGGGACTTCCCGGTTCAGTGTGGTAGTCTTTGTCACAACACTCCAACATCAGAATCGAGAGAAGGAGGAACCATGGCTGCCAACACCGAAAAGGAACTTCAGGAGCTTCGGGAAGAGTTCAAGCAGTTGAAGGAAGAGCTCTCCGGCATTGGCAAGACGGTCCGGCAGCTGGGCCACGCCGCGACCGATGAGGGTCGCGAACGCTTGCGGTCGGCCGCTGACCAGACGCGCCAGCAGGCGCGCGAGACCTGGCACGCGTTCGAGCACGAAATCGAAGAGCGTCCGATGACCAGCATTGCGGTCGCGCTCGGGATCGGATTCATCCTCGGCAAGTTGCTCGATCGCTGAGCTTTTGTTTGCAGCCTTGCCTGAATGCTGACAAGACTCAAGAAGCGTATGGAGACCGGCGTTCTGGTGACGGCAATCGTCGTCCCGGTGGCGCTGTGTGTATTCGCCTTCCTCGCCATGGCCTGCTACCTGGCGTTACTCGAAAGCTTGACGCCGGCACTCGCGGCGCTGGTGACGGCCGCCTGCGGAATCATCCTGATCGCGCTGGTACTGCTGATTGCCAAAATAGCGGATCCGGCGGCCCGACGCAGTGATCCGTCGCGCAAGACGACCGACGACGACGAGTTCGAGCGCTTCTTGCGCGAGCATGCCGACCCGGTGCTGGCGCGCTGGATACAGGACAACCCCGACAAAGCGGCGATTACAACCCTCGGGCTCGGCATCGCTGCCGGCTACAGCGAGCCCTTCCGCCGGGTGCTGTCCGACCTCTACATTCGCTATTCGGAATCCGAGCGCGTTCGCCGCGAGCGCCGGCGCTCCTGACGGCAAACGCTGTCATCTGCGCGACTGAACGCAACCTGCTTTGATGCCGGGTTGATAAGCTTTCGCGATTGCTGCCGTAGCGAGGGTATCTCTCATGGAATGGATCGCCGACCCCCAGGCCTGGATCGCGCTGGGCACGCTGACCACGCTCGAGATTGTGCTCGGCATCGACAACATCATCTTCATCTCCGTGCTTGTTGCCCGCCTGCCGGCGGCCGAGCGACAGCGCGCGCGCATCATCGGTCTTTCCATCGCCATGATCAGCCGCATCGCGCTGCTGCTGGTCATCACCTGGATCATGCGTCTGGACCAGACCCTGTTTTCGATCCTGGGCCAGGCGATTACCGGGCGCGAGTTGATCCTGATCGCCGGCGGTCTGTTTTTGCTCGGCAAGGCCAGCCACGAGATTCACGGCAATCTCGAGGGCGATGATCCGTCCGCATCGGCAGGCGCGGCCACGGCCGGCTTCTGGTCTGTGCTCATCCAGATCGGACTCATCGACCTGGTGTTTTCCATCGATTCGGTAGTCACCGCCGTCGGCCTGGCCGACCACCTTGCGGTGATGATCATTGCCATCGTCATCGCCGTGGGCGTGATGATGGTCTCGGCAAAAGCCGTCGGCCAATTCGTCGATCGTCACCCGACCATCAAGATGCTGGCGCTGAGCTTTCTGATTCTCATCGGCTTCACCCTGGTCGCCGAGGGCATGGAGTTTCATATTCCCAAGGGCTATGTCTATTTCGCCATGGCTTTTTCGGTGGGCGTCGAGCTGCTCAACCTGCGGGTGCGCGCGATGCGGCGCAAGAAGAGCCGGCCCATGCGGCTGCGGCGGCAGATGGCCAGCGTTCCGGCGGCCGAATCGGAGGGGTCGTGAGCGCGGCTGAATGCCACCTGTTTTGATGCCGGGTTGATAGCGCAGTTGCTCAAGCGGTCCCCTCCGGGGCATCGGCTTGAGGATGCAGGGGATGATGCGCTCCGCTTCCTGCGCCGGCAAGCTTGGTACGGACTTCTTGACTGGGCTAAGGAGTTGCCTGGAGGTCAACAACTACCAAGGCGCCGCTCGTCTTGCCGCCGTATGGGCCAATGACCCAAGGATCGGGCCGAAGTCGAGAGTCTGCGACCATGCACCATGCCGGCACTCGACAATCCACACCAGGTGCGCCGTTTCGTCTTCAGGCGATCTGATCAAGGCGGCATCATTTCCAGCCGTAATCAAGCGGCAATCCACATTCTCGTGCTCAACGCCTGAGAGCAGACTCGAATCAAGGGGGCACCGGCTACCTGTGCGTTATCGAAACTTTCTGTAGCTCACTACAGCGGCGTTTCTCTGCCTTGCTGTCGGGATGCACAGCGCGGCTGAATGCAACCTGCTTTGATGCCGGGTCAATAAAGCCATGAGTGCTCCGAGCTGACTACGAGTGCGGGGGCGTTGACTTTGGAGTACACCTGCAATACGCTATCATTGTATTCGCGTGAATTCGGGTATTCTTTTGCACTGATCTTGAGTGATGTCCACGTATTTTGCTTTGGCGAGACGATTACAGCCAGGAGCAATGTACGCCATGACCTCTCACGAGTAAATGCGTTCTCACAGTGCATTGGCAAGATGCGAACACCAGTTACGACAGCCCTGACCCAGGAAGTGAGCTGGGCAACAGAAAGCTATTTTTGGAGGAGCAAATCAATGAAGCAACACAGGATACTGTATCGGTGCGGCAAGGCGCAGGATACGGCTGGCACTCACGCTGGCTTGCCGGCCTTTTCAAGGCGAAGGTCTGGCCCGATTGCTGTTGCCGCGGCCGTTGCCCTGGCGCTTTCGGGTAGCGTTGCGCTTGCGCAGCAGGCATCCGAAGACGAGGGTGCGCAGGCGTCCCGTGACGCGGAAACCCAGGACTCGGCTGAAGTCGACCGGATTGTTGTAACCGGCTCGCGCGTACCGCGTGCCGACGTCACCTCCAATAGCCCGGTGAATGTGCTGGACGCCGAGGAGTTTCAGCTCTCCGGAGCCGTTGAGGTCGAGGATCTGCTCGATACGCTGCCGCAGGTTGTTGGCACCTTCGGTGCTTCCAGCAACAACCCCGGCAACGGCACCGCCACCGTGGATCTCCGTGGTCTCGGCGCCGAGCGAACCCTGGTGCTGGTCAACGGGCGCCGCATGGTTGCCGCTGACACGGACGGTGTGGTTGATCTCAACAATATTCCGCCGGCACTGATCGAGCGCGTCGAAGTCGTCACCGGCGGCGCCTCGGCGGTATACGGCTCCGATGCCCTGGCAGGCGTCGTCAACTTCATCCTCAAGAATGACTTCGACGGCTTGCAGTTCAACGCCCAGAGCGGCATCAGCGGCGAAGGTGACGGTCGTCGCATGAGCTTCGATGTCACCATGGGCACGAACTTTGATGACCATCGCGGCAACGTGGTCCTGTATGCGAACTATTTCGACCGCAAGGGCATTGACGCCGATGAGCGACCCTGGGGCGCCAATTCCTACTTGAATGACGTGGACGAAAACGGAAACGCATTCCTGCGTCAACTGCCTGCAGCCAACCGGAATGCGCCGCAAACGCGTCTGAGCCGCCCCGGGCTCGAGACGGTGAACAGCGGCATGACCGATCCCTTCGGAACGCCCATCGGTCCCATGGGGATCGTTCTGACCGACGGCGGCTGGCGCGCCTACGAAGAGGGCCGCGACCGCACGCACACCTCTTTTGACAGCACGTTGCAGCTACCCATGGAGCGCTGGCAGTTCAGCGGGCTGGGCAGCTACGATATTACCGATAGCGTGCGCGCCTTTGCGGAAACGCAGTTCTCGAACGTCAAGGTCACCTCGGTGCTCTCGCCAGTGCCCTTGCCCTCGGCGCTGATCCCGAATTTTCGCCTGGACACGAACAATCCGCACATGCCCGACGGCCTGCGAGATTTCCTCAACACCAACCTCGACCCGACCGGTGAGCTCGACGGCGTGCTGCCGATCAACCTGCAGCGCAGCACGCGCGAGCTGGGTCGCCGGACCAATACCGATAGCCGTACCATGTGGCGATTTGTCGGCGGCCTCGAAGGCGAGCTCGGCGATGACATGAACTGGGAAGTTTTCTATAACTTCGGCCGCAATGAAGTGTCGACAACGCAGGGCGGCGGCCTGCATCTGGCCCGTTTCCAGCAAACGCTTCTGATGGATCCCGAGAATCCGGAACAATGCGCCGACCCGACGGGTCCGGCCGGCGGCTGCACGCCACTCAACCTGTTTGATACCGGCGGGTGGAGCCAGCAGAACGTTGATTTCATCGGGCTCAATATGATGAACAAGGCTGAAATGCAGTCCGAGCAGATCAGTGCCAACCTCTCAGGTGTCGTCATGGACCTTCCCGCCGGCCCCCTGGGCTTTGCGGTGGGCGGGGAGTATCGCTCCGAGTCAGCGTATTTCGATCCCGACAACATCTACCAAAGCGGTGAAGGCGTTGCCAGATCGGCCGGCCTGCAGCCGACGGGCGGTCGCTTCCACGTGTCAGAGGCTTATGCCGAAACCATCGTGCCCATCCTGTCGAATCAGCCTTTCGCGGACTACCTCGGCCTCGAGGCCGGCGTGCGCTTTTCGGACTACTCGACGGCGGGTTCGGTCACATCCTACAAATACGGCGGTGAATGGGCGCCGCATCCGGATCTTCGCTTTCGCGGCCTGATTCAGCGCGCGATTCGCGCGCCTAATGTGATCGAGCTCTATCGTGGTGGAGACAACACCGCCTCCGTGGCGCGTGACTTCTGCGACGCCTCGGCCAACCCGACGCAGGCGGAGAAGGACTTCTGTGTACAGCTTGGCGTGCCCGCCAATGCCATTGATACCTTCAGGCAGGAGAGTCAGCAGATTCGCGCCATTGTTGGCGGCAACCCCGATCTGGAAGAAGAGGTCTCGGACACCTGGACCCTGGGCTTCGTGTATCAGCCCGCGCAGATCAATGGCCTGGACCTGACGGTCGATTATTACGACATCGAGATCGATGGCGCTATCGACATCTTCGGCGGCGGCCTCAGCCCGACGATCGACGCTTGTCGCCAGGACCTCTCCCTTGACAACCCGTTCTGCCAGCCCCTGACCACGCGCGGTCCTGACGGCCAGCTGCGGGATGTCCCGCTGCTCAATGCCAACATTGCAAACATCCAGACGGCTGGCATCGACTTCAACCTGAACTACATGTTCGACCTGCCGAGCATGCCGGGTGGCTTCAATTACACGCTCTCGGCAGCACGCGTGTTCGAAAACAAGTTCCAGGGCAGCCCGATCATCAATCCCACCGACTGCGCCGGCTTCGTGGGCGGCGGTGTATGTTCCTTTGCTGATCCGAAGTGGCGCGGTGTACAGCGTCTGACGTGGAGTCAGAACGACTTTCAGCTGTCGCTTCGTCATCGCTACATCGGCAGCGTCAAGAACGGGAGCATTGCTGCTGCCAAGGCGAGTGGTTCATCGGTGCCCAACGTTCCGGTGCGTCAGCTGAGCGCGGTCAATTACTTTGACTTGTCAGCCAACTGGAGCCCGAATGACACGTACACGGTCTACGCCGTGCTCGACAACGTGTTCGACAAGAGCCCGCCGATCATTGGCAATACCGACGGTGTCGGCTTCGTGAACACGGATTCGTTTACCTACGACGTCATCGGTCGGTACGTGACCGTCGGCTTGCGCGCGCATTTCTGATGTCAAGTGCAACTGAGTGAGATCGGGAAGGAGCGGCGCCCGTGCCGCTCCTTCCCAACCGCAGGCGGTCTGGGCGTGCGCGGTCGCTTTCATGTTCAACGCCCGGAGCAGCGACACTGGCTGCCGTCATTTGTTGACTTGGGCTGCTTTCAACGCCTGCAGGCGGCCTGGGTCAGGCCTTTGGCGAGTTCGCGGCCGCCGCGGAGCGCGAAGCGCGGGCAGCCGGAATATGCGCCCAGATATGTGTTAAAAGTATTGCATTTGTGGGTGCATTGGCGTAATCTCTTCAGCAATGGGTAAAGAGCAGGGTTGGCGAGCGCAGCTGGCCGGAGCGCTGCCTTCAAGAAGCCGAAATGATTGAGCCGGGATCGGAGGGTTCAGCATGATTGACTTGAAACGACTTGTGCTTGCGTCAGTGACGTTGGTGGTCTGTGCAAGTGCTACAGCGCAGGATGGCTACGCCACGCTGGTACAAATGAACTCGGAGATCATCGAGCTCGCCGAGCCGGATATTGTCAAAGGTGTTCCGGACCTGAGTAGCAGCGCCATCGCAGAGCGCCGGGAGAAGCTCGATGAGTTTCGTTCGCGTCTGCTCGATATCGACACCTCGTCGTGGGCCGTGCCGCAGCAGGTGGATTATCTGCTGGTATGGTCCAAGATGAACGACATTGTTTTTCAGCATCGGGTCATGCAGCCCTGGGCGCGTGATCCGCTGACCTATCTGTACCAGTTCCGGCACATTCCTCATGCCGAGGTTCCTTCGACACAGGAAAGTCGCAAGGAGCTGACCCGCGATCTTCAGGCGGTGCCGCGCATGGTTGATAGCGCCATCGATAACCTCAAGAAGCCGTCGGCAGAGTTGGCGGACCTGGCGATTTTCCTGCTCGGGAACTTTGATGGAGTGGGTCAGGGCGAGCCGTACCGTGACAACCCTCCGGAAGGCACAATCGGCTGGTTCGATGACCTTTGTCAACGTCTCGATCAAAGCAAGGACGCTCTGACCAGCGACTGCCGAAGTGCCCGCGACGCGGCACAGAAATACCACGATTGGCTGGTCGACAACATCGATGGCATGGCGTCCTCTGCAGGCATTGGCACGGACAACTTCAACTGGTATTTGAAGCATGTTCGGCTGATGCCGGAGACGGTTGACGATCTGCGGGCCATCGGCGTTCGAGAGTTCCATCGCTATCGCTTCGACTATATCCTTGACCGGCACAAGAACGCATCAGTTGATGAGCTCGAGCTCACCCAGAGCGCGGAGCAACACCAGCGCAGAACCAGGGTGGCAGAAGCCAGGACCAGAGAGCTTGTCGAGGAGCTGGATCTGCTGACGATTCCAGACTACATGCCGGCTGAATTCGAGACCGATGTGTTCTGGAGTCCGCGGGCGAAAACCAAGCGCCATTTCTGGGAAGAGATTCAGTTCCGAAACGCCTTGAATAATCATATCCACGCTTCGATACCGGGCCATCGTTTTGACGGCAAGCTCCGCGAGCAACTCGATAATCCGATACGGCGCACACACGCAGAGAGCGCGCGTGCCGAAGGCTGGGCGACCTATCTGGAGGAAGCCCTGATCCAGGCCGGTATTGCTGACGACAATCCGCGCGTGCGCGAGCTGTTCTACATTGCGCTGATCAAGCGAGCCAGCCGATTCTTTGCGGAGATCGGCATGCACACCGGCGAGATGACGGTGGATGAAGCCAACGCGTACATGATGGATTGGGTGCCGTTCATGGAGGAGGACCTCGGCCGCTACGACCTGGTCAATTACCTGCGGCGCCCTGGTTTGGGCAGCATGTATCTTCTGGGTAAAACACAGATTGAACAGCTGGTGTCGGAGCGGGCCTTTCAGTTGGGCAAAGACTTCGACCTGGGCGAGTTTCACGACGATTTTCTTTCGCGGGGAATCATTCCCGTCACTCTCATTCGCTGGGAGCTGGCAGGGCTTTCGGATCAGGCGCGCGCCGTCTGGAAAGATGTCGTCGGCAAGCCATTTCCCGGCGCAAATTGACCGCCCGATGTGTGGTCGATGCACGCGCTGTGCGCGGCTGCCTGCGGCCCGGATAAATGCGGCAGGAAAGGTGGAGCCAAGACGGGCTCGGAGGCTGAAGGATTTGCCAGATATGGAGGCCGGTTTTCGGGCGCGCCCGCCCGCAGACGCCCCGGCTTGACGGGGTTTGTGTGCTAGGTTAGCGTTCGCGCGGGATGCAATCCGCTCCGACTTAACCAGATTGACAACAGGACTAAAGCAATGACAGTGCCTCGCAGCATGGACCCGGCGAAGCCGGACTTCAACTTATTCAAGTCGCCGTTCTATCTGATCGCCCACGCAGACTTCAAGTACCACGAAGATCTGGACAAGGTGATGGCCAAGGCCGGCGTGGATAGAACGATGTATCGACTCTTGACGGTTCTGATGCAGAACGGTCCGATCAATATCAAGGACGCTTGCGAGCAAGCCTTGCTGAAGCGATCGTCCGGTGGGCGCGCTATCGAGCGAATGCGAGAAAAGGGATGGGTCAAGACGGCTTCGAATGAGGTCGACCAGCGGGTCACGGACGTCAAGCTGACACCGGCCGGAAAGAAGATGGGCCACAGTCTGCTGGAGTTGACAAGCCGTCAGTTGCATCGAGCCGTCGACGGTTTGACTGCCGCAGAGCTGCGTCAGTTCGAAGGGCTGCTGGTCCGGATCATTGAAAACCTGAGCCGCTTGCCGATTGAATGATTGCGAGCTTCTCCCGGCAGGGAGAAGGCTCGCCATGGCGCAACCCGAAGTCTCCACCGAATGGCTTCGGGATTTCCCCGACCAGTCCCGCACTGGAAGGGTTGACAGATCATGAAGGTTGCCGCTGCTGAATGGCGGCTTCCGGGGCTCACTGCAGGTAGTTGCTAACTGCACCGAGCGCTCGACGATGTCAGAGCGTGGTGAGACTGCGTGGCCCGTTTTTGTAACCTAAACACAGAACAACAGGAGTGGTATCGGAATGAAGTGGTCAGCTTCGCGTATGAGTAGCCAGGCCGGAAAGGGCTTCGGCATGTTTGAAGCTGCTGCTCGGCTGCAGCAGTCTGGCGCCGATATCATTCATCTGGAAATCGGGCGCCCATCGAGCGACACGCCAGAGCACATCAAGGAGGCTGCCAAGGCAGCGCTGGATGCAGGCGTGGTGCATTATGGAGACCTGCAGGGCCTGGGGGCGTTGCGCGAGGCGCTCGCCGAGCGCTACTCCAGTCATTATGGTGTTGACTACTCTTCCAGCGAAGTGCTGATTACCAATGGCGTTACCCAGGGCTCGTTTGCAGCGTTCATGGCCACGATCGAGAAGGGTGACGAGGTCATAGTCCTCGATCCATTCTATCCCCAGCACAACTCCAAGATTCTGTTCGCAGGCGGCAAGATCGTGAATGTGCCGCTGAAACTGGTGGACGGCACATTCCGACTTGATGCTGCGGCAGTCGAGCGGGCAATCACGTCTGCTACCAAGATGATCGTGCTGATCAATCCTGCCAATCCCACGGGCACCGTCTACAGCCGGGCGGAGCTGGAGCAGATTGCCGATATTGCAACCGATCATGATCTCCTGGTCCTGTCGGATGAGGTCTATGAGTTCATCACCTTTGACGATCAGCGCCACATCTGCCTGGCGTCCTTGCCCGGGATGAAGGAACGCACGATTACCCTCAGCGCCTTTACCAAGGCTTACGCGATGGATGGCTGGCGTATTGGTTATGCAGCCGCGCCTGAACCCATGATTGCCGAGCTGCGCCGCGTCACCATGAACTCGACCACGCATCCTTGCGTGTTCGCACAGGAGGGCGCGCTTGCCGCAGTCACTGCGTCTCAGGATTGCGTCCGACAGATGGTGGCAGAGGACCAATCGCGTCGGGACCTGGTCGTAGAGGCCCTTAATGCCATTCCCGGGGTCAGCTGTGCGGTGCCCCAGGGAACCATTTACGCGTTCTGCGACATATCCGGCCTGGGTATGGCCGCAGATGACCTGGCGATGCGCCTTCTCGAGGAAGCCCACGTGGCGGTCGAGTCCGGCACGTTCTACACCAGCGACAGCACCGGCAAGGATTACTTGCGCATCTGTTTTGGCTCTGAGCCGTACGACCGGCTGTCCGAGGGCATGGAGCGCCTGACCACCTACCTGAGCAAAGGGGACGTGAAATGACCAGAAAACTGATTTCATCCGGGTCGCGCTTCGAGGAGCTGGCCCGTTATTCCAGGGCGGTTGTCGAAGGCGACCTGGTGGTGGTTTCCGGAACGGTCGGGCCGGACCCGGAGAGCGGCGTCATGCCCGACTCTGTTGAAGAGCAGGCACGAAACAGCTTTGCGACCATCGAGCAGGCATTGAAGCAGGCCGATGCGTCTCTGGCCGACGTGCTTCGCTGCAGCGTTTACGTCACCTCGGCGGAGTACGTGTCTGAGGTCGTTCCTGTGCTGGCGGAGAAGTTTGACGGCATACGCCCGGCCAACACGACGCTGATCTGCCAGATTCCAGTGCCTGGCGCCAAGGTCGAGATCGAGATTCTGGCAAGAACAAAATAGTGGTGGTCGCACGAATGCGCCAGGCCTTGCCCGCATGGTGGCAAGGTCGAGGTCCGGCGCCGATCATCTTTCTGCCAAGCTCCCATTGGCCAAATATTAACAAAGGCTGTTCCCCCGACAGCCGCTCGATGTCACTGCTCATGTCCCACAACACTTCCAATGGCGCCCGTTATCCCTTTTGCTTTCGCGACGTTCCGTCGAAAGCTCCGCTTATTGCGGAGGGAGTTTCTCCCGTCGAGCCTGAACGAGGTATCCATTGACCGATGATGACCATCAGCACCGGGCGGCCTCTCCAGTGAACAATGCGTCGGACAGTGAGGCTTCTCCCCTGGGCGGCATGACGTCGCTGTGGCAGTCAACGGCAGAGAGGTTTGCCGGCAACGCCTGCGCCAGCGGTGATATCGAGACTGACGTCGCGGTAGTTGGCGCCGGCGTGGCCGGGCTGTCGACCGCGTTGCATCTGTCCGAACACGGTACCGACACACTGGTGCTCGAGGCCGAGTCTCCGGGCAGTGCTGCTACGGGCGCAAGCGGAGGCATACTGGCGCCGGAGTTCGTGCGGGACGGGATCGCCAAAGCCTGCCGCTTGCATGGGCAGGAAAAAGGTGAGCGGCTTGCCCGGATGGTTGGCAAGTCAGCGACTTTTACCTTTGACCTGATTTCGCGATATCGGATCGCATGCGATGCTGATCAACGCGGCTTTCTCTCGCCCGCCAGATCGGATCGTGATATCGACTCACTGCGTACGGACGGGCGTGCATGGAGCTCGCTGGGTTTCGACGTCGAGTTCATGGATCCGGGCGAAACAGCCAACGCGATCGGCAGCGATCATTATGGTGGCGCGCTGTTCTTCGAGACCGGTGGCGCACTCAACCCGCTGGCCTACGCGTTGGGCTTGGCACAAGTGCTTCGGGCGGCCGGTGTGCCGGTCTTTACCAACAGCCCCGTGCGCTGCGTGCAAAAAGACGGGGGCGGCTGGCTGATCCGCACCCCTGAAAGCAGCGTCAAGGCGAAACGGGTTGTGCTCGCGGCCAACGGCGGCAACGCGGGTCTGCATCCCGCATTGAGAGGCACGACCCTGCCGCTGCTGGTACACGAATACGCTACCCCACCGCTTTCCAGCGCAGATCGACGCCGCTATTTCGGCAGCGCAATACCCTATACCGACCGCCAGACCTATGTTTTCACCGCGCGACTTGACGGCACGGGCCGAGTGGTATCCGCGCTGCCGGAAGTCTTCCCGAAATGGAGCAGCCGCCGTTTCGCCAGCGAGGCGCGGCGGCGATTCGCAGGTATGTATGGAATGAAGCCGTCGATTGAATACGCCTGGTCGGGCACTGCGCACCTGAATCCCTCTTTGATGCCAACGATCAGCCTGCCCGAGGGCGACCTGAGCCTGCTGGCAATACAGGCCTGCAATGGCCGTGGTCTCGGCGTCAATACGATCCTCGGCAGCGAGGTCGCAAATCTGCTCGCGAGCGGCAACAAGGAAGCGAGCGCCGTCCCAGTGACCAGACCGAAGCCGGTCACCCTGCATTGCGTTGCGTCTTTGATGCCCAGGCTCATCATGTCAGCCGCGCACATGAGAGACCGCTGGCTTTGATCTCGAGCCGGCACCCCGAGCGAGAACGAACTGAACGGCAATTATTGATCCGGCAGCAATCTACCTCGCTGACGGGTGACTGGCGGCCTTCTGGTCGGCGATCCAGTCGTTGACGATCTGCTCAAGCGCCGTCATGGGTATCTGTCCCTGTGAAAGGATCAGATCATGAAATCTTCGGATGTCGAAGGCCTTGCCCAACCGCGCCTTTGCGCGCTTGCGCATTTCCAGGATCTTCAGCTCACCAACCTTGTAGGCCACGGCGCCGGCGGGGGCGCCAATATAGCGGTCGAGTTCAGTATCGATATTGATATCGGCAAGGGCGGTGTTGTCCGTGAAGCAGGCGCGGGCCTGTTCATAGCTCCAGCCCAGGACATGTATGCCGGTATCGACAACCATGCGGCAGGCGCGCCACATCTCCATCGATAGGCTGCCGAATTTCTCGTAAGGCGTAGTGTAAACGCCCATCTCGTGGCCGAGCCGTTCGGCATAGAGTGCCCATCCTTCGCGATAGACCAGCATGTCCCGTGCCTTGCGATAAGAGGGCAGATCAAGGTTCTCACTGGTCAGGGCGCTGTGGGTATGGTGACCCGGGGCCGCTTCATGCAGGGCCAGGGACGGAATCTCGTAGAGCGGGCGCTGGTCCAGCTGGGAGGTGTTCACCAGAAAGCGGCCGGGCTGGCCGCTGGAGAAGTCGCCGCCGGAATAGCGTGCGGTGGTGTAGTTGCTCTCCACATCGCGCGGGACCGGCACCACGGCAAAGGGCTGGCGCGGGAGAACGCCGAAATACGCAGACAGAACGGCGTCAATGCGCTTGGACGCAACGGCGGCGAAGTCGAGAAGCTCCTGGCGGGTCTCTGCGTAGAATCGTGGATCGGTTCTCAGGTGTTTCAGCCAGTCTTCAAAGTTGCCGGTAAAACCGGTGCTTTCAATCACCTGCTGCATTTCGGCGCGGATCCTTTCAACTTCGCTGTTGCCGAGTTCGTGGATCTCTTCGGCCGTCAAATCGGTAGTGGTGTAGTAGTCGAGCAGGAAATCATAATAAGCACGGCCCTCGGGGATGGAGCTTATTCCGATCGAGGCGCGGGCTGCCTGGCGATACTGCCCGTCAATGAAGTCGAGCATCGACTGTTGCGCGGGCCTTACGGTCTTTGCGATGACCGAACGACCTTCGGCCAGCAGCCGCTCGCGCACCTTTGTCGGCACGTGCTCGGGCAGATGCCTGATGGGGTCCAGAAGGCCATCCTCCTGGATCGGACGCTTGACCTGCGCACCGAGAACGTTGACGGCAACATCGACTACCCGGCCGGGATGAGTCCAGCCGGTGGCCATGCCGCGCTCCAGATTGCTGCGTTGCTCTTGAAAATAGCGTGGCAGATCGCGCAGCTGGCTCAGCCAGATTTGCGCATCGTCTGCATCGTCAAGTCTGGTGTTGCGCGCTGTGTAATAGGGCACATTGTAAAAGCCTTCGTGTGCAACAAAGGCGAATCGGTGCTCGTCGAAGGCGAGACCCTGCAAGCGCCAATCGACCACCTGGGTGAGGTAGCGGGCGTTCAGCTGTTCATCTGCCGACAGGCGCTCGTCCGGCAGAGCGTCAAGCCTGCGGCGCAGGCTCTCGAGGTCGTGCTGATAAGACTGCAAATCCTTCGGCAGCTCCTTGGGCCATCCGTTCTGTCCCGACGGTACGTCCGAGCGGCCGGCGACCGTGCGGTGATTTGCGGTGATGTCTCGGTACTCTGCTTCCAGCTCAGACAAGCTGCCTGCGAGCACGCCAGTGGAAAGGCAGAGCAAGGTTGCCACTGCGGGCACAAAGGCAGAGCGTTTGAACCAAGAGGCCGGGTGCGGGTCTGAAATGGTCATCAACAGGCTCCATCGATACTGTGGCCTCACCACGTGCGCTGTCAGAGTATCTGATCAGGGTCTGTGGCAAGCGTAATTGCGCTCCATGCAACGCGCGAGTGCTTCCGGAACGGCTGGCCCGTCCAAAAAGGGCCTTCCCGGACCGAGGCAGACCAGCTCGTCTGCGCGGAGTCATTGTAACCACATTCAGCCCCATGTTCACATTAACGCGGGGCTATGGTGTCGCGTCGCCGTGAGCTGAGCCGTTGCGCTGCGGGCCATTGCAGTGCAGGGATATGGGATTATATTCATGTGAATCTGGTTGGACATGGCTGGAGCGTTGTGCTAGAGTTTTTGGCCGCATTCGGGAGTTCAAGAGTGCGCGGGCGAGACATGCGGTCAGGCACTGCTGGTGTGCCTGTTCGTTACCGAAGTAGATCCAGATGAGTGAGGCATTTCAGGAAAATCCATGATGCGACATTATGCTTTGAGTCTGTTGGTGGTCCTGTTGATGGTTGTCAGCGGGCCGACACTTGCTGAAACGACAAGAGCGCAGGCGGAAGAACAGCTCACGCGGTTTTATTCTTTGCCTCACTTGATCGGAACCGCCCCGGAAAACGTCCAGTGGCGGGCAGACGGGCAGGCGTTCGCCTACCTGTGGAACGATGAAGGCTATGACTTCCGCGATCTCTGGCTCCATGACCTGGATCGAGACGCGCCCATCCGGCTCACCCGCCTTTCCGGGGACGCCCGTTATGTGGAAAATGCTCACGGTATTACCGACTTTGCCTGGCTTGCCGACGGTGCTCTTGCCTACGTGCTCGATGGCGACCTTTATATCCGTGCACGCGATGGCAGTATCACCCGCCTGACGGAGACGCCCGCCAAAGAAGAACAACTGCAAGCAGCCCCGGACGGTGGTGCGTTCAGCTTTGTGCGCAATGGTGATCTGTGGCTTTATTCCGTGGCTGAACAGAGCAGCCGGCGTCTGGTCGAGCTGCCCTTTGAACGTCAGTTCATCGCTCGTCACGCCTGGTCTCCCGATGGCAAGCGTATTGCCTTCATTCAAGCCGACATGACCAGCGTGCCCCTTCGTGAAGTGCCCTATTACTCAGACGGAAAGAATCGCTCACGCAAGCTGAGTCGTGCCTTTCCAGGCGATCATACCGGCCGCTACCGGATCGGCCTGGTCGCTGCCGAAGGCGCCGACCCCCTATGGGTCGAGCATCCGGCGGAGAATCCCATTCGAAGCTTCGAGTGGTCAGCCAGTGGCAAGAAACTCATGGTCGACAGTTCGACGTTTCTTCTGGAGACGCGCACGATCCGCATTTACGACGCGAAGTCGGGGCAGGCCACGGTGTTTTATGAAGAACACGAACCGCGGCAGCTTGATCCGGCCTGGTCCTCCGCCTGGGCGCCGGATGACAACGGCCTGGTGATTGTCAGTGACCGCGAAGGCTGGTACCACCTTTTTCACAAGCCGCAGCCGGACCAGAAACCCAGGCGCATCACCACGGGTAACTGGGAGGTGGCAGATTTCGCGGTGGATTCCGAGAATGATCAGATCTATTTCACCGCCAACCGCGACCATCCTGGTGAACGGCAGCTCTATCGGATCGCCATGAAGGGTGGGACCCCCGAAGCCGTCGGCCAGATGCCGGGTACGCATGCGCCAACGTTTTCCCCGGATTTCGCCCATGCCGTCGACCTCGCCTCCAATGACGTCACTCCGCCTGATCTGTACTTGCTCAAGCTCAGCGATGGAGTAAGCAGCCGCAAGATCACTGATTCCCCGTTGGCGGAATTCGATGACCATGCGTGGGCAAAAGTGCGCTATATACATTTCGACAGCCATGTGGACGGGGCCGAAGTGGTCGCCCGCATGATTCTGCCGCCGGACTATGACGAAAACAAAGAATATCCGCTGATTGTCGGCTCGGTTTACTCAAATGCCGTACGCGCCCAGTGGGGCGGGCGTGACGCTCACCCGACATGGGGCCTTGACCAGGCTCTGGCGAGGCACGGCTATATCATCCTCAACGTCGATGTGGCCGGCAGCTGGGGCCAGGGCAAGGAATTCCGTCAGCGCTTGCTCGCGGGTTACGGCGTCAGAGATATCGATGACCTGGAAAGCGGTGTCCGCTATCTGGTGGACAAGGGCATGGTCGATCCGGATCGAGTCGGAATCTGGGGCTCGAGCTATGGCGGTCTCATGACGCTGATGTCGCTGTTCAAAAAGCCCGGGCTCTATGCTGCAGGGGTTGCCGGTGCGCCAGCCTCCAATGTATGGCACGCCTATCCAGGCCAGATGTGGACGCTCGGCCACACGGTTCATGACAACTATGAGCGCTACAAGATGCAGGCGGCACAACACCATGCCGCGGGCCTGGAAGATCATCTGATGATCATCCACGGCAATGCGGATGTCGTTGTGCTCTACGGCGATACCCTGGATCTGGTCGACCGCCTGATGGAAAACGAGAAGACCTTCGAGCTGGTCACCATTCCCGGCAGCAGTCATGCCTGGGATGTGGACAACCTCACGCAGACGAGGTTTGCGTTTCGCAAGATGCTGGACTTCTTCGATCGTCATCTGAAACCGGATACACAGTAGGACAACTCGATGCGAATAAACGCTTGCAAAGGCATTGTTGCGGTCGTGTGTCTCCTGGCTGCTTTCGGGGTGACCGCGGATGTGCAGAAACTGGGGGCGGATTTCTGGGCGTGGCGAGCGGCGACGCAGCCGGCCACGTCAGACGATATTCCGCGCATTGTGCGCCCGGATTCCTTCACGCCCGACTGGTCTCCCGAAGCAGTTGCCAAGCGCTACGACAAGCTGCAGTCATTGGAGCAGCGCTGGCAGGCGCTTGCCGGAGAGGAGAGGACGGCAGCTCAGGAAGTCGACTATCGACTGGTGGGCTCGGCTCTGGCTCGCGTCCGCTGGGAGCTTGATCACGTTGCGGCCTGGAAGCGACAGCCGGGATTCTACGTGCAACAGGCGCTGGGGCCCGTCTTCGAGGTTCTGCTTCCACCGCCACCGGTCGATGCCAGCCGCATCCGACAGGTGATCCACCTGCTCGATCACGCCCCAGCCACACTGGCAGCGGCACAAGAGAACCTGACGGACATGCGCGGGCCATTTGTCCGGGCAACATTTCCCGAGCTTCGGCGGATTCCTCACAGTCTCCACGGCATGGTCGACGGGCTGGCTCCGTTTGCCGACAAGCAACAGGCCCAGAGCCTTAGGGCAAGCGCCGAGAAAGCCATTGCCGCCTTTGCCGAGTACGAAGCGTTTCTTGAGCAAGCCGTCGGCAGCCTGCCTCAGAAAACGGCCGTGGGCCGTGAAAGCTACGAGTTCTTTCTCAACGAGGTCGCGCTGTATCCCTATTCGCCCGAGGAGATCGCGCGTATGGGCGAGCAGGAGTGGGCAAGGATCGTCGCCTTCGAGGCTCTCGAGAAGCAGCGCAACAAGAGTGAAGCGCCTCTTGACCGACGTACCGACATCAGCCAGGTCATCGCCGACGTCGACCGCCGAGAGCTCGAGGTTCGGGCCTTTCTGAAAGACAGGGGAGTCCTGTCCATCGGCAATCAGGTTGGTCACTACAGCGCCCAGGCATTTCCCGCTTACTTGAAGCCGATCGGCTGGTTGGGACGAACGTTCGATCTCACATCTCCTGATCGCCTCGACGAGAACGCAACGGTCTATATCCCCGAGCCTTCTGATCACATGGGCTACTTCAACACCACGTTTACCCAGGACCCGCGCCCGGTTATCGTTCATGAGGGCGTGCCCGGTCACTACATGCAGTTGGCCATTGGCTGGGCTCATCCCAATCCTCTGCGTCGGCATTACTATGATTCGGGCGCCAATGAGGGCACCGGGTTCTACGCCGAAGAAATGATGCTTCAGGCAGGCCTGTTCGAGGATGCGCCGAAGACACGCGAGATCATCTACAACTTCTCGCGCCTGCGCGCCCTGCGTGTGGATGTGGACGTCAAGCTCGCGCTAGGGATTTACAGCCTTGAAGAGGCGGCTGAAGTGCTGGAAACAAAGGTTCCGATGGACGGGCCAACCGCGCTCCATGAGGCAGTGTTCTTCTCCGCCACTCCCGGGCAGGCCCTGAGCTACCAGATCGGCAAGCTGCAGATGATCGAGTTCATGTCTGAAGCGCGCATGAGAGAAGGCGATGACTTCAGTATCCAGGCGTTTCACGACTTTGTCTGGCGCAATGGCAACGTTCCCATCGCTTTGCAGAAGCTGGAGTATTTTGCCGATCCAGACCAACGCCCGCCCGCCGACTAGGGTTTTGTACCAACGGCCGCAACGGCTCTCAGCCTGGGGTGCTGCGCATATACGCACGTCGCCAGGAGCGATCAATCGCTCCGAGATGATGCAGCCAAAGCCGCAGGCGCGACTCCGGCCAGGGAGCTGCCGGGCTGACCATCCTGCCCCGGATGTTGCGGACGTTTTCACCGGGTCGCGAAAAAGCTAAAACCGTAAACCCAGGAGGCCAAGGCCCGTGGAACTTATCGATACAATATTCTTGCCCGGTTCGTTGTGGTTCATCATGCTGTCGATCGGCCTGAGCCTGACCATTGACGACTTCAAGCGAGTATTTACCGACCGGCGTGCCCTGTATGTCGGCGTGCCCAGCATGCTCATCGTTCCGCCCCTGGTCGGACTTGTGATGGCCTATCTGTTTGCGCCATCACCGGAGCTGGCCGTAGGCTTCATCCTGCTGGCGACCTGTCCTGGGGGCATGCTGTCCAATCTGATGACAGACTTCGTCAAGGGCGATCTGGCCTTGTCATTGTCGCTGACGATTGTCATCAGCATGGTCTACATTCTGGTCATCCCGTTTTATGCGCACTTTGCCGTTCTGCATTTTCTGGGAATGGAAACCAGCATTGATGTTCCTCTGCTTGGTTTTGTCTGGAAGGTATTCAGTATCACCTTGATACCCGCCACGCTCGGCCTGCTTTTGAGAACCTTCAAGGAGTCGATCGCGCTGAAACTCAAGGGGCCAGTCAAGCTTCTCGCGACCGCCGTGCTCGTCGTCGCCTTCGGCTTCATTCTGGCAGACCAGGTGGCGGTCCTGAAAGCTCACCTCGGCGACCTCGTGTTGATCACGCTCGGCATGAACCTGATTGCGCTGGTCGTTGCCTTCGCATTGACGCGCAAGTTCGGGTTGACCATGGCGCAGACCAAGGCGATCTGCATCGAGCACATGATTCGACAGGAAGGCACGGCAATTTTCATCGCAGTGACCATTATCGGCAGCCGCGAGATGTCCTTGCCGATGATCATGAATACCCCGATTGCCCTGATGCTCTGCATCCTGTTTGTGCTGACATTCAGGAAAACGGATGCGCAAGAAGCGCGGAAGTTAACCGGTTCTTCTGCTTAGGCCGGGGGACATCCACAAGCAGGGTCTTTTGATGGAGCCGGCATTGCCGGGTTTCCTCGTCTGGTCTGGTGCAGCATTTGACAAAGAAATCTGGGGGGTAAGGTTGAAATATAGGGCGTTGTTCAATGTTTCGATCTTCATCATCCAGCAGGAGGGCTTTCAAATGGGCTTGCGAATTTTCATTGCTATGGCTTGCGTTTTGGCAGCTTTGACAGATCTTCGGGCAAACGAGCCGGGTGCTTGGTGGGACATCTGTGACTCTTGCGTCACCGAGGAGGATTTTCATCATCGAGCGCTACAGGTGCCACAGCCGTATACAGAAGTCTACGTCACCAACAGCAGCACAAACGAAACTCGGTATTACCTCCGGACAATTGTTCTCGACGATCTCCGGGGAGAGCACAGGGTAACGATTACTGCATACCGGCAGTCGATGTCCACGCAGGAATTGCAAGCTTTCGCGGAGGCAGTCGAGAACTCGGGAGTGGTGTTCGTTTCAATCGGCCGGGACAGCGTGGATGGATGGGCCCCGAGCGGTCGCGAGTCGGTTGGCGGCGACCTGGAGTCCGGCAGGCTCAGCTCGGCCTTTTTAAGTGGCCTGAGAACTTATTTGTTATTGAAGAATTTTCTGGGAACCACTTCACAGATCTCTACGCAGACATCAATCAACCTAGGAATACTGAGCTATGACTTGCAGGTCGATCCGAACCGTGACCTGCGTTCCCTGCCGCTTGTAATCAAGGTCAACTATCCGTCCGGCTCCACCCTCCAGATAACGCTGTCACCAGACTTCTCGAGTTGGTCGGAACTGGAGATCAGGGATGACGCTGGCGCAGAGATTCCTGTTGAAGACCCCAACGATCCGAGCGGCATCTCGCCCGTGGCTCCATTTGATGGCATCGAGATGTATTTCGATACCCCTAATACCCGGTTCATTCGAAGGCTGACCCAAACTTTGAGCGGTGGTGGGTATTCGTGCACGTCCAGAATCACTGACGGTAATGGCATTAATGTGATCTGCACCTTGCATTGAGACCCCGACGTGTGGTGCCGGGGCCGGCGGGCACACGCACATCTTCAGAGGGCAAAAGTCGGGCAGGGCTCGGCAAGTCAGGGTGATGAGCATACCGGCGGCGGTTAACGTCGCCGGTATGGTGCGCTACTTTGACTCCGTTGTGCGCATCAGCGAGGATCGAGGCCGGGGAATTTGGAGAGCAGTGACCCGGCGCGACCATGACCATGTCTATCGCCTCGCTGGATGTGGCCGCCGTGGCTGAAATGGGCACTTTCGTGCCGCCGGCAATGCCCACCGTGGCGCTCACCATGCAACTTGATTCCAGTGTGTCGAATTCCCCGTCGCCTCCCATCGACTGATCCAGGACGACATCGGGATGGTCACACCTCTGCCAGCTACGATGCCCCCCAGGGCACCCTGGTATGAAGCCAGGATGTCTTGCGCCTGTGTGGCTGATTCGGTGCGGAAGTTCTAATTCGCTTTATTTGCCAAGCTGGTTGTTGGGGCAGCCATGGCAAGAAGAAACGCTGCAAGCATGATTGAAGTCAGGCGTTTCTTGGCTTTACTTCCACAAAGCTGTGTTTACCCCTTGATGCCTGCCGGTCATGAGCCGACGCTCGTGACGCTAACAAAGAAAGAGACGAGGTCAAATTGAGTCTGGGAGGTGCCTGTGATCAAAGCCGGCACACCGACGTCGAGCACGTAAGTGTCAATCTAAAGTAGAAAAGCCTCTTTCAGTATTCAATCTGCGGTCAGGCTGGGTTCGCTTTCAGGGGTGGTCGGTGCAGTTTGTGGGGCCAGTGAGGGCTCCCGGCAATCGGGCATGCCATCCAGCACATGGGCGCGGGCCCGTTGGTCGGTTAAACTGTCTGGCCGGCGCCCGCACCAGCGGCTTCGCTCGTGCCGGCGATTTTCAGAAAATCTGCAAATCTCCAAACAGGCAAGCTTATGACGCGAAATATCATGATGATCTGTGTGGCCGCGCTGGTCGCAGTAGCCGCCGCTACGGTTCAGGCCGAAGACACGTCGGCCGAGTACCGCCGCGCCGTGGCTCTGCTGGAATCGACGCCCTTGATTGATGGCCATAACGACGTGCCCTGGCAGTACCGCGTGCGTGCCGACAATCGGCTCGAAGGCATTGATTTCACCGGTGATACTACCCAGCTTGATCCACCCATGCATACTGATCTGCCGCGGCTTCGCGCCGGCCGGGTCGGCGGTCAGTTCTGGTCGGTTTACGTCGATCCGGCGTTTGTCGGCCCGGAAGCCGTGCAGGTCCAGATCGAGCAGATCGATACTGCGCGCCGCCTGATCGAGCGCCATGACGAGCTGGAGTGGGTGACGACGGCTGCCGGGATCGAGCGTGCTTTCGAGGCCGGACGCATCGCCTCCCTGCTCGGCCTGGAGGGCGGCCATACCCTGGACAACTCCCTGGCCAACCTGCGCGCCTACTACGGCCTGGGCGCGCGCTATCTGACGCTGACGCACTGGCAGTCGCATGACTGGGCGGATGCAGCAACCGACGCGCCGCGCCACGGTGGCCTGACCGACTTCGGCCGCGAGGTGGTGCGCGAAATGAATCGCCTGGGCATGCTGGTGGACCTTTCGCACGTCAGCCCGGCGGTCATGCACGATGCGCTGGAAGTTACCGCCGCGCCGGTGATCTTTTCACACTCCTCGGCGAAGGGCGTGACCGCGCACCCGCGCAATGTGCCCGACGAGGTGCTCGACCAGCTGCCCGACAACGGCGGTGTGGTGATGGTCACTTTCGTGCCCGGTTTCATCAACGATACCGTTCGCCAGTGGGGCGCCCGTCAGGAAGGCGAGCGTGCCCGACTTGAGGCGTTGTATCCCGAAAGTGTCGAGCGCGTCGAGGCCGGCATGGAGGAATGGCTCGATGCCAATCCCCGGCCGCAAGCGACGCTGGTCGATGTGGCTGACCATATCGACTATATTCGTGATCGTATCGGTGCAGAATATATCGGCATCGGCGGAGATTTCGACGGTATTTCATCGACCCCGGAAGGCCTGGAGGATGTCTCCACCTATCCAGCCCTGTTGGCCGAGCTGATTCGGCGCGGTTACAGCGATGAAGAGCTCAAGGGAATCATCGGCGAGAATCTGATGCGCGTTCTGCGCCAGGCCGAGGAGGTTTCGCAGCGGCTGCGGGCCCAGCGACCGGCCTCGGACGCCAAGTTCGGCGACTTTGTCGAAACGGATGCTTGATGCTCGACCGGGCCGGCCGCTGCCGGTTCGGGTCGATGCGGGAATGATCTGAACCCGGAGCCGCCCATGGAAAAGCCTCGACCAGACCGACAGACAGCTGGCGCAGCCAGTGACCTGAAGCGGCCCGGCACCTCAGCGTGCCGGCTTGTGGCTCTGGCCATGTTGGCGCTGAGCCTGGCGGCCGTGAGCCCGCTTCGGGCCCAGGTGCCCGATCAGTTCATGCGCCTGGTCGAAGACGAGTCGGGCCAGCCGAAGTCCCTGCAGGTGGCGCTGGCGCATTATCGCGACGCTCAGGGTCGGGCGCTGCATCTTGTCGGCGCCATTCACGTGGCCGAGCGCGCGTATTTCGAGAGTCTGCAGCGGCGCTTTGATGACTATGACGTTGTCCTCTACGAACTGGTGGGTGATCCGAAGGGCGGCGAGCGCCCGGCAGGCATCGGGCTCAATCTGGTCGGGCTGATGCAGGGCGGCATGAAAGAAGCGCTCGGGCTCAGCTTCCAGCTCGAGCAGATTGATTACGATCACCCCCGCTTTGTGCACGCCGACATGACGGTCGCCGAGTTCGACGACAGCATGAAGCGCCGCAATGAAAGCTGGATCGGAACCTTTCTGCAGATGTGGGCCGCCTCGGCGGTGACCGAAAGCGCGGCCGCCCAGCAGGCCCAGATGCTGCAAGTGCTGCTGGCCGATGATCGGCAGTTGGCCTTCAAGCGCATGATGGCCGAGTCGCTGGTCGATCAGGCGCGCGTCCTGGAGCTGCTCGGCCAAGAGGACGGCTCGGTGCTGATCACCGAGCGTAACCGCAAGGCGCTGTCGGTTCTTGACCGCGAACTGGGTAAGGGTGCTCGCAATCTGGCGCTGTTCTACGGCGCCGGCCATCTGCCCGATTTTCATCGCCGCCTGACCGCGGAAGCGGGCTTTAAGCTCGAGTCTGTCGAATGGCTGGACGCCTGGGATCTGAGCGGCGAATGAGCCTGGCGGAAGATTCGACCCTGCCGACCCGGTTTCGCTATCGTCTCAGCCCCGTCAACATGCGGCGCGGCCTGTGGATTGTTGCCGGTTCGCTGGCGGTGCTGATCACCCTGGGTACGCTGGGGTCTGAAAGCCTGACCGAGACCATGCTCAAAGACCTGCAGCAGCAGCCCGTCTGGGCGCTGGCGGCAGCGCTTGTGGGCATCATCGCGCTGAGCGCGCTGCTGGCCCATGTCGCGGGTCTGGCCAGAAAATCGAAACTGATCGTTGATGCAAACGGCATTCGTTGCTCGCCCCATCGGCATCACGGCCCGAATAGCTGGCTGCGGCAGGACTGGCAACTGCCCTGGACGGCTATTGACCGTGCCGTTGTCCAGCGACCGGACGTGAGTGCACGGCAAGCCCAGAGCTGGATCAACACCACGCTGGTGCTTGAAAGCGGCCAGCAGGAGTACGCTATGGCGCTGCTGTTATGGGACCCAGTGGGCGAGCCGCTGAAGCGGCCCGACCTGATGGCCTTCAGATCGGGCGGGCGCCTGCATGAGCTGACCGAGTCACATCCCCTGATCCAGCACCTTAAGCGCCGCGGTATCGAAGTTGAATATCGGCCGCTGGGGTTTCGGGGGCGTCTGGGCATGGCCAAGCCTTCCAGAAAGCGGCCCAAGGCGCGCCCCGGCGACGCGCCGGTGGATCTGCTGAACTTCCGGTCGCTGATCATCATGCTTGTGCTGACGGCGGTGCTGGCGCTGGCCGCGGCGCTTCACTTCGTGGCGCTGGCGCCGATTCGCCCACTGTGGTCACCCGATTTTGGTTCGCTGGCGCTGGCTGCAGGCGTGGTGTTTTTGGCCGGCGCGATACTGTCGCACCCGGCCCCTTTACGTGAAAGATTGGTTGTGGCGCTCCTGCTCGGCGCGAGCGTTGGCCTGCTTGCTCACCCGCTCTCGGTTCGCGTGGCGGCAATGACAGCCGCCAGTCCGCAAACTGCTGATTACATCATGGAAGCGCCGGGAAAATTCCAGCCGATTGACGCTGACCTTCCCACGCTTGATTTGAGCGACCTGGACGTTCCTGAATACTGGCGCAGTCTGTCGCCGGGCGCCGCACATCCTTTCGACCTGCAGCGAGTGGACGAGGAGCGTTATATTCTCAGGCTCGGCCCGTTATTCGAGCGAACCCGAGCCTTCTATGCCAGTGCCGGCCCGGATTCTCCATAGCCCTGGGTTTGCTGTCAACCCAAAGTAGAAATGTCCCCTTTTCTCCAAAGTAGAAATGTCCCCTTCGTTTTCATGTGATGCGGTCGGGGTAGGCTCGCTTCCAGGGGTGGTCGGGTGGTGGTTTGTAGGCAGGCTTTGCGGCTTGCTGCTGTCTGATCTGGTCAACCCGGTTGCTGACGGACTTCTCGTCTTCGATTGGAATGGGCGGCTCGCCTTCGGCTAG